>NZ_JAMYRY010000018.1:0-122429 GCF_040321655.1 Mesorhizobium sp. M0306 | reverse complement strand
CCGGCAGGACAGAGGGGGGCGAAGGAACTTGACCTAGCGATCTTGTCACCGAAATTCACTCCTCGTGCGCCAGATCAGCCCGGACCATTCGCCAAATTGCGCGCCGGCGCGGAAGATCGACAAGAAATTTCGCCGCCATATCTCCATCCTGTCTGCCGCCGGCAGTAGCCAGCGGCAGCGAAGCCTCGCCCGGCGAATTGGCACTGGTCTGGCGGTGTGCAAATATCGCGCCGGGCAACAGTGGAGGATCGAGATCATGGCCGATGCCGGAATGTTGCGTTTCCATGTTCCGGAGCCGGAGGTGCGGCCGGGCGGAACGCCGGATTTTTCAGACGTGACCATCCCCAAGGCCGGCTCAGTGCCGCGTCCCGAGATCGACGTCGATCCGCGTACCATCCGCGATCTGGCGTTCTCGATCATTCGCGTGCTGAACCGCGCTGGCGAGGCCGTCGGGCCATGGGCCGGCCTGCTTTCCGATGAAGAGCTGCTGGAGGGGCTACGTCATATGGTGACGCTGCGCAGCTTCGATGCGCGCATGCAGATGGCGCAGCGCCAGGGCAAGACCTCTTTCTACATGCAGCATCTCGGCGAAGAAGCGGTGAGCTGCGCCTTCCGCAAGGCGCTGTCGCGGGGCGACATGAATTTTCCGACCTATCGGCAGGCCGGCCTGCTCATCGCCGACGGCTACCCGATGGTCACGATGATGAACCAGATCTATTCGAACGAGGCCGATCCGCTGAAAGGGCGGCAATTGCCGATCATGTATTCGTCGAAGGAGCACGGCTTCTTCTCGATCTCCGGCAATCTGGCGACGCAGTATATCCAGGCGGTCGGCTGGGCGATGGCCTCGGCAATCAGCAACGATTCAAAGATCGCCGCCGCCTGGATCGGCGACGGCTCGACCGCCGAGTCCGACTTCCATTCGGCGCTGGTCTTCGCCTCGACCTACAAGGCGCCGGTCGTGCTCAATGTCGTCAACAACCAGTGGGCGATTTCGACGTTCCAGGGCATCGCCCGCGGCGGCTCCGGCACGTTCGCCGCGCGCGGGCTCGGCTTCGGCATTCCGTCGCTGCGCGTCGACGGCAACGACTATCTCGCCGTCCACGCGGTGGCCAAATGGGCCGCGGAACGGGCGCGCAGCAATCTCGGGCCGACGCTGATCGAATACGTCACCTACCGCGTCGGCGCCCATTCGAGCTCCGACGACCCGTCCGCTTACCGGCCGAAGGCCGAGTCCGATGCCTGGCCGCTCGGCGACCCGATCGTCAGGCTGAAGAACCATCTCATCCAGCGTGGCGTCTGGTCGGACGAACGCCACGCCCAGGCCGAAGCGGAAATCCTTGACACGGTGATTTCGGCGCAGCGGGAGGCCGAGCGCCACGGCACGCTGCATGCCGGCGGCAAGCCCTCGGCGCGCGACATGTTCGAGGGCGTCTATGCCGAGATGCCGCCGCATCTTCGGCGCCAGCGCCAACAGGCAGGGGTCTGACCATGCCGCGGCGGACCATGATCGAGGCGATCCGCGACGCCATGGACGTGTCGATGGCGCGCGACGAACGCGTCATCGTGTTCGGCGAGGATGTCGGTTTCTTCGGCGGCGTCTTCCGCTGCACCCAGGGCCTGCAGGCGAAATACGGCAAGAGCCGCTGCTTCGATGCGCCGATCAGCGAATCCGGCATTGTCGGCGCGGCCATCGGCATGGCCGCCTATGGGCTGAAGCCTTGCGTCGAGGTGCAGTTTGCCGACTACGTTTATCCGGCCTACGACCAGATCGTCTCGGAAGCGGCGCGGCTGCGCTACCGGTCGAACGGTGATTTCACCTGCCCGATCGTCGTGAGAATGCCGACCGGCGGCGGTATCTTCGGCGGCCAGACCCACAGCCAGAGCCCGGAGGCGCTGTTCACCCACGTGTCCGGCCTGAAGGTCGTGGTTCCGTCCAATCCGCATGACGCCAAGGGCCTGCTGATCGCGGCGATCGAGGATCCCGACCCGGTGATCTTCCTGGAGCCGAAGCGGCTCTACAACGGCCCCTTCGACGGTCATCACGAGCGGCCGGTAACGCCATGGTCGAAACATGAGCTCGGCGAAGTCGCCGATGGCCATTACACCGTGCCGCTCGGCAAGGCGGTGATCCGGCGGCCGGGCGCTGCGGTCACCGTGCTTGCCTATGGCACGATGGTCTATGTCGCCCAGGCGGCCGCCGAGGAGACCGGCATCGATGCCGAGATCATCGATCTGAGGACGCTGCTGCCGCTGGATCTCGAGACGATCGTCGCCTCGGTCAACAAGACCGGGCGCTGTGTGATCGTGCATGAGGCGACGCTAACATCCGGCTTCGGCGCCGAACTTTCGGCGCTGGTGCAGGAGAACTGCTTCTACCATCTGGAAGCGCCGGTGGCGCGGGTCACCGGCTGGGACACGCCCTATCCACATGCGCAGGAGTGGGACTATTTTCCCGGTCCGGCCCGGCTAGGCCGCGCGCTCGTCGAAACGATGGAAGCCTAAGGGGGAAGACGATGGGCGAATATGTCATCAAGCTGCCCGATGTCGGCGAAGGCGTCGCCGAGGCCGAGCTCGTCGAATGGCAGGTCAAGGTCGGCGATCTCGTGCGCGAGGATGCAGTGCTTGCCGCTGTCATGACCGACAAGGCGACGGTCGAAATTCCTTCGCCCGTCGATGGCGAAATCGTCTGGTTGGGCGCCGAGATCGGCGACACGGTGGCGATCGGCTCACCGATTGTCAGGCTGAAGGTGGCGGGCGAGGGTAACGTCAAGCCGCCACGGGACGTTGAGGCGGGCGCCAAGCGTGCCCCCACCCCTGACCCCACCCCACAAGGGGGAGGGGGACGCGTCACGGCCGCCAAAGCCGATGCCCCGCCCCCCTCGCTCTCGCCTGAGCTTGCTCCAAGAAACGGGAACGCAGGTGTGGCGCGGACAGAATCCCACTCCCCCTTGTGGGGAGGGGTTAGGGGTGGGGGTACTGCGACGTCCGGCGCGCCGCGCCCCGAGGGCGAAAAGCCACTGGCCTCGCCGGCCGTCCGCCTCAGGGCGAAAGAGGCCGGCATTGACCTTCGGCAGGTCCCGGGAACCGGCCCGGCCGGCCGCATCCAGCACGAGGACATCGACGCGTTCCTGGCACGCGGACCGCAGCTCGCGAAAGTCCTTGGCCTTGCCCGCAACGAGGCGGTCGAGGACATCAAGATAGTCGGGCTCAGGCGAAAGATCGCCGAGAAGATGACGCTGGCCAAGTCGCGCATCCCGCACATCACCTATGTCGAGGAGATCGACGTCACCGCGCTCGAGGATTTGCGCGCCGCGCTCAACAAGGAGAAGCGGCCGGGCGCGGACAGGCCGAAGCTGACGCTGCTGCCGTTCCTGATGCGGGCGATGGTCAAGGCAATCGCCGACCAGCCCAATGTCAACGCGCTGTTCGACGACGAAGCCGGCATCGTCCACCAGCATGGCGGCGTCCATATCGGCATCGCCGCGCAGACGGCTTCGGGGCTGATGGTGCCGGTGGTCAAGCACGCCGAGGCGCGCGACATCTGGGATTGCGCAGCCGAGGTTGTCAGGCTGGCCGAAGCGGCAAAGTCCGGAACGGCGACGCGCGACGAGCTCTCGGGATCGACCATCACAATCACCTCGCTCGGCGCCATGGGCGGCGTGGCGACGACGCCGGTGATCAATCATCCGGAAGTGGCGATCGTCGGCGTCAACAAGATGATGGTGCGGCCGGTATGGGACGGCAGCCAGTTTATCCCGCGCAAAATGATGAACCTGTCCTCCAGCTTCGACCACCGCGTCATCGACGGCTGGGACGCCGCGGTGTTCATTCAACGGATCAAGGCGCTGCTGGAAACGCCAGCGCTGATTTTTGTGGATTGAGGTAATGGGCAGCAGCGCAGAATGAGAACAGTAGCGATCCTTCCCACCCCCCTCTGCCCTACCGGGCATCTCCCCCGCAAGGGGGGAGATTGGCTGCCTTCCCGGCCTTCGCCAATCTCCAATGTCGCAGGAGTAAGCGGGGCGTCGAAGCTGCTGATCTCCCCCCCTTGCGGGGGAGGTGCCCGGCAGGGCAGAGGGGGGTGCTGTCCCTCCAGCTTGCCGAGGAGCTAGAGCGACATGATGAAGGAAATCTCCTGCAAGCTGCTCGTCATCGGCGCCGGTCCCGGCGGCTATGTCTGCGCCATCCGCGCCGGGCAACTTGGCATCGACACGGTGATTGTCGAGGCCGGCAAGCCCGGCGGCACTTGCCTCAATGTCGGATGCATCCCGTCCAAGGCGCTGATCCATGCGGCCGAAGAGTTCGAGAAGCTCTCGCACATGGCCGGCGGCAAAAGTCCACTCGGCATAACGGTCGCAGCACCATCGCTTGATCTCGCCGCGACCATTGCCTGGAAAGATGGCATCGTTAGCCGGCTGAACAACGGTGTCGCCGGCCTGCTGAAGAAAGCGGGCGTGAAGACGGTGCATGGCTGGACGACATTTCGCGACGGCAAGACCGTTGCCGTCGAGACCGAGATCGGCATGCAGGTGATCCGCGCCGAAACGGTGGTGATCGCGACCGGCTCGGCGCCGGTCGAACTGCCATCGCTGCCATTCGGTGGGCCGGTGATTTCGTCGACCAAGGCGCTGGCGCTGAGCGAAGTTCCGGAGAGGCTGGCGGTGGTCGGCGGCGGCTATATCGGGCTGGAACTCGGCATCGCCTTTGCCAAGCTGGGCGCCAAGGTGACCGTGGTCGAGGCGTTGCCGCGCGTGCTGGCGCAATACGATGCGGAACTGACCCGGCCGGTGGTGAAGCGGCTGGCCGAACTCGGCATCGAGGTGCTCGTGAACGCCAAGGCCAAGGGGCTGTCCACTAAGCGCGACGCGCTGCTGGTCGAGACGAATGGCGGCAAGAACGGCAAGATTGCTGCCGACAAGGTCCTGGTCACGGTCGGTCGGAAGCCGGTGACCGAAGGCTGGGGGTTGGAGCAGATCGACCTCGACATGGCCGGACCCTTCATCCGCATCGATGACCAGTGCCGCAGCTCGATGCGTGGCATCTTTGCCATTGGCGACGTCACCGGCGAGCCGATGCTGGCGCACCGGGCGATGGCGCAAGGCGAAATGGTCGCCGAGATCGTCGCCGGCCACAAGCGCAGTTGGGACAGACGAGCGATCCCGGCCGTCTGCTTCACTGATCCGGAGCTGGTCACCGCGGGCCTGTCGCCGGAAGAGGCAAAGACCCGTGGCGAGATCAAGGTCGGGCTGTTTCCCTTCGCCGCCAATGGCCGGGCGATGACGAAGTTGGGCGAGGACGGATTCGTCCGGGTAGTAGCGCGGGCGGACAACCATCTGGTGCTCGGCATCCAGGCCGTCGGCCAGGGCGTGTCGGAACTGTCGACGGCGTTTGGGCTGGCGCTGGAGATGGGCGCGACGCTGGAGGATATCGCCGGCACCATCCATGCCCATCCGACACGGGGCGAGGGTTTTCAGGAAGCGGCGTTGAAGGCGCTGGGGCGGGCGGTGCATGTCTGAGGGCAGGTGATCTCCCCCCTTGAGGGGGAGATGGCCGGCAGGCCAGAGGGGGTCGGTTCGACTGGATGCGACCTCCCTTTGCGATAGATGGAGGTTAGCGCTTTACGCGAGGCGACCCCCTCTGTCGCCTTCGGCGACATCTCCCCCTCAAGGGGAGATTACGCAGCTCACCCCGCAAGCCGGCTAACCATCTCGTGCTGCGCATAGGCGCGGCCGAATCGGTTGGCTAGAAACGCGTCGAGCGCGATGTCCTCCTGCTTGATGAAGCCCTTTGCCGGCAAGGTGCCGTCGGCGAGCATGTCGAGCACGGCGCAGATGGCGGACGCCGTGGTGATTTGGATGGCGCTGCGCACCGTTTCGCCGACACGCCTGGCGTAGATCTTGTTGGCGTAGGTTTCCTGCAGCAGACGGCCGTTCTTGCGGCCGCTGACGGTGACGAAGACGATGACCACGTCCTGCAGCGTCGCCGGCAGGGCGCTTTCGAAAATGTCCTTCAGCACGTCGCGGCGGTGGCGCAGGCCGAGATCGTTGAGCAGCGCCTTCATGATCGCGGCATGGCCGGGATAGCGGATGGTGCGGTAGTTCAGCGTCCGCACCTTGCCTTTCAGCGTTTCGGCCAGCGTGCCCAGCCCGCCCGAGGTGTTGAACGCCTCGTAGGTGACGCCGTCGAGCGAGAACTCCTCGCGCTCCTCGAGCGGCGGCACTTCGACCAGCTCGCCTTCGACGATCGCCTCGCAAGGCTCGCAATATTCGTTGATGACGCCGTCGGTGCTCCAGGTCAGGTTGTAGTTCAGCGCATTCGACGGGTATTGCGGCAGAGCGCCGACCCGCATGCGCACGCCTTCCAGCGTGTCGAAGCGGCTGGCGAGATCGTTGGCGACGATCGAGATGAAGCCCGGCGCCAGCCCGCATTGCGGGATGAAGGCGCTGCTGCCGGAACGCGCCAGCTCCTTGACCCGCCTGGTGCTGACGACGTCCTCGGTCAGATCGAGATAGTGCACCCCGGCGCTGGCCGCCGCCTCGGCGATGCGCGTCGTCAGATGGAAGGGCGCGGCGCTGAGCACGGCGAACTTGCCGGCCAAGGCCGCTTCGAGGGTGCCGGCGGCCTCGATGTCGAGTTCCAGCGTCTCGACCGTTTCAGGCAGTTCGGCCGCGCCAAGCTGCGCCGCCGAGCGGTCGACGAGCGTGACATGGTAGTTGCCCGTGGAAGCCAGCATCTCGGCAATGGTCGAGCCGATCTTGCCGGCGCCGACGACAATGATTTCCTTCATGACCGGTCCCTCGCACCAATGCTAAATTCACGGTTAGAATCGCAGCTTGCCTGTCGAAAGGAAGCGTGGGATTGTACTAAACGCAGTCTCTCTTTACACAATATGCCGACAAGGTTCGTCGAAATGCTCAGCGATGCCGACCAGGCGCTGCTTTCCCTGCTGCGCATCAATGCGCGCGCCTCGACCGCCGAACTGGCGCGGCGGCTCGGCGTCTCACGAACGACGGTGCAAAGCCGGATCGAGCGGCTGGAACAGCGCGGCATCATCGCCGGCTACTGCGTCAGGCTTTCGCCGGATTACGAACAGGGGCTGGTCAGGGCGCATGTCCTGCTCACCGTCACCCCCAAGCTTGCCGACAAGGTGGTGCGCAGCCTGCAGGCGCTGGCGCCGGTTCGCACGCTGCACTCGGTCAGCGGCAATTTCGACATGATCGTCATCGTCGAGGCGCCGTCGATCAGGGATCTCGACACGCTTCTCGACCAGATCGGCGCCATGGACGGGGTCGAGCGCACGTCGTCGTCGATCATCCTGTCGACGCGGATCGACCGCTGAGCCGGCTGGTGTCGCGGGTCCAGACGCTGGCGGGACAGAGGGGGCGCGAAGGATCACCAAGGGCGGTGATCGTTCTGGCGTTACCGCAGCAAAGCGATATAGGCTTTCAAAATGTGGATCGATGGCGTGCAACCGCCCCCTATCTCTCGCAGCATCGCGCGTTCATCCAAAGAACCTAGACAGGAGGCCTTCTTGCCCAAGCAGTGTTTTGGAAAATCCCATGTGCCGTTGTCTCCGGCGGTCAGGGCCGGCGATTTCGTCTATGTCTCAGGCCAGGTACCGGTCGGCAGCGACGGGCTGGTGGTCAAGGGCGGCATCGCCGAACAGACCGAGCAGGTGCTGTCGAACGTCAAGGGGGCACTGGCGCTGGCCGGCTGTACCCTCGACGACGTGGTCAAGACGACGGTCTGGCTGGAGGACGCGCGCGATTTCGGCATTTTCAACACCGTCTATGCCAGGCATTTCCCGAAAGACCCGCCGGCGCGCACGACAGTGGAGTCGCGGCTGATGATCGACATCAAGATCGAGGTCGAGGTCGTTGCCTACAGGCCGGCCTGACGGGCAAGCGGAGACAGGCGCGATGCAATTCGATCTGCTGATAAAAGGCGGCCGCCTCATCGATCCGGCGTCCGGCCTCGACGCGCAACGCGATCTGGCGATTGCCGACGGCCGTATCGCCGCGATCGACGCCGAAATCCCCTTCGAACGTGCCGCGCGCGTCATCGACGCCACGGGCTCCATCGTCGCGCCGGGCCTGATCGACCTGCACAGCCATGTCTATTGGGGCGGCACCTCGCTCGGCGTCGATGCCGACCGGCTCGCCGCAAAGAGCGGCACCACCACCTTCATCGATGCCGGAAGTGCCGGCGCCGGCAATTTCCTCGGCTTTCGCCGCCACGTCATCGAGCGCTCGAAGGTCCGCATCCTGGCCTATGTGAACATTTCCTTTGCCGGCATTTTCGGCTTCTCGCAGACCGTGGCGGTCGGCGAGTGTAGCGACCTCCGGCTCTGCGAACCGCGGGAAACGGTGGCGGCGGCGCGCGAGCACGCGGACGTGGTTGTCGGCGTCAAGGTTCGCTCGGGTCGCCACGCCGGTGGCACCAGCGGCATCGCGCCGGTCGATCTCGCGCTCGAGGCCGCCGACAAAGCCGGCCTGCCGCTGATGGCGCATATAGACGAGCCGCCGCCCGGCCGCTCGGAAGTGCTGCCGCGGCTGCGCAAGGGCGACATCCTCACCCACTGCTTCCGGCCGTTTCCCAACGCGCCGGTCTTCGCCTCGGGGGCGGTGCGGCCGGACATGCGGCTGGCGCGCGAGCGCGGCGTCATCTTCGATATCGGCCACGGCATGGGCTCGTTCGATTTCGAAGTGGCCAAAGCGATGCTGAGCGAAGGATTGGCGCCGGACGTGATCAGCAGTGACGTGCATCTCTATTGTGTCGATGGTCCCGCCTTCGACATTCTGGTCTGCATGTCGAAGCTGCTGGCGCTCGCCATGCCGCTGGTCGAAGTGCTGCGCGCCGCAACACAGCGGCCGGCCGAGGCAATCGCCAGGCCCGATCTCGGCAGGCTTGCCGTTGGTGCGGTCGGGGACATCGCGGTGCTGCGGCTGCGTCCGGGCCGCTTCACCTTTGTCGATTCGGTCGGCGCCATGCTGGTCGCCGAGCAAAGGTTGGTCTCGGACGGCATCGTGGTCGGCGGCAGCTGGTGGCCGAACGAGGCGGTGGACGATCTCGGCGAAACCGAGCGCTTCGAAGCGCATGCGCACGACACGCATGTCGATGTTGTGAGCCGGCATTTCGGGCATGACCACGATTGAGAGTGGTGTATGATTAAGTCATATCCCATGTTATAAAGGGGTAACGAGGAGACGACCATGCGAACAACTCAACCTCTGACCATCACCCTGCCGCTCGATATGGCGCAGATGGTGAAGGACAAAGTCTCATCGGGCGAATATGCCACCGAAAGCGAGGTCATCCGAGACGGCCTGCGGACTTTGGCTGCCCGCGATGCGGCCATCGAGCGTTGGCTGCGCGAAGAGGTCACCCCGACCCTCGAGGATGCACACGCACATCCTGAACGTCTGTTGAGCGCAGACCAGTTGCGCAAGAACCTGTCCAACCGTATCGATGCCGTAACTGCCAAATCCCGCTCCGGGACATGAAATATGAGGTCAGGTTTCATGCTGCAGCCGAACGGGACATTGCCGAGCTGCTGGCGGAACTTGCGCCCAAGGCCGGCGCCGCCACCGCGCTGCGGTTTGTCAACCGGATCGTCGATTATTGCCTCAGCTTCGAGACCTTCCCCGAACGCGGTACGCGCCACGACGACATCGCGCCTGGACTACGCACGGTGGGCTGGCGACGGCGCGCGACAATTGCATTCGAGATCGTCGGGAGCAGGGTAGTGATCCTGCGTATTCTCTACGCAGGTCGTACGCTTGACCTGTCGGAGGAGGAAGAATAGCGCCAACGATGAGTAGCGAACGCACTTGCCCACAACCGGCTGGGCCACACCGCGACCATCCTCCACTGGGACGGATGGCTCGGCCTACCGCCCCGGCGCTCCATAGACCGGCGTCGCAACGCCTTCCATGCGCGCCTTGATCTGCAGCGCCACGTACTTCGAATAGAAGCGGGACAGCGCCAGATTGCCGCCGTGGAACCACAGCGCTTGCTGCGCCGTCGGCTTCCACATGTTGCGCAATTCGCCTTGCCACGGACCCGGGTCGCCTTCCACGCCCGAGCCAATCCCCCAGCACGGCCCGACCTTGTCGGCGACTTCGCGCGAAACGATCGCCGCCACGGTTTCGTTCATCGAGAGATAGCCGGTGCAGGCGATGATTGCGTCGGCCGCCAGTTCGGTGCCGTCGTCGAAGAGGATGCCTGTCGGCGTCAGCGACTTGATCCCGACGCCGCTACGGATGCCGATCTCGCCGTCGATGATCAGATCGCAGGCGCCGACGTCGATGTAGAAGCCCGAGCCGGTGCGGTAGGCCTTCATCAGGAGCCCGGTCTCGTCGTCGCCGAAATCGATGGCGAAGCCGGCGCTGCGCAAGCGGTCGTAGAAGGCCGCGTCTCGCGCCTTGATGATGTCGTAAAGCGCCCGCTGGCCTTGCGGCAGTAGCGCGAACGGCGTCGAGGCGACGATCATGTCGGCCTTCTCGGTGGTGATGCCGCGGGCCAGCGCCTTTTCCGAGAATATCTCGAAACCGATCTCCATCAGCGTGTCCGACTTGACCACCGTCGTCGGCGATCGCTGGATCATGGTCACCTCGGCGCCGCTCTCCCAGAGGTCGACGCTGACGTCATGGCCGGAACTTGCCGCGCCGATGACTGCGACCTTTTTGCCGCGGAATTTCTCGCCGCTGGAATACTGGCTGGAATGCAGGATTTCGCCTTGGAAGACATCGGCGCCCGGCAGGTCGATCGGCCTCGGCGGGCCGTAGGCGCCGGTCGCGAAGACGATGTGCCTGGGCTTCAGCGTGATGCGCTCGCCGGCGCGGTCGAGCTCGACCGTCCAGACCTTTTCGGTCTCGTCATAGGACGCGCTCACGCATGTGGTGGAGGTCCAGTAGTTGAGCTCCATGACGCGCGTATACATCTCCAGCCAGTCGCCCATCTTGTCCTTGGGCGTGAACACCGGCCAGTTCTCGGGAAACGGGATGTAGGGCAGGTGATCGTACCAGACCGGGTCGTGCAGCACGAGCGAGCGGTAGCGATTGCGCCAGGAATCGCCGGCCTGGGCGTTCTTCTCGATGACGATGGCCGGCACGCCCAATTGCCTGAGCCGCGCCCCCAGCATGATGCCGCCCTGGCCGCCGCCGATGACCAGGCAATAGGGCTGCCGGCTAACGCCGAGGTCACGCGCCTCGCGGCGCCTCGCCTCCAGCCAGGTTTCGCGCTCCGGATCGGCCTTGTGGCGGACGCCCAAAGGCCGCGCCGGGCCCTTGCGCTCTTCAAACCCCTTGAGATCGCTCATCGCCGTGAACAGCGTCCGGCACTTGCCGTCCATGAGGCGCATGATGCCATGCCCCCACGCCGATGACGTCTCGAAAGAAAACCAGGCTTCGGTGGTGCCTTCGTCCGCAGTCGCTTCGCCGCTGAGCTGCCATCGAGCGGGCTTTGTCGTGGCCAGCGTCGCCGTCAGCATGTCGCGAATCGCGGCCGCCCCCTCCATCGTCCTGATGTTCCAGGTGAAGGTCAAAAGATCGCGCCAATAGCAGTCCTCGACGAACAGGCTGGTTGCGGCCTCGACGTCGCCTGCTTCGAGCGCTCGGGCAAAGGAACCGAGCCAGGTGGCAGCCTGTTTCGATGGTGCGATGTCGAGCATCTATCTTCCTCGTCGACCAAGAGCGCCAGAATCCGCGCAAAATTCGGTAGGGCCAGTATAAATTCAGAAGGGATCGTAGCCATCTACTCCCGTTATAACGGCTCCTCGGCGGTTGCCAGGTGGGACCATGATTTCCGAGCCGTTGTCAAATCTGATCCGAACCGTGTCCTCCAAGGCTACTTCTACAAGTCGCGTTCCGACCAAACTCCAAATTGTGCTTACATCGCCATTACGATTATCTGGGTTTATCCAGACGCCAGCACCTCCGTCGTGGGCCACCTTGAATAAAGTCCAGAGTTCCACGGTAACGTCAATAAACTTCAGATCCACTGAGTCGCTCTCGAGAAGCACTCTGATCAGCTCGTTTCCAATCCACGAGTCACGCATAGCGCATCTTCTAGCAACCTTCTCCCTGCCGTCAGGCCCGCGCCCGGGCCTGATCCGAACCGCTATCCAGCCATGCAAGATCGTCCGGCGAAAGCGAGATGTCGAGTGCCTGGAGGCTGTCTTCCAATTCGTCGAGCGAGCGCGGCCCGATCAGCGGGACGGACGGGAAGGGCTGCGCCAGGACATAGGCGAGCGCGATGTGGATCGGGCTCTTGCCCAGGCGTTTGGCGAGCTCGATGGCGCGGTCGCGCCGGCCGAAATTCTTGTCCGAGTACCAGACGCGGACCAACTCCTCATTGTCGCGCCGGTCGCGGCCGGCGCGATCGGTGAAGAAGCCGCGGCCCTGACTCGACCAGGCGAAGTTCGGCATCTGCCGGGCGGTGAGCCAGGCCTTCCACGCGTCGCTGGAGGAGGTGACGCAGCCTGCCCAGATTGGCTCCAGCATCTCGGCCAACGAGAAATTGTTGGAAAGCGCGCCGGGCTTCTGCTTGCCGGTGCGCTCGGCATAGGCAATCGCCTCGTCCATGCGTTCCATCGTCCAGTTCGAGCCGCCGAACGGACCGCGAATGCGGCCGGCCTTGACCTCGCGGTCCATCGCATCGACGAACTCGTCGACCGGCACGTCCGGATTGTCGCGGTGCATGAAATAGACGTCGATATGGTCGGTCTGCAGCCGCTCGAGTGACTGGGTGAGCTGCTTGCCGATGATGTCGGGATAGCAGAGCGGCGAGTGCGCGCCCTTGCCGATGACCACCGACTGCTCGCGCACGCCGCGGTTCTTCAGCCACTGGCCGAGCAGCGTCTCGGTATAGCCGGAACCGTAGACGAAGGCGGTGTCGAACAGATTGCCGCCGGCCTCGAAATAGGCGTCGAGCAGGATGGCGCCCGACGAAAAGGTACGGAAATCCTCGAAGCCGAGCGCCAGGCACGAGGCCGGCCGCGGCAGGCCCGGGATGCCGCGCTTGGGGATCGCGGTCCCGCCGGAGCGCAGCTTCCGTCCGGAGATCGTGTTGACACGCTTTGCCGGTTTCTCGATGTCATATTCGAGCCCGATTGCGGCTCGCCATTTATCGAGCACGCGCAGATTGCCGAGACTGTCGGCCCAGCCCATGCCGGGCCAGGCGAACTCCTGCTTCCCGCCGAGAATGGCCTCGCCGGCGGCATCGACCTCGAATGCATAAAGCCAGCCGTCCTCCTTGACCTCGACCACCTCGGTGTCACCCGGACGGATGATGCGGATTTCGCCGGTGCCGCCTTGCTGGCCGCCGGCATACCAAAAATCCGCCACCTCGATGCGGCCTTTGCTGCCGAGAATGCGCAAGACATTGTCCTGAGCGAGCGAGATGCTGCAGGACACTTCCGCGACGATGCCGCCCGGAAAATGCAACAACGCCGACGCCCATTCGTCGACGCCTGATTGGCCGAGATGCGCAGCGCCGACCACTTTGTCCGGCTCGGCGAGGGGCTTTCCCGCCGCGGCGCCGGCAATCAGCCGCGCCATCGAGACGGGATAGCCGCCGACATCGAGAATGCCGCCGCCGGCGAGATCCTTTGCGTAGAGACGGTGCTCCGGCATGAAGCCCGGCATGGCGAAGCCGAAACTGGATTTGATCATCTTGATCTCGCCGATCGCGCCGGCCCTGATCAGCTCGACCAGCTTGGCCGTCTGCGGATGCAGCCGGTACATGAAGGCTTCGCCGAGAAAGGTGCCGGCCTTGCGCGCGGCATGGATCATCGCGTCGGCCTCGAAGGCGGTCAGGCCAAGCGGCTTTTCGCAAAGCACATGCTTTCCGGCCTCGGCCGCCCTGGTCGCCCATTCGGCATGGCTCGGATGCGGCGTCGAAATATAGATCGCATCGACGTCCGGATCGCCAAGCAATGCCTCGTAGCCGTCGAGGATGCGGGCGCCGGGGAAAGCCTCGGTGAGCCCCGCCTTGCCGGGATTACGCGCGCCGATGGCGACCAATGTGCCGGTGCGCGAATGGGCGACGCCGCCGGCAAAGGCCTTGGCGATGTTGCCGGGCCCGAGAATGCCCCAGCGAATTTTTTCTGGTTTGGACGTCATGTCGAATCTCCGTGGGGTGGCCGCGATCAATCGCGATCGGACAAAAGAAAGATGGGTTAGCGAATGCGTGCGCCGGTGGCGTCGAAGAGAAGCGAGCGGTCGGCCCTGATCGACACCACCAGGTCGTCGCCGTTCGCTCGATGCCGCGAGGCCTCGCGCTCGATGATCAGTTCCTCGCGCCCGCGCCCGGTTCCGGAATTGGCGTAGACATAGCTCACCGATCCCAAGTGCTCGGCGACGTCGGCCTTGAGGGTAAGGTCGCAATCGCCCTGGCCAGCGTCGAAGAAATGCTCCGGCCGCACGCCAAGCACGACATCGCCGCCTATCGCAGGCAAGGCATCCGAAAGCGGCTTGCGCAGTCGCGCGCCGCGATGGTTGACCAGTTCGACGATCGCAGCGCCGTTGTCGGTCCCGACCATTTTCGCCACCAGAAAATTCATCTTCGGCGAGCCGACGAAGCCGGCAACGAAACGGTTGGCCGGGTCATCGTAGAGATCGAGCGGCGCGCCGATCTGTTCGATATTGCCGGCGTTGAGCACGACAATCCTGTCGGCCAGCGTCATCGCCTCGGTCTGGTCGTGCGTCACATAGACCATGGTAACGCCAAGCTCCTTATGAAGGCGCGATATCTCGACGCGCATCTGCACCCTGAGCTCGGCATCGAGATTGCTGAGCGGTTCGTCGAACAGGAACACTTGCGGCTCACGCACGATGGCACGGCCGATGGCGACGCGCTGGCGCTGGCCGCCCGACAATTGCCGCGGCCGCCGCTTCATCAGCTCGGCGATGCGCAGGATTTCGGAAGCCCGCTTCACCCGCCGCTCGGTATCTGCCTTGGGGTTGCCGGTCATTCTCAGGCCGAAGCTCAGATTCTGCTCGACCGTCATATGCGGATAGAGCGCGTAGGACTGGAACACCATGGCGATGCCGCGATCGGCCGCCTCGACGTCGTTCACCACCTTGCCGCCAATGGCGATCTCACCGTCGCTGATGTCCTCGAGCCCGGCGATCATCCGGAGCAGCGTGGACTTGCCGCAGCCGGAAGGGCCGACGAAGACGACGAATTCGCCGTCATCGATGTGGATGTTGGCGCCGTGGACGATCTCGAAGACGCCGAAGCGCTTGATAACGTTTTTGAGTGTGACTGCCGCCATGCTGATCCTTACTTGATAGCGCCGGCGGCGATGCCGGCGACGAAATGGCGCTGCAGAAGCACGAACACGACGAGCATTGGCGCCGTCAGCATCACGGCGCCCGCCATGATGCCGCCCCAGGACACCTTGGTGAGACCGATCAGCGTGCCGAGCGCCACCGGCGCGGTCATTGCGCCCGGTTTGGAATTGATCAGCAGCGGCCAGAGATAGTTGTTCCAGGAGGCAAGGAAGAGGATGATGGCGAGCGCCGCCAGCATCGGCCGCGCCAGAGGCAGTGCGACGAACAGGAATATCCGCCATTCCTTGACGCCCTCGACCTTGGCGGCGTCGAACAGCTCGTGCGGCATCATCGAAAAACTCTGCCGCATGAACAGCACGCCCAGCGAGTTGAACAGCGGTGGCACGATCAGCGCTACCCAGGTGTTGGCGAGCTTGAAGTCGCGCGCCACCATGATGAATTGCGGGATCAGCACGACCGCATAGGGCAGCGTGATGGTGCCGAAGATGATGGCGACGACCATGCCCTTGCCGAAGAAGTTGTAACGCGCCAGCGCCCAGCCGGCCATCGAGGTCAGCATCACCGACAGGAAGGTATAGGTCACCGCCACCGAGACGGAGATGCCGATGGCGCTGATGAAATTGGTGCCGCGCTGCAGATTGCCGACATTGTCGAGGAAATTGCCGTGCGGCAAAAGCTCGATGTCGGGGCTGAAGATGCCGTTGTCGGGCATCGTGGAAAACACCACCATCATCCACAGCGGAAACAGCCAGACCAGCGCCAGCGGCGTCAGGAACAGATGCAGTGCGATGCTGCGGCCCAATCTGGCCTGGGAACGGCTGACCCGGGAATGGCCGATTGGGGAGCGCGAGGTCATTTAGGTTCCCTCGTCAGCCATATCTGCACCAGCGAGATGGCGATCGCCAGCCCGGCCATGGTGTAGGCGACGGCCGAAGCGTAGCCGAAATTGAGCGACCGGAAGCCCTGGCGGTAAAGCAGCAGCCCGAGCGTTTCGGTGCCGCCGCCCGGCCCGCCGCGCTCGGTGATCAGGAAGGGCTCGGTGAACAGCTGCATGGTGCCGATGATCGACAGCACGGCGCAGAACACGATGATCGGCTTGAGCAGCGGCAGCGTGATGTAGAAGAACTGTTTGACCTTGCTGACCCGGTCCAGGGTCGCCGCCTCGTAGACATCCTCGGGAATCGACTGCAGGCCGGCGAGCAGGATGATGGCGTTGTAGCCGGCCCAGCGCCACGTCACCGCCATCATGATCACCGCCATCGCCGGGGTGACGTTGGTAAACCAGTCGACACTGGGCAGGCCGATGCTGTTCAGCAATTTGTTGATGATGCCGTAGTCGAGATTGAACATCAGCCGGAAAACCGCCGAATAGGCGACTTCGCCGACCACGACCGGCGCGAAGAAGGCAAAGCGGAACAGGCCACGCGCCTTGAGCAGCGGCGAATTCAAAAGCACCGCCATCACAATCGCCAGCGAAATCATCACCGGCACCTGGATGACAAGGATCAGCAATGTGTTCTTCAAGGCATTGAAGAAGGCGGGATCGCCGATCAGCCGGCCCCAGTTGAAGGTCGGCGCGAACCGCCACGGCACGGTGCGCGTCGCCTGGAACGAGATCAGGAAGGAATCGATGATCGGCCACAGCCAGAAGATCGAAAAGATCAGCAGATAAGGCGCGAGAAAGCGATACGCCGTGGCGTTCTGGTAGCGCATCGTTTTCCTCCTTTCCGCTTTTCAAGCTTGTTGCCTTCTCCCCTTGTGGGAGAAGGTAGGTCGGCGCCTAGCGCCGAGACGGTTGAAGGGTGATGGCCGGAGTGCCGCCGGCGCCAAGCTGGAGCACCCCTCATCCGTCGCCTTCGGCGACACCTTCTCCCACAAGGGGAGAAGGGGAGCCGTGCGCTCGGAGCCGCCTCGTTCAGATCACGACTTGACCGGCAGGCCGGTCGCCGCGGCGATCTGGCTTGCGGCATCGTCGAGCGCTGCCTTGGCGTCGGGATAGCCGCCGGCCAGATATTTGGTCTGCACCGCGCGGATGATTATCTCGGCGTCGCTCTGGAACGGTGTGCCGCGGCTGGGGACGACCTTGGGCAAGGTGCCGAGGATGTCCTTCCACACGGCCTGGCCACCCCAATAGGGCAGGCCTTCGGAGACATAAGGGTCGTTGAGCGCC
This sequence comes from Mesorhizobium sp. M0306, assembly GCF_040321655.1. Classification (NCBI taxonomy): domain Bacteria; kingdom Pseudomonadati; phylum Pseudomonadota; class Alphaproteobacteria; order Hyphomicrobiales; family Phyllobacteriaceae; genus Mesorhizobium; species Mesorhizobium sp. M0306. The sequence goes on along the minus strand of NZ_JAMYRY010000018.1, from coordinate 104,960 downwards.
GAGATCAGCGACGGCACCAGGCCGAAGCCTTTCAGCATGGTGATCTGGCCTTCATTCGTCGCAAGCGTGTATTTCAGATAGGCGTAGGCGGCTTCCTTGTTCTTCGACACCGAGGTGATGGCGAGCGAGGAGCCGCCGAGATTGGCGGCGCGTGGACCGTCGGCGGTCAGGCTCGGCATCAAATAGACGCCCCATTTGCCTGCCCCATCGGGCGATTCGGTGCGCACGGTGCCTTCATACCAGCCGCCATACATCTGCGTGGCGACCTTGCCGGCGGTGTTGTTGGTGATCTTGGTGCTCCAGTCGGCCGAGGAAATGATGCCGGCGTCCTTCATCTCCTTGATCTTGGTCATGGCGTCGACGCATTTGGGCTGGTTGACCGTGATCGATTGACCATCGGCGGAGAAGTAGGCGCAGCCCTGCTCGTTGGAGATCATGCGGAAGAATTCGGAATCGCCGTTGAAATCGGCGTTGGTCATCGTGACGCCGGGATTGGCGGCCTGGATCTTCTTGGCGGCGGCGATGAAATCGTCCCAGGTCTTGATCGAGGACGGATCGACGCCGGCCTTCTCGTAGAAGTCGCGGCGGTAGAACATCGCCACTGGACCGGAATCCCAGGGCATCGCATAGGCCTTGTCGTCAACCTCGAGCTCGGTGCGCTTGAAGTCGGGGAATTTTGCCTGGTCTTCCGCGGTGTAGCCGAGTGTGTGCAGATCGACGAAGCAATCCGGGAACTGGCTCCAGTAGTTTTCCGCCTCCCCGTTCTCGATCGTCACGATGTCCGGCAGACCCTCGCCGCCGGCGGCACAGCCGGCGATCGACTTGTCGTAAGTCGGCTGGTTGCCAAGGTCCTCGACGGTCACCTTGATGTCGGGATACTGCTTGTTGAAGCCCGCTATGGTGGCCTTCAGCGACGAAGCGGCGATATTCCAGCTCCAGATCGTGATTTCACCGGACTGCGCAAAGGCCGGGCTGGAGCCCAAGGCAAGCGCGAGCGCGGCGCAGGTCAATTTTATGCGCATTGAAATCCTCCCATTTCAGTTGCTCTCTGTTTGCGAGCGTGGCTAGACTAGGCCTCGGGAACGCCTTGTCCGCGACAAAGGGAATAAGAAATGAGCGGAAAGTAAGATGCCGGAAAGGCCGTTTTACCAGCCCGGCGCCAGCAGCGTGGAGGGCCTGCCGCTGCTGCTGCAGATGTTCCACACCCAGCCCCTGGTGATGCTCAAGCCACACTGGCACGCCCAGGTTGAGGTGAATTTCATCGTGCGCGGCGCCGTGCATTACCGCATGGACGGACACGGGCTTTCGCTCTCTGCGGGCGACATGTGCCTGTTCTGGGGCGGCCTGCCGCACCAGATGGACGAAGCCTCCGACGATGCCATCTATGCCGGCGCGCATCTGCCGCTGGTGCATTTCTTTCGGCTGCATTTGCCCGTCGATGTCCGCAACAGGCTGATGACGGGCGCGACGCTGGTGACCGACGCCACCGACCGGTCGGACGACCACAATTTCGAGCGCTGGAACCGCTATGCGCGCTCCGGCGACCCGGTCAAGGCCGAGCATGCCGTCAACGAGCTTTTGCTGCGGCTGGAGCGGGTGCGCTTCGAGCCTTACCGGCTGGTTCCCGAAACACCGGCCGAACAGGAGATAGGCAGTCCCTTCGATCAGCAATCGCTGCGCAATGTCGGGCGCATGTGCGACTTCATCGCCGAGAATTTCCTCTACGAGATCGATTGCGTCGACATTGCCGCGGCGGCCGACATCCATCCCAAATACGCCATGAGCATCTTCAAGAAATCGACCGGCATGACGCTCAACGAATATGTGAATCTGCTGCGCCTCAGCTACGCGCAGGCGCTGCTGATGCATCAGGATGCCAATGTGCTGCGCGTCGCCATGGAATCGGGCTTCGGCTCGCTCAGCGCCTTCAACAAGTCGTTCCGCAAGCTTGCCGGCATGTCGCCGTCGGATTTCCGCAGGGGCGTGGCCGGCGCCAGGTGACGGCTGGATTCAGCCGAAAGTAGCCAGGCTTCTCGGCAGGCGGTTCATCGGCAGCGACCCGTTGGCGGTGATCAGGAACTGGTCCTCGAGATTGAAGCTGGCGAGACCGTCGATGTAGAGCGGGATCTCGAATGCCAGCACCATGCCGGCTTCGATCACGACATCGCTGTCGGCCGAAATGAAGGGCCATTGCTCGGAAAATACGGAATGGCCGACGCTGTGGCCGAAATGGCCGCGGCGATAGGAACGCAGGCCCTGGCGCGCCAGGCTTTCGCTGGCGGCGTGATGCACGCCGGCGAGCGGCTTTCCGGGCATAAGCGCGGCAAGCCCGTCGGCGAAGGCGCGTTCGGCTATCGCATGCAATTCGGCCTGTTCGGGCGACGGTGGCCCGAAGGTGAAATTCCGCGACATGTCCGAGGCATAGCCGTTCACGCTGCAGACCATGTCGGCCTTGAGCGGATCACCGGCGGCGGCGACCGCATCGGCGCTTTTGGGGCGAGCGCCCAGCGTGACGTATTCCGCCGTCGAGATTTGCTGCGATGACCCGGCGGCTGCATCGGCGACGCCTTGCCGGTAGAGCGCGATCAGCTCAGACTGACGCATGCCGGTCGTCGCATGCTGCTGCAGCCGCGACAGGCCGGCTTCCGACAGGACGATGCCTTGCTGCAGGAGGTCGATCTCGCTCTGCGATTTGACTGCCCGCAGCCTGTCGAGGATCTGCGAGCCATTGACCAGGGCAGTGCCCGCCAACATCGCCTGCATCGCGGAAAAATCGCTGGCCGGGACAAAATCCAGCTCGATGCCGAGCGTTGCACGCTCCAGCCCGAATTCTGCGAGGATCATTTTCAGCTCGCGGACGGAGCGGGCAAGCTCGAAGGTCGCCGGACGTGAAAAACCGGGCGCGCGGCCAACCAGGCCCGCCTCGATGCGCTGCGCAACGGGCCGGTCGGCCGTCGCCGGCTCAAGCGACGCCGATTCGACCCAGATCGGATGCGTGCGCAGGACGGCATCGGGCGCCGCCGCGCGCAGCTGGGCAGCCTGGAAATCCGCCACCACGACGCCGATCGGCAGGTCGCCGCGCTTGGGAATGACCACGAAGCCGGCGCCGGCGCGCCGGAACAGGCCGGCCGGGCCGATCCAGGCGCCGGTGGCGTACTGGAACGCCTCGGGCTCGCAAAGCACCAGCGCCTCGATGCTGGCGCGCTGCATCAGGTCTGTTGCGCGCTCGCGGTCGACAAAGCCGGTCATGGGTTCCCTCCAGTGCGATCGAATTCGATGCCGACGCGGCGGCATTTGGCCTCAGCGTAGCTTCAGTGCCGCGGTGGAGCAGCTTTTTTCTGGAAGCGCTGTTCACCTTGAGAGTTCGACGCCAGGACGGGAAACGAAAAAGCCGCGGCGAACCGCGGCTTTTCAACGCGACAATTGTCGGCTTCGAAAGCTTATTCGGTTTCGTCGGAAGTGTCGTCGGCAGTGTCTGCCGCGTCTTTCGCGGCCTTCCTATCCAGCGCTGCCTGCAAGGCCAGCGTAGCCCGTGGTGAGGCCGGTGTCGTGGCAACGACCGCCATTGCATGAGCAACTCCGCTCGTCGACTTGTCCTTGGCCGCGGCGGAAGTGGCGGCTCCGTGTCCCTGCGAGCCGGCCCCGGCCGAGTTTCCGCCGTTGCCGTTGCTGCCGCCATTGCCGTTGCCATTGCCATTACCGCCGGGAGCAGCGAGGACCGGAGACGCGACAAGGGTGAGAGTGGCTACAGTCGCGAATAGATAGGTGCGCGTTTTCATAGTTCCTCCTTCGAGTCGCCTCCCGCCAGGATGGGTTCCAGATGAGAAACGTCAGGACTTCCAATGTGAAAGTCCGCTGTTTACCTAGCTTTGTTCAAATACAGCATTCCACAAGACGGACCTTGGTCCGAAATGGACACGCAAAAGTCCTGACTTTTGTCGGCAGCGTACTTTCGGCGCGACCGTAGCATCTGCTGGCCAGTGCGTCGTGTGCAGTCCAAACGCGAAAAAGCCGCGGTGGACCGCGGCTTTTCGATGCTTGATTTCCCTTGAGAGAAATTGGAGCGGGTGAAGCGATTCGAACGCTCGACCCCAACCTTGGCAAGGTTGTGCTCTACCCCTGAGCTACACCCGCTCGCGCGGCTTTTGGGCCGCAAGCCGCGCCTATATGGCTGAAGAGCGCGGCGATTGCAACAGGGAATTCGCAGGCTTTTTGCTTCGCCGGCAATGCGGACGAGCCCTGCCGCGAGACGTCGCAAGGCAATCACCCCCGCCTCGCGCGACGGGCTTGTCTTGGCCGCATCATTGGCCGTAAACGGCGTTAGCCGAACAAGCCGTTGAAAAGCGGGCCATCAGAAGAAAGACCGATGCCGAAGACCGAAGCCGAACTTTTCGCCTTTCTTGCCGGACTCGGGATCGAGGTATCGACCCGGCGCCATCCGCCGCTGTTCACGGTCGCCGATTCGCAGGCGCTGCGCGGCGAGATTGCCGGCGGCCACACCAAGAACCTGTTCCTCAAGGACAAGAAGGACAATTTCTTCCTGGTCAGCGTCGACGAGGAGGCCGTGGTCGATCTCAAGCAGATCCACCATCTGATCGGCGCTGCGGGCCGCGTGTCTTTCGGCCGGCCGGAGATGCTGATGGAGCTTCTCGGCGTCTTCCCGGGCGCGGTCACGGTGTTCGGGCTGATCAACGACACCCAGCGAAGGGTCAAGGTCGTTTTGGACGAGGAGCTGATGAGCCATGCGGTGGTCAATGCCCACCCGCTGACCAACGAAGCGACGACGTCCATCGCTGCGGCGGACCTGGTCAAATTCGTCGAGGCAACCGGACATGATGCTGTTATCTTGAAAGTCTCGGCATGATCGCCACATGGGTGACTGAAACCGGGTTCTAAAGAAGGATGTTGCGCCCGTCCCTTGGCCGGCGGCGCGACCGAAAGGCGACGAGATGAGCGATAGCAACCCCTTTGGCGGCCCATTTGGCAGCAATGGCGGCCAGTATGCCACCACCGTGCAATATGGCGGCACCGATGCCGCGCGTGAGAAGGTCGCGCTTGCCGAAGCGCCGGCCGACGTCATCAAGGACACAACGACCGCTGGATTTGCCGCCGACGTTATCCAGGAATCGCGCCGCCAGCCGGTGTTGGTCGATTTCTGGGCGCCATGGTGCGGCCCCTGCAAGCAATTGACGCCGCTGCTGGAGAAGGCGGTGAAAGCCGCCGGCGGCAAGGTCAAGCTGGTCAAGATGAATATAGACGACCATCCATCGATCGCCGGCCAGCTTGGCATCCAGTCGATACCGGCGGTCATTGCCTTCAAGGACGGCCAGCCGGTCGACGGCTTCATGGGCGCCATTCCCGAGAGCCAGATCACGCAATTCATCCAGAAGGTCGGCGGCAAGAACGGTGGCGCGCCGCAAGTGGCCGAGGCGCTGGCTGCGGCCGCCGAAGCGCGCGACGCCGGGGACGTGCAGACGGCGGCCGACATTTACGATGCCATCCTGGAACAGGCGCCGGAGACGATCGAGGCGATCGCCGGCTTGGGCGATCTGCTGTTCGAGGCCGGCGATGCCGAAGGTGCCGAGGCGGTGCTGGCGCGGGCGCCGGAAGCGAAGAAGGATGCGCCCCAGCTCGCCGCGCTGCGCGCCAAGATGGCGCTCGCCGCGCAAGCCGCGGCACTTGGCAATCCGGCGGAACTGGAACGGCGGCTGGCCGAAAATCCCGGGGATCACCAGGCGCGGTTCGAGCTTGCCATGATCCAGAACGCCAAGGGTGATCGCATGGCGGCGGCCGACAATCTGCTGGCGATCATCAAGGCCGACCGCTCGTGGAACGACGACGGCGCCAGAACCCAGTTGCTGCAGCTCTTCGAGGCATGGGGCATGACCGACGAAGCAACGCTGTCGGCACGGCGCAAATTGTCTTCGCTGCTGTTTTCCTGAGCCGGCGCAGACTGTTTTGTCGCGCGGGCTTGCGGTGGGCGGCGGCTGCGCCAGATTAGGTTTTCGGACGGCGTTCGATTTCAGGTTTCCGGTGTTGCGCCTTGTGCCGGCCGGGAGGAGACGGATTTGGTGCGCTTCCTGACAAAGCGATCGGAGGATTGAGGTGCAGGCGGGAAACGCGCATTACCGGCTCGCTGCGGACTTACCGTCGACCATGCCTATCTTTCCGCTTGAGGGCGCATTGCTGCTGCCGGGAGGCCGCATGCCGCTCAACATCTTCGAGCCGCGCTATCTGCAGATGGTCGACGAGGCGATCGCCGGGCCGCGGCTGATCGGCATGATCCAGCCCAGCCTTGACGGTGCGCTGCGTCCCGACGGCGAGCCGGAGCTCTGCAATGTCGGCTGTGCCGGGCGCATCATTGCGCTGTCCGAGAGCGGCGACGGCCGTTACCTGATTTCGCTGCAGGGCGTGTGCCGGTTCCGCATTGTCCAGGAACTCACGGTCAAGACGCCGTTCCGCCAGTGCCGGTTGGCACCCTTTCTCACCGATCTCGACGACGACCAGGCAGAAGCCGAGATCGATCGGCCGGCGCTGCTCAAAGCGTTTCGCGCCTATCTGCAGGCCAACGATCTGGAGGCCGACTGGGAAAGCGTCAGCCGCGCCGAAAACGCCATGCTGGTCAACGCGCTGTCGATGATGGCGCCCTACGGGCCGGCCGAGAAACAGGCGCTGCTCGAAGCGGCCGATCTAAAGACACGCGCCGAAACGCTGATCGCCATCACCGAAATGGCGCTGGCGCGCGACAATGAGGATTTCGGTTCGAGTTTGCAGTAGGTTGGCCCTCCTTCTCCCCCAGGGGGAGAAGGAAGTCCGCGCTCGAAACCTGAAGCGGTTGCCTTGTGGAAGGATGGATCGAATGGCGGATGGACGTGACGGGAACAGGACTGTCGATCCCAAGCTGCTGGAACTGCTGGCCTGCCCGCTGACCAAGGGGCCGCTTGCCTGGGATCCGGAGCGCGGCGAGCTTATCTCGCGGGTGGCAAAGCTTGCCTATCCGGTGCGGGACGGCATTCCGATCATGCTGCCATCGGAGGCGCGTGTCATCGCCATAGATGATGCCATGCCGCCGCCGCCGCGCCTGGGTGGCTCGGGATAAGGCTGGTCTGTGGCGATCTTTCGCGCCTCCCTCTGTCCCGCCGGCATCAAAGTTCAGCACCGCAGCAGCGCTCTGACGAAGGGTGAGGCCTATTGAAAATTGCGCCCCTTGGGCATGACCTTCTCTGCCTTTCCCAATAGTTCCGTTTGCGCGATGCTGCCCGGCTGAGTCTCGTCTGCACGGCTCGGCAGTCTGTCCGCAGGCCTTGCCTCCTCAAGCAGCACCGACAGCCACGGCGTCAGATCCTCGACCTTCTCGGCGACGATATGGATGACGTCCGATTCCGATTGCAGCTTGCCGGTGACGCGGATGAGACGCGCGCCCATGACGATGGGGCGGAAGCGGTCAAAAGTCCTTTCCCAGAAAATGATGTTGGCGACCGCATTCTCGTCTTCCAGCGTCAGGAAAATCGCCTTGCCATTGCCCGGCCGCTGCCGCACCAGCACGAGGCCGGCGACCGAAACGCGCCGGCCGTCCCGCACCTGGCCGAGCCGCACATTGGGCGTGACGCCGGAACGATCCAGCCTTTCACGCAGGAACGCGACCGGGTGCGCCTTCAGCGACAGGCCGAGCGAGCGGTAGTCGTGGACGACGTGCTCGCCGAGCGGCATTGTCGGGAGCCTGGTTTCGGGCTCGAGATCGCGCAAGCGGATCGCCGGCTGGTCGAACAGCGGCAGCTTTTCGGCGGCACTCTTGCCGTCGAGCGCGCGGACCGCCCATAGAGCGTCGCGGCGGTTCAATCCAAGCGATCGGAAAGCGTCGGCCTGCGCCAGTTTTTCGATCTCGTCGACGTTGAGGCCCGAGCGCAGCCAGACATCGCGCACGGATGCATAGCCGGCGCCGCGCCTCGACACAAACGCCTCCATGCGCTCCTTCGACAGGCCCTTGACCTGGCGAAAGCCAAGCCGGACGGCATGGCTGGTCCGGATGACGCCGCGCATCCGGGCATGGCGATCCAGGATACGATCAGGATCGAAAGGCGATTTCTCCAAGGCGCAATCCCAGCCGGAAAAATTGACGTCGACCTCGCGGATCTCGACGCCATGGTCATGCGCGTCGCGGACAAGCTGGGCCGGCTGGTAAAACCCCATCGGCTGGGAATTCAGGATCGCGGCGCAGAACACGTCGGGATAGAAGGTCTTGAACCAGCAGGAGGCATAGACCAGCAGGGCGAAGGAGGCGGCGTGGCTTTCGGGAAAGCCATACTCGCCAAAACCCTCGATCTGCTTGAAGCAGCGCTCGGCGAAGTCTTTTTCGTAGCCCTTGGCGACCATGCCGTCGACCATTCTCTTGCGGTAATTGCCGATCGTGCCGGTGCGCTTGAATGTCGCCATGGCGCGGCGCAATTCATCGGCCTCGCCCGGCCTGAAGCCGCCGGCGACGATGGCGATCTTCATCGCCTGCTCCTGGAACAGCGGCACGCCCAGCGTCCTGCCGAGTATTTTTTCCAGTTCCGGCTTGGGATATTCGGGTTTTTCCTTGCCTTGCCGGCGGCGCAGATAGGGGTGGACCATGTCGCCCTGGATCGGGCCGGGCCGCACGATCGCCACCTCGATGACGAGGTCGTAAAAGCTTTTTGGCTTGAGCCGCGGCAGCATCGACATCTGCGCGCGGGATTCGATCTGGAAGACGCCGATCGTGTCGGCGCGGCAGATCATGTCGTAGACATGTTTGTCCTCGGCCGGGAGAGTGGCCAACACATAGGGCTGGCCGTAATCATCCCGCGCGCTCGGATAGTGATCCTGGAGCAGGGTGAAGGCGCGCTGCAGGCAGGTCAGCATGCCGAGCGCCAGCACGTCCACTTTAAGGATTTTCACCGCGTCTAGATCATCCTTGTCCCACTCGACCATCTTGCGCTCGTCCATCGCCGTCTTGACGATGGGTACGATCTCGTCGAGCCGGTCCCTTGTGATGACGAAACCGCCGACATGCTGCGACAAATGACGGGGAAAGCCCATGATCTCGTTGGCGCATTCGATCACATGCCTTGTCGATGGATCGGTCTGATCGAGGCCGCCGGCTTTTGTCTCCTTTTCGCCGAGCTCCGAGGTCGACCAGCCCCAGATCGAACTGGACAGCGCGCCCCGGACGTCGTCCGACAGGCCCATCGCCTTGGCCACTTCGCGCATCGCCGAGCGGCCCCGGTAGCTGACGACGGCGGCGGCCAGCGCGGTGCGCTTGGTGCTGTATTTGGAATAGATGTACTGGATGACCTCCTCGCGCTTTTCATGCTCGAAATCGACATCGATGTCGGGCGGCTCGTTTCTTTCCTCGGAAATGAAGCGCTCGAAAAGCGTGTCGATCTTGTCCGGGCCAACTTCGGTGATGCCGATGCAGAAGCAGACGATCGAGTTGGCGGCGGAGCCGCGCCCCTGGCAGAGAATGTTCTGGCTGCGGGCGAATTTGACGATGTCGTAGACGGTCAGGAAATAGCGCGCGTAGTTCAGGCGCTCGATCAGAGCGAGTTCCTCCTCGATGCGCTGCGTCACAAAAGCGGGCACGCCCGAGGGGTAGCGGATGGCGGCTCCCTCCTTGGCCAGCCTTTCCAGCTCGGCCTGCGGCCCGAGGCCCGATTCCGTCGGCTCATCGGGATAGTTGTATTGCAGGTCACTGAGCGAGAAGGTCAGCTCGCCGGCAAAACGCAGCGTTTCCGCCAGCGCTTGCGGGTGCCTGCGGAAAAGCCGTGCCATCTCCAGCGGCAGCTTTAAGTGACGCTCGGCATTGGCCGCCAGTTCCAGCCCCACCTCGGCGACGGGCACATTGAGGCGGATCGCCGTCAGCACGTCCTGCAGCGGGCGCCGTTCCGCCGTATGGTAGAGCACATCGTTGGTCGCCATCAGCGGGATGCCGGCCAGTTCGGCCATCGCCGCCGCCTGCTCGATCCGGAAGCGGTCGTTGCCGCGGTAATCCGGCGAAACAGCCAGCCGCAGCCTTTCGCCGAAGCGATCCCTGAGCCGGCTAAGCAAAGCGAGGCTATCGTTCGCGTCCGCCGACAGATCCGGCAGGATGGCCAGCGACAGGCGATCGCCCCATTCGAGAAGGTCGTTCTGTTTGAGAAGCGTTGCCCCTTTTTCGTTTTCGTCACGCAGATTGGCCTGCGTCAGCATGCGGCAGAGATGACCCCAGCCCTTGCGGTCCCGCGGGTAGGCGAGGATGTCCGGCGTGCCGTCGCAAAACACCAGGCGGCAGCCGGGATGATAGGAAACACCTTCCACTTTGGCCTGCTGCCAGGCGCGCACAACGCCCGCCACCGTGTTGCGGTCGGCGAGCCCGATCGCCGAAAATCCCATGAATTTTGCCGCGACCACCAGCTCCTCCGGTTTCGAGGCGCCGCGCAGGAACGAGAAGTTCGACTGGATGCCGAATTCGGCATAGGGGATGGCCGTCAGCGCATTCATGCGAAGACCCCATGCATGAACCAGCGCGGCGAAGGCTGCGAGGCGCCGTAGAGGCCCTGGCGATAGAGCCAGTAACGGCGGCCATCGGCATCCTCGATGCGGAAATAATCCCGGGTCGGCTCATCTTCTCGTCCCGCCGCCCCTCGCCACCATTCCGGCGCGATGCGCTCCGGCCCTTCGGCGCGCGCGACCCGATAGAGCGCGCGCCGCCAGCGGAAGTTCAAAGGCGGGCCTTCCGGCATTTCGGTGGCCGGCACCTCGATCGGCTCGGGCGAACGGAAAAGCCGGATCGGCCGTTCCGGCTGGAAGACGGTCGTGGGAGCGTCCTTCGCCTTGTCGGGCTGCTTCGGCGGCGAGCTTCTCTGCGGCGCCTCCGTGAAGGGAAGGGTGGCGACGGCGCGCTCCGGCAAATGGCTCTCGACGGCGACCGGCTTCAAGACCGCGCCTTCGCCGAGCCGGGCGCGAATGCGGTCGGCAAAAAGCGCGATATCGGCACCGTCGTCGCTCGTCTCGCCGGCAAGGTCTGCCTGCTGCATGTCGAAGGCGGCGGCGGTCAGCACCGAAAGGCGCACGAGGTCGAAGCCATAGCCGGCGTCGATATCCTGTTCGAGCGCGGCAAGCCTTTCGTGGAACAATTTCTGGATCAGCCGCGGCTCGCGCAGAGGCCGCGAGGTGCCGACGGCGATGCGGCTGACGCCGCCATCGACGCGGAAAAGCAGCAGCGCCAGCCGCCTCGCGCCCTCGCCGCGACGCTCGAGGTCGCTCTTCAAGGTGGTTGCCAGCATGCCTGTCAGCCGCTCGATGTCCTCGGTCAGCATGATCGGCTCGGCAAGGTGACGCTCGACCGAAAGCGGTGCCACCGGCAGGCGCGGCGACACGGCCTCCTCGAGGCGGCCAAGCGCCTGGTCGAGGCGCAAGAGTAGCGATGCGCCGAAGCGGCGGGCCAGCGGCGCGCGCGGTGCCGCCATGACGGCGCCCGCCGTGCGCAGGCCGACGCTTTCGAGGCTGGCGCGGACCTCCGGGCCGATGCGCAGCGCCGCCAACGGCAAGGGCGCGAGAAGCGCTTCCTCCTCACCATCGGGCACGATGCGGTCGCCGGCAAACCGCGCCGCCGCCCAGGCAGCACCAGGCGTGGCGGCAAGCCCGGCGCGGACATCGAAGCCCTGATGGAAAAAACGCGACAGGATATCGTCCAGCATCGAGCGTTCGCCGCCGAAAAGATGGGTGCAGCCGGTGACGTCGAGATAGAGGCCGTCGGTCCCGTCGAGCGCCACCAGCGGGGTATAGCGGTCGCACCAGTCGGCGAGGCCTTCGAGAAGGCGCCGGTCGGCCTCCGGATCGGCCTCCACGATGTCGATCGAGGGATGCATGGCGCGCGCATCGGCTATGCCCATGCCGCGCTTCAGGTTAAGCGCCTCAGCCCGTTCGTCGAGGGCGGCGATGCGCTGGGTGTTCCCTTGGCGATGGCTGATCACCAGCGGCAGGTGATCCGACGGCCGGGAACGCCAGGACCGCCCCAGACGCTGCCGCAGGATCCTCTCGGCGGCGAGATGCGGAAACCACAGGGACAGGATTCTTTGGCCGTTCTGGGGCCCATTCCTGAGACCTTCCTTGCTCGCCCCGTCTTTCTTCGAATATGCGTTCATCGGGGTTCCACTCCAGTGTGAATTTTCCGGGCAAGGCCGTGCGGCTCTTGCCGATGACGACGGTGAAGGCGGGCCGGCCGATCGAGCCGGCGAGCGGCCCGGCAAGCGTCTTACGCGTTGCCGCCGGTGCCGCCGACAGGATGAGGCGGACGGGCGCTGCCGTCGGCTCGGGCTCGCCGGCCTGGCGCAGCAGGAACAGCGGCCGGCCCGCACTCTGCGCCCGGGCGTGCAGCCGCCGCGTCGCGGTGAGGTCAAGCCGCTGCGGGCTGCCGCGGATTTCGAGGATGACAGCGGCCAGCGCCGTCATCCTGGCAGCCTCCTCGGCGACCCACAGCGCATCGAGCAGCCTTGGCGCCTCGGAAAACAGCAATTGCTCCGGCTCGATGCCGAAGAAGGCATGAAGCCCCCTGGCATAGGGAAAGCCGGCCTCGCGGAAAACCTCGGATGTGCCGATCCACAGCACCGGCAGTCGCGGCCCCTGGCTGAGGATCAGGCTGACGAGCGACAAGACAAAACCGGCGACGGCCCCGGCATCGCGGGTCGCGGCGCCATGAAACTCGCTCAGCGCCGCTTTCGGCAGGCCGCCGCTCAGCGCAGCATCGAGGCGCTCGGCGCCGGTGCGCAAAAACGCATCGGGCGGCGCCACGGCAAGACCGCGCCGGACAATCGTCAGATTCCGAGCGGGTGTCGGATGCCGAGAGGGTGTCAGACTCTGACGAGGGACATCCGCGTCAAACGACGAACCGGCCGGCGCCTCCAGGCGCTCGGGCAAGGTCCCTTCGATCTTCGCGATCTGGCGGCGCAGGGCAAAAACAGTCTCCCGCGCCACGGCGCTTGTCGCCATGACGGTCAGCTTCCACTCACAATTGTTCCTGTTATGTTCCCTATAGATTCCAGAGGCCGCCCGAAGAGTCAAGCGGAGTCATGGGGAATTTATTCCTGCCTTGATGGCATGACACGGGGCACTCCAGCCCGACCATTTGCCGAGTCCGGCCCGAAAGCCTATATGCCGGGATCAAAGGACAAAGCATGGCTCGCATCTACCAAACACGCATCTGGCACGACCAGCTTTCGCCAACGATGGAGGAAATCGAGCTCCTGGCGCTGGAGGCCTATGCCCATCTGCCGGAGGACTTTCGCAAGCTGACCGGCGAGATCGTCATCCAGATCGCCGAATTCCCGACCGACGAGATCATGGACGACCTTTCGCTGGAAACGCCCTTCGACCTGCTCGGCCTGTTCGAGGGGCGCGGCATCGCCGAGCGCTGGAATCCGCAGACCGGCGAAGGCCCGAACCGCATCACGCTCTACCGCCGCGCCATCCTCGACTACTGGGCCGAGAACGAGGAAACGCTGGGCGACATCGTCACCCATGTGCTGATCCACGAGATCGGCCACCATTTCGGCCTGTCGGACGACGATATGGAGAAGATCGAAGAGGCAGCGGAGTGAGCGACCCCGCTCCTCGTCATCCTGGGGCGGAGCAAGGAGCGAAGCGACGCGGCGCAGACCCCAGGATCCATGCCGTAATAGTGGTGCAGTGCTCCGGCGGTGCAGAACCGAACGCTCATCCATCCCGTTCTGGGGCTATCCCGATCGGTGGTAGATCACACTAATCCTGATCCGCCGTGCCCTTCGGCAGAGGTAACGGCATGGATCCTAGGGTACTCCGCGACGTCGCTTCGCGACTGCTACGCCCTAGGATGACGAAGGACGAGCGCTTCAGCGAACCTCCCTACCAATCGCTGAGCTTGGTGTCGGGGCCGTATTCCTGGCCCTCGATGTCCTTCACCACGGCCTGGCCGCAGCGCATGGTCTTGGCTTTCTTGTCATAGGCATAGATCGGCGAGCCGAACAGATGCCAGCCCTTGTTGAGCGCCGCCGTCACCTTGTGGCAGAAGCTGGCGTCGTCCGGGCCGGACAAAAAGCGGTAGAGTTTCATTTTCAATCCTGTCGTCAGTTACGATAATCATGCGCGAACAGCGGCGGCCTTCGCCAGCAGTTTTTCGGCCTGCGCCAGATGCAGCCGCTCGACCATCTTGCCGTTCAGCGCAACTACCGCCTTGCCGGAATTTTCGGCGAGCGCGAAGGCTTCCTTGACTGTGCGCGCCTCGGCCAATGCTTCAGGCGTCGGCGCAAAGGCGCGGTTCGCGGCTTCGATCTGCGCCGGATGGATCAGCGACTTGCCGTCAAAACCCATCGCGGCCGCTTCCGTGCACTGGCGCGCAAAGCCGTCCATATCGCGAAAATCATTGAAGACGCCATCGAGCAGGTCGAGGCCGCCGGCACGCGCCGCGAGCACCATTTGCATCAGCCACGGCACAAGATAGCGCCGGTCGGGCGTGGCGAGAATGCCCGTGTCCTTGACCAGGTCGTTCGTTCCGGCAACGAAACAAACCAGTCGAGAGGCCGGGTCGCGGCCGAGCTCGGCGATCGGCCCGATGTTGAGCAGCGCCTTGGGCGTCTCGATCATCGCCCACAGCTTGACTTCGTCGGGGATAAAATTGTCGTCGAGTACGTCGCCGGCCTCGAGAATGTCGCGCGGCGTGTCGACCTTCGGCAGCAGGATGGCGTCGGGCGTGCATCTTGCCGCGGCCAGCAGATCGTCGGCGCCCCATTCGCTCGACAGCGCGTTGATGCGCACGACCATCTCGCAGCGGCGATCGGAACGACCGGCGAAAATCCCCGCCAGCTTTTCGCGCGCGGAAGGCTTGTCGGCCGGGGCGACGGCGTCCTCAAGATCGATGACGACGGCATCGCAGGCCAGCGACGGGATTTTGGCCAGTGCCTTGTCGTTCGAAGCCGGGACGTAAAGCACCGAGCGGCGCGGGCGGGAGGGTTCGGCAGTCATCTCCGATCTATGCCGCCTGCAACCGGCCGAGGCAAGCCGTGCATAAAAACTGCACGCAATTTCGGAAAATCTCCTCGTCTCCGCCCCGCTTGCCACCCGACAGAATGCGACAGGGGCGGCATGCAAGAGCAAACGAACTCCCGTTGGTCCCTGCCGTACCGGCTTCGCCGCGAAAGCTGGTGGCTCGTCGATCCGCCCCAGACTTCGGCAAACCTCCTCCCTTTCGTCCGCAAATCCCTGCCCACCGGCCGCATCAAAGCCGCCGAGAAAGCCCGATCATGACAGTATTCCTCTCGGCGGCGCCGAGCTATTGCAGCCGCTTCGGCGTTGCCGTCCTGCTCGTCGCGTTGGCTGATTTCTTCTTCTATGGCCAACCGGCCGGCATCACACTTTTCCTGTTCGGCGTTGCGATTGCCGCGGCGAGCATGGCTCTCCATCCTCTCGGCATCTTCAACGATGGCAGGTTCTGGTTCAAGCCGGTTGCGCTGATTATGGCGCTGCTGCCGCTTGTGGAAAATGTCAGCGCACTGTCCGTCTCGATCGCGCTGGCGGCGACGGCCATCTTCGCGCTTTCACTGGCCGGACGGTTGCGGTCCGGCCTTGCCCGCATTGCCGGCCAACTTTCGCTGTTCCTGCTAGCAACGCCATTTCGGCTGGTCCTGGATTTCTTCCGCTGCCGCAAGGCGGCGCGGCGGCTTGGCCGGCGGCGCGTGCGCCTTGCGGCGATCGCCGTCTGGGTCATGCCGCTGAGCCTCGGCGCGGTGTTCCTCGCCTTGTTCGGCGCCGCCAATCCGGTCATCGAATATTGGTTCTCGCTGATCGACCTGATGGCACTGCTCGACCTCATCCAGCTGCCACGTCTCGCCTTCTGGCTGTTCGTGCTTGCCGGCGTCTGGGCCCTTCTGCGGCCGCGCCTGCCGCGCTTTCTCCGCCGCCGCAGCGTGTCCCCAGCAAGCGCACCGGCGACGCCGGCCACCAGGACCACCATCGAGGACATCATCTTCGGCAAGGCCGCTATTCTCCGCGCGCTTGTCGTCTTCAACATCCTGTTCGCGGTGCAGAGCGCACTCGACGCCACCTATCTGTGGGGCGGTATCGCGCTTCCCGACGGGCTGACCTATGCCGCCTACGCGCATCGCGGCGCCTATCCGCTGATCGTCACGGCGCTATTGGCGGCCGGCTTCGTGCTGGCGGCGCTGAGGCCGGGAAGTGCGACCTCCGGCGATCCGCTCATCCGCCGGCTGGTTTATGTCTGGGTGGCGCAGAACGTGGTCCTGGTCATCTCGTCGATCCTGCGGCTCGATCTCTATGTCGGCATCTATGCGCTGACCTATTGGCGTGTCGCCGCCTTCGTCTGGATGGGGCTGGTGGCGGCGGGCCTTGTCCTGATCATAGCCCGCATTGCGCGCGAAAAGTCCAACGAATGGCTGCTTTCCGCCAATCTTCTGACGCTATCGGCGACGCTTTATGCCTGCTCGTTCATCAACTTTGCCGCGCTGATCGCCAACTACAATGTCGAGCATTCCCTCGAAATGACCGGCCAAGGCACCCAGCTCGACGTCTGGTACCTGCGCTCGCTCGGGCCCGGCGCCTTGCCGGCGCTCGATCGCTTCGTCCAGCACCAGAGCAGGACGGTTTCCGCGGAGGATGCCTCCACCCGCGAACTCGCCGGCTGGTACGCGCAGGACGAAGCACGCTTCCGCGCCGGCCAGGAAAACTGGCGCGGCTGGAGCTTTCGTGACTGGCGGCTCAACCGCGCCCTCGACAGGCGTGGCCCGTTCGTGGTTCCTCCGATGTCCGAACCCTTCATGCCGGGCCGCTGATTTGATGCCGCACCACATACTGGTCGCCGACGACGATCCGCACATTCGCGAAATCATCTGCTTCGCGCTCGAAAAGGCCGGCATGAAAACGCTGACGGTGCCGAACGGCGCGGCTGCCTTGCAGGCGATCGAACGCCGTGCTCCCGATCTTGTCGTGCTCGACATCGGCATGCCGGAAATGGACGGGCTGGAAGTGTGCCGGCGGCTGCGCCACACATCCGACGTGCCGGTGCTGTTCCTGTCCGCGCGGGATGAAGAGATCGACCGCATCCTCGGGCTGGAAATGGGCGGCGACGATTATGTCACCAAGCCGTTCAGCCCGCGCGAGCTGGTCGCCCGCGTCAACGTCATTCTGCGCCGCGCCCGGCCCACGCCGAAACCAGCCGACGACCGGCAATTCTCGCATGGCAGACTGTTGCTGGTTCCGGCAAGCCATACAGCCAGCTTCGACGGCAAGCCACTGGTTCTGACCTCGATCGAATTCGCGATCCTGCAAGGATTTCTGGCAAGGCCGCCGCATGTGCTTGGCCGCGACATGGTGATGGCCAATGCCTATGCGGCCAACATCCATGTCGCAGACCGCACCGTCGACAGCCATATCCGCAACATCCGCGCCAAACTGGCGGCGGTCGGCTGCCTTGATGCAATCGAGACCGTGCACGGCGTCGGCTTCCGGCTGGGTAAATGCGGCGCGTGACCGCGCAGAAATGGCGGCCACGGCTTGCCACGGTCGTCATTGCCATCCTGATCATGGTGATGGCACTGCCGCTGGCCGGCCTGTTCTTCTTCCGGCTCTACGAGAACCAGCTGATCCGCCAGACCGAGGCCGAGCTGATCGCACAAGGTGCCGCCCTTGCCGCGATCTACGCGCAAGAGGTCCGTGAGGCCGGCCTTGCCCCGGAAAAGCTCGGCACACCCATGCCTCCGCCCGATACCGGCGATCGGGCTTCTCGCTACCTGCCGATCGAACCGCGCCTCGATCTTGCGTCCGACAGGATCCTGCCGACCCGGCCCGCAGCCACCGCGGCCAGCGTCGATCCTGCCTTCGCGGCGATCGGCGCGCGGCTGTCGGGCATACTTGCCGAGACGCAGAAGACCACGCTAGCCGGCTTCCGGCTGCTCGATCCGAGAGGCGTGGTCATCGCCGGGCGTGAGGAAGCCGGCCTGTCGCTCGGCGCTGTCGAAGAAGTTCGCGCAGCACTTGCCGGCCGCTACGCCAGCGCGCTTAGGCTGCGGGTTCCCGACCAGCCGTCGCCGCCGCTCTATTCGGTCAGCCGCGGCACCAAGGTTCGCGTCTTTGTCGCCATGCCGGTTGCGGTCTCCGGCAAGGTCGCCGGCGTGGTCTATCTGTCGCGGACGCCGAACAACATCGTCAAGCATCTTTATGGCGAGCGCGGCAAGGTGGCGCTGGCGGCAATCGCCATGCTCGGCGGCACGCTGCTGATCGGGCTGGTCTTCCTGCGCACCGTCAGCCGGCCGATTTATGCGCTGATGGAACGCACGAAACGCATCGCCGCCGGCGACCGCGCGGCGATCAGGCCGCTCGATCACCACGGCACGCGCGAAATGGCGGCGCTCTCCGCCGCCTTCCTCGACATGGCCGAAAAGCTGCACGCACGCTCCGATGGCATCCAGACCTTTGCCACCCACGTCTCGCACGAGCTCAAATCGCCGCTGACGGCGATCCAGGGGGCCGCCGAACTGCTGCGCGATTCGGGCGGCGCGATGGATGAGGCCGAGCGGCGGCGGTTTTCGGACAATATCGTCACCGATGCCGGCCGGCTCAACCTGCTGGTGCGACGCCTGCTCGACCTGGCGCGCGCCGAAAATCTCGAGCCCAGCGGCGAAAACACGTCGCTTGGTGCGGCACTGGCGCTGCTGCCGGGCGACGACAGGCTGGCGGTACGCCTCGAGGCGGGCGCCGAGATCGGGCTGCGCATATCGGCTGAAAACGCCGCGATCGTGCTGGCCAACCTTATCGACAATTCGGCGCGACACGGCGCGACGCTGGTTTCGGTCACGACAGCAGGCGCGGACGGCAAGGCCACCATTGTGGTGGACGATGACGGCGCCGGCATTTCGCCCAGCAACCGAGGCCGTATCTTCGAGCCATTCTTCACCACGCGCCGCGATTCCGGTGGCACCGGCATGGGCCTGGGCATCGTGCTGGCCCTCCTGAAAGCGCATGATGGCACGATCCGGCTGGTTGACTCGGCGAGCGGCACGCGCTTCGAGATCATCCTGCCGGCGGCGTGACTCGCGGTTCAGATCGGAAGGGCGAAAAGGTGCATTACGACATCGTCATCATCGGCGGAGCCATCGTCGGCTCCTCGGTCGCCTATTATCTACGTGAGGAAGGATTTTCGGGCTCGATCGCGCTTGTCGAGCGCGACCCGCAATTTTCCCATGCGGCGACCACGCTGTCCTGCGCTTCGATCCGCCAGCAGTTCTCGATCCCGGAAAACATCCGGCTGTCGCAGTTCACGCTGAAACTGTTCCGGCGGTTGAAGGACGAGTTTGGCGCGGACGCCGATATCGGCTTTCGCGAAGGCGGCTATCTCATCCTTGCCGGCGAGAACGGGCTGCCGATCCTGCGGGCCAACCACGAGGCGCAGATGGCCGAGGGCGCCGACATCGTGCTCGAGGATGCCGAGGCGCTCGTCTGCCGCTTTCCGTGGCTGTCGGTCGAGGGCATTTCCGCCGGCGCCTATGGCCGCAGCGGCGAAGGCTGGTTCGACGCGCATGCGATGCTGATGCTGTTTCGCAAGGCACTGCGGACGAAGAACATCGACTTCATCACGGCGTCGGTGACGGGTATCGAGCGGCTGGGCGGCCGCGTCACTGGTGTAGTCCTCGACAATGGCGAGCGGCTCGAGGCCGGCACCGTCGTCAACGCCGCCGGGCCGAATGCCGGCAAGGTGGCAGCAATGGTCGGGCTGGCGCTGCCGGTGGAGCCGCGCAAGCGCAATGTCTTCGTCTTCGAGGCGCGCGAAAAATATGACGACATGCCGCTGCTGGTCGACCCGAGCGGCATCTATGTCCGGCCGGAGGGCTCGGTCTACATCACCGGCGGCGCCGAGCCGGAAGAGGGCGAAGGACCAGCCGATCCCGCCGACTTCGACCCCGACTGGCCGCTGTTCGAAGAGGTGATCTGGCCGGTGCTGGCGACCCGCATTCCGGCCTTCGAGGCGATCAAGCCGACGCGCGCCTGGGTCGGCCACTACGACTACAACACGCTCGACCAGAACGCGGTGATCGGCCCGCACCCGGAGGTCGGCAATTTCCTCTTCGCCAACGGTTTTTCCGGTCACGGCCTGCAGCAGGCGCCGGCGGTCGGCAAGGCGCTGGCCGAGTTTCTGGTGCATGGCGGCTATCGCACGGTGGATTGCTCCGCGTTCGGGTACAGCCGGGTCGCCGAAGGGCGGGCGTTTCGGGAATTGAACGTGATTTGAGGGAAGGCCGCGCAGAATAAGCCGCTCTGTCGAGTTCCCGCCCACCCCCCTCTGTCCGGCAGGACAGAGAGGGTGCTGTCCCGCCGACATCAAAAGTCCGCACCGCTAGCGGTCAAAACCTGACGCCTGGTACCCGAAACGGAATACCGCTGCCGGCCCATTTCGGACATCTAGGGCAGATACTTAAAGAGCCATGGAAAGCAGGAATTTGACATGATCTCCACTAGTTGGAAGGCCCTTTCAGTGTTGATGTTCGCAATTGTCCCATTCTCTGGATGCAGCAACGACCCTGAGTCACCGGAGAACAAACGTATATACTCTGTTCTCCAGTATCAGGAGTTTGAATTACGTCAGCAGAATAATCGTGCCAATTATTTTTTTGGCAAGCGAGTAATGGATACTGAAATCAATACTATCGCCTTCCCTCTCGCCGGTGAGGCGAATGGCTATGTAGTGTTTTATGCCACGCCCGAAGAGGGAGGGTTAATTTTGTCGGTTCCGCAGCAATATGACGATATCAGTCTGACGAAGCAGACGCTTGAAGCCATCGTTGATAAAGGCCTCATCTCAAAGCCGCTTGAAATTCACCTTGCGTCACGCGCGCACTGAGCGCTTTGCCAAAAAGCACATGGTAGCGTCCGCTTTCCACTCCGAACGGGCTTACGGCCCCGTTACCAAGCGTCAGATTTCGACCACTAGCTGGCAAGGCAACGCGTCAGCGCTTGCGGCCGAACCAGAACGCGTCGGACACGCGCTCCATGCCGATCCGTTCGTAGAAGCCGACCGCGTCGGGCATGGAGATCAGGCTGATGGCGACGGACGGCCCGAGTTGTCGCCGCGCTTCATCGAGAAGGCCCTTGCCGATGCCGAGCCCTTGCGCCGCTTTGCAAACGGCGAGCTCGGAAACGTAACAGACCCACGAGAAATCGGTGACACCGCGGGCAACGCCGACCAGCGGCTTGCCTTCTGTGTCGAGACGCGCGGTGAGCACCAAATTGGCCGCTGACAACATCGCCTTTAATCGGGTGTCGTCATCGACGGGGCGGTTGGCGCCGAGGCCGGATTCCACCAACACGCGGCGGAACTCGGCGGTGCCGAGGCCCGGTTCGCTGGCGTAGAGGACCTTGGATCGCGTTGTCATGTCGATAAAAGTGCACCATGGGCCGGTGATTTTGAAGCTGTTTTGTACCGATCTTGTGTTTCGATCGACGACGGAAGTCCAAAAACAGCCGCCTTTTATTTGCCCGCGGCTTTGTGTAAACCGGGCGCCAGCAATTCCCCGCAACGAGAAGAAGACGGGCAAGAACCATGGAAAAATTCACCAAGCTCACCGGCGTCGCCGCGCCGATGCCGATCGTCAATGTCGACACCGACATGATCATCCCCAAGGATTATCTCAAGACGATCAAGCGCACCGGGCTCGGCACCGGCTTGTTTGCCGAAATGCGCTACAAGGACGACGGTTCTGAAAATCCGGACTTCGTGCTCAACAAGCCGGCCTACCGCAAGGCGCAGATCCTGGTCGCCGGCGACAATTTCGGCTGCGGCTCGAGCCGGGAACATGCGCCGTGGGCGCTGCTCGATTTCGGCATCCGCTGCGTCATCTCGACCTCGTTCGCCGACATTTTCTACAACAACTGCTTCAAGAACGGCATCCTGCCGATCACCGTCAGCCCGGAAGACCTGGAGAAGCTGATGGACGATGCCTCGCGTGGTTCCAACGCGACGCTGTCGGTCGATCTCGAAGCCAAGGAAATCCGCGGGCCGGACGGCGGCGTGGTCAAGTTCGACCTCGACGAATTCAAGCGCCACTGCCTCTTGAACGGCCTCGACGATATCGGCCTGACCATGGAGAAGGCCGGCGCCATCGCTTCGTTCGAGAAGAAGAACGCCGAGCTGCGGCCCTGGGCATAGGCTCTAAAGCCGCGCCGACGGTCGGCCTCTACGCCAAGTGTCCGGGAGGGATGTGATGACACGCTTGCTTGTTGCCGCTGCCTGCGGACTGCCGCTGATGCTGCTGCCCCCGGCGAGCGTCTATGCCCAGACGCAGACGCCCGCCACGGAAGCGCCAGCGACAGATCAAGGCGCCAGCGACACAGCCGCCGCCGACGATGACAAGCAGGCGCCGATCCCGTTCGAGGGCGGCCAGCTGACCATCACCCAGGAGGAAGAGTACGGGGAACGGGTGCTCGCCTTCGACGGCAAGGAACTGGCGCGCAATTACGACGTCTTCTTCGACAAGATCGTCGAGGTCGGCGGCGTCAAGGTGGCGCTGGTCGATGTCGGCGACGGCGGCAATCAATGCGGCCCGGCCAAGGTGATCGTGTGGAAGCCGGAAGGCGGCGCGATCCAGACGACCACGGTCGAGCAGGACGAATGCGGCGCACCGCCGGCTGCGATCTCCGACAGCGCGATCTATTTCGTGCCCTATCTGCTGCCGGGCGATTCCAAGCCGGCGCTGCAATGGTCGCCGACGGACGGACTGACGACGTCCGGCAATCTGACCTACATGCCGGAGCCGGGCACCGACTGGAAAGACGTCGATCCGTCGAAATACGACAACATCATCGACGCCTTCCACAATGAAGCGGTCTACAAGGAAGCCGAGACGCTGCTCGGCAAGGACATGCCCGACATGGCGACCAGCCTGCTGGTCGGCGGCGGCACCGAGAAAACCGCGTCGGGCGCCTTTTTTGCCAGCGGCTGCGTGCCGCATGATTGCGGCGGCAATGACGGCTTCATGGCGGTCGACCCCGTCGACCACAAGCTCTATTTCGCCCGGCGCGGCGACAAGCCCGAGCCGGACGCGTGGCCGGCGGTGAATAGCTGGCCGGCCGAGATCAAGGAAGCGCTGGACAAGGCGCTGGGGTCGCCGAATTAGAAATCGTTCTGCCGCGATCCTTCCCGCCCCCCTCTGTCCTGCCGGACATCTCCCCCACCCGGGGGGAGATCGGCCGTCACCGCCGCTTTCGCCAGACCGCCTACGCTGCAAAAAAGGAGGACCCATGCGAAAACTGATCTCCACCGGCTCGCCCTTCGAGAAGACCGCCGGCTATTCGCGCGCCGTGGTGCAGGGCGACTGGTGTTTCGTGTCCGGAACGACCGGCTACGATTATGCGACCATGTCGATGCCGGAGACCGTCGAGGCACAAACGCGCAATTGCCTGGCGACGATCACCAAGGCGTTGCGAGATGGCGGCTTCGAAATGGCTGACGTGGTGCAGGCACATCACTATATCACCGATGCGGCTTTCGTGGACGTGGTGTTCCCGATCCTCGGCGAGGCATTTGGCGAGATCAGGCCGGCAGCAACGATGATCGTGTGCCAGCTCAACAAGCCGGAAATGAAGATCGAGATCGAGGTGACGGCGCTGCGGCGCACAGCCTGATGCCTGTCACGGTTGCGACAACGACACGGTTAGAACGAGGATCGGCCCATGGTGAAGGTCAGACGCATCGTTGCAAACATAGACACGCAGGACATCGCGGCGGCAAAACCCTTCTATCAGGATGTGCTCGGTCTCCATCTCAAGATGGATATGGGCTGGATCGCTACCTATGGCTCGCAAGAGACGATGTCCGTGCAGGTCAGTTTCATGGCCGAAGGGGGATCAGGAACGCCGGTGCCTGACCTGTCGATCGAGGTCGACGACGTCGATGCCGCGCTTGAAAGCATGAGGACGGCCGGCTTTGCCATCGAATACGGTCCGGCGGACGAACCCTGGGGCGTGCGGCGCTTCTTCGTACGCGACCCGTTCGGCAGGCTGGTCAATATCCTCTCGCATCTGTAGGCGTTTTGGCTTGAGCATCGGATTCTCCCAAAACCGGTTTCCACTTTTGGGTCCGATGCTCTGAACCGCAGGCTTGCGCGCCGGCCGCTTGGCGTTTAGCAAGGCCGCGGCTCACGACACAATCAGGACGGTTCTCATGGCTTCGAAAAATCTTCTCCTGCTTGCCGGCGACGGCATCGGCCCCGAGGCGATGGCCGAGGTGAAGAAGCTGATCGCCGCCATGAACGACAAGCTCGGCAGCGATTTCGTCACCGATGAGGGCCTTGTCGGCGGTTGCGCTTACGACGCACATGGCGCGGCGATTTCCGATGCCGACATGGCCAAGGCAATGGCGGCGGACGCGGTGCTGTTCGGCGCCGTCGGCGGACCGAAATGGGATGCGGTGCCTTACGAGGTGCGCCCGGAGGCGGGTCTGCTGCGGCTGCGCAAGGACATGGAACTGTTCGCCAATCTTCGACCCGCCATTTGCTATCCGGCGCTGGCGGCGTCCTCCTCGCTCAAGCAGGAGGTGGTCGAGGGGCTCGATATCCTCATCGTGCGCGAGCTCACCGGCGGCGTCTATTTCGGCGAGCCGAAGCAGATCATCGATCTCGGCAACGGCCAGAAGCGCGGCATCGACACCCAAGTCTACGATACGTTCGAGATCGAGCGCATTTCGGGTGTTGCCTTCGAATTGGCACGCACGCGCAAGAACCACGTCACCTCGATGGAAAAGCGCAATGTGATGAAATCAGGCGTGCTGTGGAACGAGGTCGTCACCCAGACGCACAAGGCCAGGTATGCCGACGTCAAGCTCGATCACATGTTGGCCGATGCCGGCGGCATGCAGTTGGTGCGCTGGCCGAAGCAGTTCGACGTCATCGTCACCGACAATCTGTTCGGCGACATGCTGTCCGACATCGCCGCCATGCTGACCGGCTCGATCGGCATGCTGCCGTCGGCCTCGCTCGGCGCGCCGGATGCGAAGACAAAAAAGCGCAAGGCGCTCTACGAGCCGGTGCACGGCTCGGCGCCCGACATCGCCGGCAAGGGCATCGCCAATCCGATCGCCATGATCGCCTCCTTCGCCATGTGCATGCGCTATTCCTTCGGCATGGTTGAACAGGCCGACCGGCTGGAAGGCGCGATCGCCGCCATTCTCGATCAGGGCTTGCGCACCAGGGATATTCATTCACCGGGGATGACCGAGGTCGGCACCGCTGAGATGGGCGACGCGATCATCGCCAAGTTCCTGGGCTGATCCCATGTCGGTCGACGTCCGCTGGGCGACGACCGGGGATGCCGCGGCACTCGCCACCATGCTTTGCGAAATGGCGGTGCATTACCGGCAGCCGCCACTCGACGCCAGCCAGACTTTGTCGGCGGCGCAGAAATGGCTTGGCGACGAAAGCCCGGCCTATCCGCATTTTGCGCTCGCCTTCGTCGATGGCGAAGTTTGCGGGCTGGCCTCGGTTGCGATCGCGCATCCCGGCATCGATCTCGAGCGGCTGCTGTTCCTCAAGGACCTGTTCGTGCGCGATACCGCCCGCGATGGCGGTGTCGGTCGAGCGCTGATGGTATTCCTCGCCGGCCATTGCCTGCGCGAGGGCATCGGCCGCATCGACCTGACCACCGAGGACTGGAACGAGGGTGCGCTGCGCTTCTACGACGGGCTCGGCGCGGAGCGCCACGGCCAGAAAGTCTTCCTCAGGCTTTCGAGCGAGGCGCTGAAGGCGGTCGCTAAGCCGTGACGCCGGCCGGCATCGCGCCCCAGCGATTTTCGCCAAATTGAGACGGAACCAATCCGAGGATGAGAAAGGTCACGCCAGCCGGAGTGAAGCAAAGCAAGGCAAGCCATCCGGTTAGCCCAATGTCGTGCAGACGGCGCACGATAAGCGCGATTAACGGCAGCATCATTGCCAGTACGAAAAACAAAGCAGGAAGGTAGCCGATCGACGTCCTTGGGCCGTCACCGAAACCGCCTATCGCCAGGTTGAGGAGAATGCCGAATCCGGACAGCGCGACGAGCACGACGATCGAGCAGATATAGAACCCCCAGAACTCCTTGCGGCGAGCGCGGCCGGTGAAATTGCGATAGTCGTAGACTAGCGCGCGCCGGAAATAGGCCCATAAGCCCATGGATTGGGCCGGCTGATTTTCGGCGGCACGGCCAGGCCGTTGCGGTTGTGCCGCGCGTGACGGCGAGGTATCGCTCGCTGCTGCCGTTATGGCGACGATATCGTGCGCCGTCCTGTCGTCCGCTCGGAACTCGACAAGCGCGCCCCTAGCAAGCGACACTCCCTGGCTCACATCCTCACGCGCGAAGATATAGCGCTTGCCGTCCGCTCCGTTGATGTAGCCGTAGTCCTGATCCTCGTCGTAGTGAAACACTGCGCCGCGCATTGCCTGCCCCTGGATTGCGTCGCAGCTATGCTATTTAAAGTTGCATACAATTGCAAGATGCGCGTTAAAGTTAAACCCCGACACCCGCCGGCACCGAACCCCATTGGTTTTCGCGCGACTGGGTCGGGATCAGCGCAAAGATCAGGATGATCAGGCCGCCGAAGGTCGGGATCAGGAAAAGCAGGAAGAGCCAGCCGGTCAGGCCGATATCGTGCAGGCGACGCACGTTGAGCCCGAACCACGGCAGGGCTGTCGCCAGCAGGAAGAGGCCGCAGAGGCCGACCGTCACTGCCGGCAATTCACTGTTGTCGAGATTGCCCATGGCGTCGTCGATGAAGACGCCGAGCCCTATGACCACGATCAGCGCAATCGTCCAGAACAAACAATAACCCCAATATTCCTTGCGGCGTGCACGGCCGGCGAAGTTGAAATAATTTTCGGTCAGGCCCAGCAAGAAGTAGCTCCACAGGCCGGTGGATTCGGCGGTATGGTTTTCAGCGGACCGGCCGAAATGTTGCGGCTGACGTACCCCGGGCGCATTTCCGGCCTGAGATGGCGCGGCGGTTGCAGTGGGGGCTTCGGCGGGCGCGCCGGCAGGTTGGGCGCGGATCAAAAAAACATCGCGTGCCCGTCCGCCAGCCGGCTGGAATTCGACGGTCGTGCCTCCGGCAACCGATGCTTCGCGGCGCAAATCTTCGCGCGCCAAAGTGTAGCGGTTGCCGTCGGCTCCGGTGATGAAACCGAAGCCCTCGTCTTCATCATAGTGAAGCACTTCGCCGCGCATGTGCTGCTCCCTTGCCCGCTGCCAGACTGGGCAAAGTTCCGGCAGACCGCAAGGGGCGTGCACGAAATGGAAGGGCCGGCTATTTACCCCGGCCGTTTCTTCGATTTCTTGTGTTTCGCCGGTCCGCCTTCGAACTTCGCCTTGGCCGGCTTGCCGGCCCAGGGCTTTGCCTCGAATGCCGGGCGCTTGTCAGCCGGTGCGCGCTTCTCGAATTTGGGCGCGTTTTGATCGAATGTCCGCTTGCCGCGGTGCGGCTTCTTGTCGGGCCGTGGCTCCTGATAGCCGGCCCGCGACAGATCGGGCGTGCCGTCCAACCGCTTGACCGCGATGTTGCCCTGCAGCTTGCGGTCGGGACCGATCGCCGCCAGAAAACGCTCGGCCCAGTCCGCTGCGATCTGCACGAAGGTTTCTTCCGGCTGCATCTTGATGGCGCCGATCTCGCGCTTGGAGATGCCGCCTGTCCGGCACAGCATCGGTATCAGCCAGCGCGGCTCGGCATTCTGCCGGCGTCCAACCGACAGCGAAAACCAGACGCTGTCGCCGAAATCGTCGCGGCGGCTCGGTGCCTCTTCCCGGCGCGCAAATTTTTCGCCCGACGGCGTGAACGGTGCCACGTCGAGAAGGTCCTCCGGCGCCGAGCGGCTGGAGCGGCACGTCCGTACGAAGGCGGCGGCGACCTGTTCGGGCCCGTGCTGATCGAGAAGCGCCTCGACGAAGCCGCGCTCCTCATCCTTCATAGGCTCGCTGAAGACCGGGTCGGCGAGAATGCGCTCGTCATCGCGCCGTATCACGTCGTCGGCGGAGGGCGGGCTCGCCCAGGTCGCCGCAAGGCCGGCACTTTGCAGCAGCCGCTCGGTGCGCTTGCGGGCATTATTGGGCACGATCAGCGCGCTGACGCCCTTGCGGCCCGCCCGTCCCGTCCGCCCGCTTCGGTGCAGGAGCGTCTCCGGGTTGGTCGGCAGGTCGGCATGGATCACCAACTCGAGATTGGGCAGGTCGATGCCGCGTGCCGCCACGTCGGTGGCGATGCAGACCTTGGCGCGGCCGTCGCGCATCGCCTGCAGCGCGTGGCTGCGCTCGTTCTGGCTAAGCTCGCCGGACAGCGCCACGACGGAAAAGTTGCGGTTGTTGAAGCGCGCCGTCAAATGGTTGACGGCGGCGCGCGTGTTGCAGAACACCAGCGCGTTCTTGGCCTCGTAAAAGCGCAGCACGTTGATGATGGCGTTTTCGCGGTCCGCCTGGGCGACGCTCAGCGCCCGGTATTCGATGTCGAGATGCTGCTTTTCCTCGCCGGAGGCCGAGATGCGCACGGCATCGCGCTGGTAGCCTTTGGCCAGAGTGGCGATAGAGCGTGGCACAGTGGCGGAAAACATCAGCGTGCGGCGCTCGGCAGGGGCAGCATCGAGGATGAATTCCAGATCCTCGCGAAAGCCGAGATCGAGCATCTCATCGGCCTCGTCGAGTACGACTGCCTTGAGCTCAGACATGTCGAGCGAGTTGCGGGTGATGTGGTCGCGCAGGCGGCCGGGCGTGCCGACGACGATATGGGCGCCACGCTCCAGCGCGCGCCGTTCGGTGCGCATGTCCATGCCGCCGACGCAGGACGCTATCGCTGCCCCGGTCAGCTCATAGAGCCATTCCAGCTCGCGCGTCACCTGCAAGGCCAGTTCCCGCGTCGGCGCCACGACCAGCGCCAAAGGTGCCGCGGCATGGGAAAAGCGCTCCGCGCCATCGAGCAGCGTCGGCGCCAAAGCCAGACCGAAGGCGACGGTCTTGCCGGAGCCGGTCTGGGCCGAAACCAGCGCATCGGCCTGGCCAAGCTCGAGAACCGCCTTCTGCACCGGCGTCAGCTCGACATAGCCGCGTTTTTCCAGCGCCTTTGCCAGCGCGGGAACAATAGCTTCGAAATTGGACATCTTGCTCTTTCGAAATTCGGATTCTGAATACCCGGCGACGGGTCAAATGTCGGCAAGCGCCACGGACGGGCGCCACGAGCCAGACGATGCTCGTTCGTACTTGGTGCCGCCGTCATTGTACAGGGCGGGCGGGTCGGCCTGGTTGCGATTGACTCTGGACGCAAACCGCGTAAAAGCCGGCACCGAACGGGATAGTTTTCGATGCGCGGCCTTCTGATGGCGCCCCTTGCATTCGACATCCCCGGCCCCAATGCGAACCATTGGGCCGGACGCTTCGGCGCGTCTTTCCGTTCCAGCAAAATCACGTTCAAAAAAACCGGCAAAACGACCACCAAAACGGTCTGATTCCCTTGGCCTAACCACCCTCTCCCGGGTCCGGCCCGGGGGTTGAAACCCGCATCGGCCGGCGGGTTTTCTCCAGAAACCGAGCGGAGAGGGACAGGAGATTTCGATGAGTTTCAAGGTTGCGATCGTCGGCGCCACGGGCAATGTGGGCCGGGAAATGCTCAACATACTGGAAGAGCGCGGCTTTCCGGTGAGCGAGGTGGTGGCGTTGGCCTCGCGGCGCAGCCAGGGCACGGAAGTGTCGTTCGGTGACCGCACGCTGAAGGTCAGGGCGCTCGACCAATATGATTTTTCCGACACCGACATCTGCATCATGTCGGCCGGCGGCAACGTCTCCAAGGAATGGTCGCCGAAGATCGGCAAGCAGGGCTGCGTCGTCATCGATAATTCGTCGGCCTTCCGTTACGACCAGGACGTGCCGCTGATCGTTCCGGAAGTGAACCCGGATGCGATTTCGCTGTTCACGCGCAAGAACATCATTGCCAACCCGAACTGCTCGACGGCGCAGCTGGTCGTGGCGCTGAAGCCGCTGCATGACGCGGCCACCATCAAGCGCGTCGTCGTCGCCACCTACCAGTCGGTCTCCGGCGCCGGCAAGGAAGGCATGGACGAATTGTTCACGCAGACGCGCGCGGTGTTCGTCGCCGACCAGGTCGACGTCAAGAAGTTCACCAAGCGTATCGCCTTCAACGTCATCCCGCATATCGACGTCTTCCTCGACGACGGCTTCACCAAGGAAGAGTGGAAGATGGTGGCCGAGACCAAGAAAATGCTCGACCCCAAGATCAAGCTGACGGCGACCTGCGTGCGGGTGCCGGTGTTCATCGGTCATTCGGAAGCGGTCAACATCGAGTTCGAAAAGCCGATCACCGCCGATGAGGCGCGTGAGATCCTGCGCGAGGCGCCGGGCTGCCAGGTCATCGATAAGCGCGAGGACGGCGGCTACATCACGCCGCTGGAATCGGCCGGCGAGGACGCCACCTTCATCTCGCGCATCCGCGAGGATTCGACCATCGACAACGGCCTGTCGATGTGGATCGTCTCCGACAATCTGCGCAAGGGCGCGGCACTCAACGCGGTGCAGATCGCGGAGCTGCTGGTCGAGCGCGGGCTGATCCAACCGAAGAAGAAGGCGGCATAACTTTTTCGCTCACGGCCGTATCGCCGCTACGCGGCTGGCCTCCGCAGGGGCGCCGGATAACCGGCGGCCCGCAGTCGCGGGCTCGGCCTTCGGCCGTTAGCTCCCTTCTCCCCGTTCACGGGGAGAAGGTGCCGGCAGGCGGATGAGGGGCAGCACAGGCGTCTCAAATAGGCAGCAAGGCGCCGGCGTCACAGCCGGTTCTCCTCCGCCAGGTCCAATAGCAACTCCAGCGCCTCCTCCGCCCGGTCGGCGGGCACGAACAGGTGATCGTGGTAGAAGGCCGAGACCGGATTGACGCCGATGCCGGCCGCGGCCAGTCGCGCGGTGATGGCGGCGAGGAAGCCGACCGCTTCCAGCGACGAATGGATGTTCAGCGTCAGCATCCGGCAGCGGAACACGGTTTTCAGGCCAGCGGCCTTGGCCTGGTCTTCAAGCACGATCAGCGTCATGCCCTCGCGCTCGCGAAACAGCATCACCGGGTGGACCCTGTCGGGAACAGGCGCATCAGGTGGCAACGTGGTGAAGGCATGAACGCCGGCAAGCAACTCCGGCGTCATTGCCGCCAGCAACTTTTTCAGGTCGGTCTCTCCGGCCATCGGTTGCTTTCGTTGTGCGATCAGGCGGCTGCTGCCGTCGAGCGCTCGGAAGATTCCCTTGCGGATTTCCAATAACGCTCTCCACCTCACCCCACAAGGTGGACTTGGCCAGGCTCGTTGCTGACTGAACTTGCACATCCAAGGTCGCCGTCCCCCGGAGCTGAAAAAGAGCTGGAGGCGTGTCGGATTGCCGTCATGGGCCGCGTCCTTGGTTCGAGCTGGCAGAAGAGCCAGTGCTCGAAACGACCGGAGGAACTCAATGACCATGTCTCAGGCAGCACCTGTCTCACCGCGCGCCCTGTGGGCCGGTCGCGTGCTCAGCGCCGTCATCGTGCTGTTCATGATCTTCGACGGCGTCATCAAGCTACCACCGCTCGAAATCGTCACCCAGACCATGGTGCAGCTCGGCTGGCCGGCCGATGCCAATATCTCGCGCATGCTCGGCATCATTGGATTGGTCTCGACAGCGCTTTATGCGCTGCCGCGCACCTCGGTGCTCGGCGCCATCCTACTCACCGCCTATCTCGGCGGCGCCATCGCCACGCATGTGCGTATCGGCAGCCCTTTGTTCTCGCACATACTGTTCGGCGTCTATCTCGGCGCCATCCTCTGGGGCGGCCTGTATCTGCGCGATCCAAGGCTGCGCGCGTTATTCCCGTTCAGCCAATAGCAGCGGCTTCGAAGCCGTTCGATGGCGGCCACGCCGCCAGAGCGGCCGCGGTCCGCCTTTCTACTCTTTGGATCAAATTGAGCGCCGCCGGGCGGCAGCCGATCTTCTTCTTTGGATCAAATCGCCTGGTTGCGAGTTAGGGGGTGCAGCGGCGAGGACGGCACCCTGTTGGAGAGGAACGACAATGAAAAAGGTGATGATTTTGATGGCCTTGCTGGTGCCGCTCGGCGCCTGCTCCCGTACTGAGCAAGGCGCGGCAGTTGGTGGCCTGGGCGGTGCGGCGGTCGGCGCTGCGGTGGCCGGCAACCCGACCCAGGGCGCGGTGATCGGCGGTGCGGCCGGCGCCTTGGCCGGTGCGCTGATTGGCCGTGCCAGCGAAAGCGGCCAATGCCGCTATCGCGATCGCAACGGTCGTGTCTACGTTGCGAGCTGCCCGGAAGGCTATTGATCGGGCCGCATCATATGGATGCAATAACGAAACGGCGGGCAAGGCCCGCCGTTTCGCGGTTGTGGAGATGATTTATTCGGCGCTGGCGGCTTCCCCCTCGGCCGGCGCGGCTGCAGCGGCGGCAACGGCCGCGGCGGCATCTTCCTGAGCCTTCTTCAGCAAGGCTGCGCGCTCCTGCGCCTTCTTGCCGGGCTCAGCCTTCTTCGGGTTGGAGCGGGCTTCGCGCTTGGCGATGCCGGCTTCATCGAGGAAGCGCAGCACGCGGTCGGTCGGCTGGGCGCCATGCCACAGCCAATGCTTGACGCGCTCGGCGTCGACCTTGACGCGTTCGCCGTCCTTGGGCAGCAGCGGATTCCACGAGCCGAGCGACTCGATGAAACGACCGTCGCGCGGCGAACGCGCGTCGGCGACGACGACATGGTAATAGGGACGCTTCTTCGAGCCCGCACGGGCCAATCGGATTTTCAGTGGCATTTCTTTTCTCCTAAAAGCTCTGATTTGGTTGATCGGTTGGTGGCTGGTCCTCAGCCGGTTTTCGTCACGCCGTTGGATGCGGCGATCTGCTCGTGATGGCGGATCACTTCGCGGACGACGAAGTTCAGGAATTTCTCCGCGAAATCCGGGTCGAGATGGGCGTCCTTGGCCAGTTGGCGAAGACGGGCGATCTGCTCCTGCTCGCGCGCCGGGTCGGCAGGCGGCAGGCCATGTTCCGCCTTCAGCACGCCGACCGCCTTGGTGCAGCGGAAGCGCTCGGCCAGCATGTGGATCAGCGCCGCGTCGATATTGTCGATCGAGGCGCGATAATTGGCCAGCGCCGCACGCGCGTCCGCCATGTCCTTCTCTTCGTTCATGGCGCCCTCACTTCTTCTTGCCGAGGCCAGGCAGCCCGCCACCGCCCGGCAGGCCGGGAAGTTTCATGCCACCGGGCAGCCCAGGCAGGCCACCGCCGGCGGGAAGACCACCGGGCAGGCCCTTCATGCCGCCGAGCCCGGCCGCCTGCGCCTGCTTCTGCAAGGCTTCGAGCTGCCTGGGGTCCATCTTGGAGAGGTCCGGCATGCCGCCGCCCATCATGCCGCCTGCGCCGCCAGGCATCATGCCGCCGAGCCCCATCTTGGAAGCAAGCCCGCCCATCATGCCGCGCATCAGGCCGCCGCCTTTGCCCTTGCCGCCCATCGCCTTCATCATGTCGGCCATGCCGCGATGCATCTTCAACAGTTTGTTGATTTCGGCGGCGTCGGTACCCGAGCCGGCGGCGATGCGCTTCTTGCGCGAGTGCTTCAGAATATCGGGGTTGGCGCGCTCGGCCTTGGTCATCGACGAGATGATGGCGAGCTGGCGGCCGAACATCTTGTCGTCGAGACCGGCGGCGGCCATCTGGTCCTTCATCTTGCCCATACCGGGCATCATGCCCATGATGCCGCCCATGCCGCCCATTTTCGACATTTGCTGAAGCTGGCCGGCGAGGTCGTTCAGGTCGAACTTGCCCGACTGCATCTTCCTGGCCATCGCCGCCGCCTGTTCGGCGTCGATGTTCTCGGCTGCTTTTTCGACGAGGCTGACGATGTCGCCCATGCCGAGAATGCGGTCGGCGATGCGCTTGGGGTGGAATTCCTCCAGCGCGTCCATTTTTTCGCCGGTGCCGATCAGCTTGATCGGCTTGCCGGTGACGGCACGCATCGAGAGCGCCGCACCACCGCGCCCGTCGCCGTCCATGCGGGTCAGCACGAGGCCGGTGATGCCGACGCGCTCGTCGAAGCTTTTTGCCAGATTGACGGCGTCCTGGCCGGTCAGCGAATCGGCGACCAGCAGGATCTCGTGCGGCGACGACATCTTCTTGATGTCGGCCATCTCGACCATCAACGGCTCGTCGATATGGGTGCGGCCGGCAGTGTCGAGGATGACGATGTCATGGCCGCCGAGCTTGGCAGCCTGCACGGCGCGGCGGGCGATATCGACCGGCGTCTGGCCGGCGACGATCGGCAATGTGGCGACCTTGACCTGCTCGCCGAGCTGGCGGAGCTGCTCTTGCGCGGCGGGACGCCGCGTGTCGAGCGAGGCCATCAAGACCTTCTTGTTTTGACGGTCGGTGAGGCGCCTGGCGATCTTGGCCGAGGTCGTCGTTTTGCCGGAACCCTGCAAGCCGACCATCATGATGACGACCGGAGCCGGTGCATTGAGGTCGATGGCGACGCCCTCGGCGCCGAGCATCTCGACCAGCTCGTCATGGACGATCTTGACGACCATCTGGCCGGGCTTGATCGACTTGACCACGGCGGCGCCGACGGCCTTCTCGCGCACCTTGTCGGTGAAGGAACGCACCACTTCCAGCGCCACGTCGGCCTCGAGCAACGCACGGCGAACCTCGCGCAGCGCCGCCGAGACATCAGCCTCCGACAAGGCGCCGCGGCCGGTGAGGCCGTTCAGGATGGAGCCAAGGCGCTCTTGTAGGGACTCAAACATTGGTCAACCCGCCGCGCGACAGCGCCTTGGATTCATTTTGATCCCTGTCGGGCCGATGGCCCTCCACGCCTCTTGTGCGTTCCTGTAGCGATTCAAACATTCTTTTTCCTTTTCCCTGGCACCCGGATGATGCCCGAGAGGTAATGCGTTCGCGCCAACTGTCCAAGCAAAAGCCGGTCCGGGCAAAGCCCAAAGCCAAAAAGCACCCGGGGGCGCACAGCGCTGCCGGGTGTTGGCCTCCGGGATCGATTTACAGCACTTCACCTCAAAGAGGTTTCGGCGTCCCGGTCGGTTTGCTCGGAGGAATACTCGTCGCGGAATTCGCGGCGTGTAGACAGGAAATCACCCGCAGAGTCAAGCTTTGGTCAAGCTTTGCGCCAGATATGCTCAGAACGACCAGGCAAGGCGCATCAGCGCACGCTGCTGGCGCGGGCCATATCCGGCTCGACCTTCAGCGGCGAGCGCGGATGCAAAAGCAGCAAAACGGTCAACAGGCTGCTGACGATGCCGATCGCAGCGATGAGGGCGGCATCTAAAGTCGTCCAACCGGCGGCTTCGAGCGGCTTGGCGTTGAACAGGGCGAAAGAATTATAGCTTTGCTGATGCGAAATCAGCAGGAAGCCGGTCAGATTGTTGCCGAGATGGGCGCCAAAGCCGGCACCGAGATTGCCGGTTGCGTAGACCAGAAGCGTCAGCAACAGCGCAAAGGCGGCGATCGAGGCCAGCACGCAGGCATTAATCGCGGGGCTCGAACCTGGGCTCCAATGTAGCGAGGTGAACAGCAATCCCGGCAGCAGCGCCCAGATGAATGGGTTCTGGAACCGGCTGGCCAGACCCCTGAGCAGATAACCGCGAAACAGCATCTCCTCCGACGAGGTCTGCAGAAAGGTCAGGGCGGCGATCGGGATCAGGAACAAAAGCCACGAGGACAGGCCGATCGCGCCGCGCGCGATGTCGGGCTGCAAACCATAAAGCAGGATCTCGGAAAGCAGCGAGGTGATCAGCACCGCGGCCAACCCTTTCAGGAACCCTGACCATGAAATGCGCCGGCTGACGCCGATCAGGACCGTCAGCTTCTCGCGATGGATCCAGCGCATGGCAGCCCAAAGGCCGAGCCAGATTCCGGCAAATGAAGCCAGCGCCGCGAGGATGCCCGCGGGAGAGGCCATGAAATCCTGCACCACCCCTGGCGGGGCGGTGCCTGACGACGCCTGCCACACGGCAAAGGCATAGGTGCCGCCGAACAGCACGGCGGCAGTGGTTCCGAGCCAGAACAGGACGACGACCACCGTTCCAAGCACAAGGCGCGGCAAGGTGGTCTTGTTGTTGGCGGTGTGCCGGTACTGTTGGAAGGCGGTTGGGTCGATGATCACGCGGGCTCGCTGGCTGGTGCTTCGGCTCGCAAGGTCTAGGACATCGGGCCCGATGTGGAAACCGGTATTGCAGCGGCAATGCCGGCTTGTGGCAATGTCGGGGTGTGAGCGGCCGCCATTACAGGGCGACCGCCCTGTTTTGCGACGTCAGCGCACGACGTACACGATACGCCGGCTGCTCGGATCGACCAGCGCCGGCTGGCCGTTCACATAGACGTAGCGATAATCATAATCGGGTATCTCGCGCAGCTCGACGGTGTCGGGCAAAGTCGCGCCGGTAACCACCTCGCCTTCGAGATAAACCGGATCGAGCCGGTTCGTTTCGACATAGGTGCGGATCTCGGCCGGCGGCCGCCGGATGGGCTCGATTGCCTCGCCGGCAACGATCGCTCCGGTATAAGTGTCGGAGTATTCGGCGCTATCGGCAGGCGGTGTCACGACGGCAATGTCGGCGCTGGCCGGACGCTGTGTCAGAACCACACGGCTGCCGCCGAAATCGGCCGTCACATAGTCGGAATAGACCCAGCCCTGGCCGTTGGCCTCGGCGATGGTGCACCATTTGCTGTTGGCGATGCAGCCGTCGAGCGTCGCCGACTGGCCGGCGGCGAGCACGCCGATGACCGGATATTGCGGCCCGGGGCCGGCGCGTACATTGAGATCGGTGATGGCCGAGACGGCGGTGTCGGCCAAAGCAGAGCCCGACATCGCTATGAGCGCTCCGGCCACCGCCGGAAACAATATGCGTTTCATGATTTTCTCTCCGTTTCACAGTCCCTTGGGACGGAAAACGAAGCAAAGCCGCATGCGTTCCGGCTAAAAGGCTTCGGCCGGCTCACGATTTGTTCCAGTAGTTTTCGGCAGGTCGGTCAAAAGCTCGTGAACAAAAGCAAGTTTTTGCGCCGCCACGTCCGAGATGACGAAGGGATAGAGATCGGGCAGGCCCATGCAGCGGTTGATCGAGTTGGACGCCTCCGACAGCACCAGCCAGCGGTCGAGAATCCTTTCGAAAGGCTCCGGCCTGGCGGCGGGTTCCGATGGTGCCGGCTGCAGCTCGCCGCCGGTATCGGCGCGCGGCAACTCGTTGGCTTCAACGGTCTCCAGCCGGCCGAGCGGGAAATTCAGTGCATGCACCATCTCCAGTGTGTCGGTGATGTGCATGTGATGCGCCCATGTCTCGGCCCAGTCCTCCCATGGGTGCGACGTCGCATAGGCCGAAATATGCCGCTGCTGCCAGTCGGGCGGCGCGCCATCGGCATAATAGGTTTTCAGCGCTTGTTCGTAGTCGGCGCGTTCGTCGCCGAACAAGGCGCGAAAACCGGCAAGCTTCTGCGGATCGTCACGGATCAGGCGGTCCCAGTAATAATGGCCGAGCTCATGGCGGAAATGGCCGAGCAACGTGCGGTAGTTTTCGCCCATCTCGACGCGCCGCCGCTCGCGCTCAGCCGAGTCCGCCTCGGCGACGTTGAGCGTGATCAGGCCGTTGTCATGGCCGGTCAGGATGCGCTCGCCGCCGGGACCGCCACCGATCGGATCGGCAAGAAAATCGAACGCAAGGCCGATCTCGTCGCTAGGGTTCTGCTTGGGTGCGACCGGCAGGCCGAAAGCGAGCAGCGAATAGACGGCACGCTTCTTTGCCGCCTCGACACGGATCCAGCGGCGGCGATTGCCGTCGACCGACAGATCCGGGATCAACTGGTTCAGCGCACAGGCGCGGCAGAAGGCGTGGCCCGGCTCCGCCATCCAGTTGCAGGCGCATTCGTCGGCATTGGTGCAGTGAAAGGCATCGGCGCCGGGCAGCGCGAAGCGCGCGTCCTCAGGATCATAAAGCACGAGGCTGGCGCAGTTCAGGCACTGCGCGTTCTCGAAATAGAGACGGTGGCCACAATGCGGGCAGTCGAAAAGCTTCATTGGCGTCTCAAATCATTCGAAATGCGGAGGACGATGCGAGCAGGAGAACGCCAAACGCCTGTCAGCTGCCCGCGTTCCTGCCGGCCGATGCTATTTTGCCGCAAGCTGGGCGACGACCTCCTTGGCCACTGCCTCGCCCGACAATCTGGCGCCGCCGCAGGTCTGCATCAGCGGACCGGCCAAATGCTCGCCGGCGAAGAAGATCTTTTCCGCCACCGGCTGCATCAGCGTGGCGCGCGCTTGCGAGCGGCCGGGCCGCGCCGCCGCATAGGCGCCGCGCACGAACCGCTCAGCGCCCCAATTGGTCATCATTGCGCGTCCGACATGCTTTCGTATGTCGCCGCCAAAGATGCCGCAGAGCCGGTCGACGACGAAGTCGATGCCGGCCGCCTCGCCCGCCGCCGACATCTCCCAGGCGAAATCGCCGCCGACGAAACCGACCATCAGATCGAGGTCGAAGGGAAAGCAGAGGCGAAGTAGATGTCGTGCCTGGCCAGCCGCTCGATTAGCAAATCGTCGAACGGCTCCAGGCCGAGCCTTGTGCCGGATATTTCGACCGGCAGCTTGGTCAGCATGCCCATCGGCAGGTCGAAGAAGGCGGAGAAATGCGCATCGGGGAGTGCAGGCGAGAACGCAACCTCCTCGAAGGCGAGCACTGCCGGCGAGGCGGTGACGACGACAGCCTTGGCGCGGATGGTGCCGCGATCGGTGACGCAGGCTACGCCCGGCCCATCCCAGATGATCTTGCGCACCGGCGTCGACAGTTCCACCGGCACGTCGGCACCGAAGCGGGCAACCAGCGTACCGAAGCCTTCCCTGGTGAAATAGTTCGGATCGAGATCGGCGGCGGCCTGAAAGTCGCGGATCGATATCTCGTCCTCGTCGGCGCCGAAATCCATCGGCCCGGCGAAGGTTGCGGCGGCGCGCGGCGCGTGTCCCTTGGCGAGCAACGCCGAAAGGCGGTCATCGTCGCCTTCCCTCACCTGATGTGCCGCCACCAGTTCGAACAGCCTTGCGTCGGCCACCTTCATCGCGGCCTCTTCGGCTTCGCTTGCCTTTCGCTCACGGTAATAGAGATGATCGACATTCATGTCGTGGTGATGAAGCGTCCAGGCGGCGGCTTTCGCCTCGGGAAAGTAGGGGTTGCGGTCCGCGGCATGCAGCCAGGCGCAGCCGATGTCGAACGGCACGCCGAAATGCTGGTCGCTGGTCCAGGCGCGGCCGCCGATGCGGTTCATCGCTTCCAACAATTTGAAGGAAAAACCGGCGGCGCGCAGGGTCTTGGCAGCCGAAAGTCCGGCCGAACCGGCGCCGATGATCACGACATCAACGTCTTCCATGCTTATTCTGTCCCCGCCACAATAATTACTTGATCGTAGGCAAATTCCCGGACATCCGCCAGTGTGGTGGATTTGAAGTTCCTGCTGTATTGAGTGCATCGGCGCAGCGCCGGGACAGTGACAAGCAGGTGTTTCGCTGGCAAATTCGCAATTGGGAACGTGATTCAGGCAACCAGGAGAGCAGCATGGCATTTCTTGCCAAGGGGAAGATGTTTGTAGTGGCCACGGTGGTGGCGGTGCTTGCGCTGGCGACGGGCGCGCAGGCGGCGGCCAGTTGTGGCAAAAACGGCGCCGGCTTCGAGGCGTGGAAACCGGAGTTTGCCGCGGAGGCCAAGGCCGACGGTGTCGGCTCGAAGGGTCTGGCCGCTCTGGCCCGCGCAACCTACGCGACAAAGACGATCTCCGTCGACCGCGCCATCCATAAGGCTTTCAGCGGCTCGGTGGAAGCTTTCATGAAGCGCCGTGGCGCGTCCGCGATCATTGCCAGGGGCCGTGCGCTGAAGAAGGCCAATGCTGCGCTGTTCGACAAGATCGAAGGGACCTACGGCGTGTCGCCGGGTGTGTTGCTCGCCATCTGGGGTATGGAGACGGGCTTCGGTTCCGCCATGGGCAACCAGAATACGGTCTCTGCCATTTTAACGCTTGCCTATGATTGCCGCCGTCCGGAGTTCTTCTATCCGCATGCCATTGCAGCCCTGAAGCTGGTTGATCGCGGAGCGCTGAGCGCCTCGTCGGTTGGTGCCGCGCATGGCGAGATTGGCCACACGCAGTTCCTGCCCGGAAATGTGTTGACGTATGGCGTAGGCAACAAAAATCTGCGCGACAAGAGCACTGCGTTGGCTTCCACCGCCAACTTCCTCAAGGGTCATGGTTGGCGGCCGGGCGCCAGCGCGCAGGCGAATATCGGCGCAATTGCTGGCTGGAATTCGGCGAGCGTCTATCAACAGGCCATCGCCCGCATGGCCACGGCGATCGATGCCGACTGACAGAAAACTCTAGAGCTTTGTTTTAACGCAATTCCGGACGGAAAACCGTTTCACACTTTTCCTGGAATTGCTCTTCGGCAGAAAGCCCGGCCACGCGCCGGGCTTTCTATTTCACGTCGAGCGCATAGGAGCAGCCGGCGAGCACCGTGCCGGGATGTGAATCAACGGTTGAGACATTGAGCGCAATGCGCATGGAAAATGTCATGCCGTCCGCTTCCTCGCTGCTTTCGACGAGCACCTTCTCGCCAAGGAATTTGTCCGGTGTCGCGAGTTCGGGTGTGATGCCGAGCTCGCGGGCAAGGTCCGGTGCGGAAACGCCGTCGAGAACCGCCATCGGCCCGGTCGCGGCAAAGACGACGGACGCCGTCTCGCGGCCGAAGACGCGGACCGGTGCAGGCAGCTGATATTGCCGGAGGAAGGGATTGCCGGCGGGAACTTCCTTCCAACCAAGTTTTTCCGCCGCGCCGGGCTCACCGCTCAGCCACAAGGCGAACCCGCCGTAGGCCGGCGCGTCGGCCCTACATTCAATCAGCGCGGCGAGGTCGAGCGAGGCGGGGTCATAGTCGTTGGCTTTGGCGACAGCCAAGTTCGCGAGAACAGCCAACGCGGGCAGGAAACCGGTTCTAAGAGTGGCCAGGCGCCTGGGCATATCACTCTCAATAATGCGCGTAGCCACTCAAGGGGCATTTCTGTGAAACGGGAGCCTCGAAGGTGCCGTCAACACCGTTGCAGGTGCGAAACTTGAGCGTTATGGCGCCGGGGTGGCCGCTTTTGGCTTGCCCTCGATGACTACCGGGACTCCGGAATCCTGCGCGTAGCCGCTCAACGGGCATTGCTGGGAAACGGGAATCTGGAAGGGGCCGTTAAAACTTTTGCAGGTACGGAATTTGGAGTTCAGCGGGGCCGGGGTAGCCGCCTTTGGCTTGCCCTCGATGACTGTCGGGACTCGGGGACCCTGCGCGTAGCCGCTCAACGGGCATTGCTGGGAAGCGGGAATCTGGAAGGGGCCGTCAAAACTTTTGCAGGTATGGAATTTGGATGTTTGCCCCGACGGGGGTTGCGTCGATTGACATCCGGTAAAGACGGCCACCGCCGCAAGCATAAGAAAAATTCTGTTTTTTCACTTGTCAAAGCACTCCGATGCGCAAGACAAGTAAGATTAAACCATCGGAAGGTCAAACAGGAAACGATCTGAGGGCGCGGCCTCGATTATATTAGGTACGCCAAATAAAACCCGGCGTATTCACCGGGTTCCTAACTCGTCTAAGCATTTGGCCTGTTGGAATATCAGCCCTTGCGGTTGCGCGCCGCCAGCGTGCGCAGCCTGAGCGCGTTGAGGCGGATGAAGCCTTCGGCGTCCTTCTGATCGTAGGCGCCGCGGTCGTCCTCGAAGGTGACCAGCGCGTCGGAATAGAGCGTCTTCCTCGACTTGCGGCCGGTGATCATGACGTTGCCTTTGTAGAGTTTTAGCCGCACCGTGCCTTCGACGTCTTCCTGGCTCTTGTCGATCATCGCCTGCAGCATCAGCCGCTCGGGCGCGAACCAGAAGCCGTTGTAGATGAGCTCGGCGTAGCGGGGCATGAACTCGTCCTTGAGATGGGCGGCTCCGCGGTCGAGCGTGATCGATTCGATCGCCCGGTGGGCCGATATCAGGATGGTGCCGCCGGGGGTCTCGTAGACACCGCGCGATTTCATGCCGACGAAACGGTTCTCGACCAGGTCGAGCCGGCCGATGCCATTGTCGCGGCCGAGATCGTTCAGCGCCGCCAGCATCGTCGCCGGCGACAGCTTCTTGCCGTTGAGCGCAACCGGATCGCCCTTGAGGAATTCGATCTCGATCTCGGTGACCTCATCGGGCGCATCCATCGGCGAGATGGTGCGCTGGTGGACGAATTCCGGCGGCTCGCTCCAAGGGTCTTCCAGCACCTTGCCCTCGGAGGAGGAGTGCAGCAGGTTGGCATCGACCGAGAAGGGTGCGTCGCCCTTCTTGTCCTTCGGCACCGGGATCTGGTGCTGCTCGGCGAAGTTGATGAGATCGGTGCGCGACTTGAACGACCAGTCGCGCCAGGGCGCGATGACCTTGATGTCGGGGTTGAGCGCATAGGCCGAGAGCTCGAAACGCACCTGGTCGTTGCCCTTGCCGGTGGCGCCATGGGCGATCGCGTCGGCGCCGGTCTCCCTGGCGATTTCGACAAGATGTTTCGAGATCAGTGGCCGGGCGATCGAGGTGCCGAGCAGATACGTGCCTTCATAGACAGCGTTGGCGCGGAACATCGGAAAGACGAAATCGGATACGAACTCCTCGCGGACATCGACGATGCGGATATCCTTGATGCCCATCATCTCGGCCTTGCGCCTAGCCGGCTCCAGTTCGCCACCCTGGCCTAGATCGGCGGTGAAGGTGACGACCTCGGCGCCGAGCTCGGTCTGCAGCCATTTCAGGATGATCGAGGTGTCAAGGCCGCCGGAATAGGCGAGCACGACTTTCTTGACGGCTTTTGCTTTCGACATGGTGGGCGGTTCCGCGACAGGGGTTCTTCGCGGGCGAGGTATCACGGCGTTTTAGGCCAGCGCAAGGGACGAACGATGCCTGGACCAGATGCTGTATCGCCCGGAGGCTGGCGAGGACACGGCTCTTGCGGTATGGCTGCGCCGTCTTTTGCCGCTACGAGACGAACCATGTCCTTCATCCCCGACAGTACGACGCTTATCCAGTTCTCCATCGCCACCTTCATCCTGGCGATCACGCCTGGGCCTGATATGACGCTGTTCGTGTCGCGCACGCTGAGTCAGGGCCGCGCCACCGGCTTTGCCTCGATGGCCGGCGCCTTGTGCGGCACGCTGATCCACACCACGCTGGTGGTGGTCGGCGTCTCGGCGCTGATCGTCGCCTCGCCGATGGCGTTCTTCGTGCTGAAGATTTTCGGCGCCGGCTATCTGGTCTTCCTGGCATGGCAGGCGATCACAAAAGGGTCGGCGTTTTCACCGGAGAAGAAGAGCGGGCCGCAGATATCGCTGTTCCGCAGCTGGGCGGCGGGGCTCGGGGTCAATCTGCTCAACCCAAAGATCATCCTGTTCTTCATGACCTTCCTGCCGCAATTCGTCTCCGCGCATGATCCCAACGCGCCGGGAAAGCTGTTCTTCCTCGGCGCGATGTTCGTCGTGCTGGCGATCCCGGTGACGGCGCCGATGGTGCTGGCGGCGGAAAAATTCTCGGCCGCGATGAAATCCAGCCCGCGCGTGACGCGCGTCGTCGACTATCTCTTTGCCGGAGTTTTTTCGGCCTTCGCGCTCAAGATCCTGACGGCCCAGGCGAAATAGGGCGTCCGATCTGACGCCAGCTTCCGGCCGAGCGCCCGGCGCTCAGCCAGTAGAAAATACCGCCGACCATGCCGCAGCCGATCACCGCCAGCATGACGCTGGTATTGGTAACCTCGAAATTGGCATCGGCCGTCTGGTGGACGAAGCCAAGGAAGACCGCCGAGACCACAGCACCCGCCAGCGCATAGAACAGCCAGTCACGCCGGCCAAGGATCTCGGAGACGAGGATGGCGATGGCGGCCGGCATGAAAGCGAAATAGGCGACGAACAGCGCGACGAAGGGGATTGAAAACCACAGCGAAGCCTGCGCCGCCGGTTGCGTCTCGTCCGTCATCAGCCCAAGAGACGCCAGGAACATGATGTTAAGGAAGGCGCTTGCCGCCAGCGAAGCAACGCCATAGCCGACAAGGATGACGGCGAAGCGGATCAGATAGGCGACGAGGCGATTCACGCCTCGCCGTGCCCCGCGATCATCATCGCTTCCAGCGCCAGCCGGTCGACTTTGCGCATGCGCTCGGAGTCCGACTTGAGCTGGCCGCAGGCGGCGAGGATGTCGCGGCCGCGCGGCGTGCGGATCGGCGAGGCATAGCCGGCATTGTTGATGTAGTCGGCGAATTT
This sequence comes from Mesorhizobium sp. M0306, assembly GCF_040321655.1. Taxonomy (NCBI): domain Bacteria; kingdom Pseudomonadati; phylum Pseudomonadota; class Alphaproteobacteria; order Hyphomicrobiales; family Phyllobacteriaceae; genus Mesorhizobium; species Mesorhizobium sp. M0306. The sequence continues at coordinate 60,612 of NZ_JAMYRY010000018.1, read as the reverse complement.
CTCGATCGTCTCCCAGTCCGAGCACTGGTAGTTGGTGCCCGGCCACGGATTGAACGGGATCAGATTGATCTTGGCCGGAATGCCCTTGAGCAACTTGACCAGCGCCTTGGCGTCTTCGATGGAATCGTTGACGTCCTTCAGCATCACATATTCGAAGGTGATCCGCTTGGCGTTGGACAGGCCGGGATAGGCACGGCAGGCAGCGATCAGCTCGTTCAGCGGATACTTCTTGTTGATCGGCACCAAAAGGTCGCGCAGATCGTCATTGGTGGCGTGCAGCGAGATCGCCAGCATGACGCCGATCTCCTCACCGGTGCGGAAGATCTCGGGCACGACGCCCGATGTCGAGAGCGTGATGCGCCTCTTCGAAAGGGAAAGCCCGTCGCCGTCTGAAGCGATCAGCAGCGCCTTCTTCACCGCCTCAAAATTATAGAGCGGCTCGCCCATGCCCATCATGACGATGTTGGACACCTTCCGGCCCTCGGCCGGCACGATGGCGCCGTCGGGCGTGTCGCGGTCGGGGAAATCGCCGAGCCGATCGCGGGCGGTCAAAAGCTGGGCGAGGATTTCCTCGGCGGTCAGGTTGCGCACCAGCTTCTGCGTGCCGGTGTGGCAGAAGGAGCAGGTCAGGGTGCAGCCGACCTGCGAAGAGATGCAGAGCGTGCCGCGGCCTTCTTCGGGAATGTAGACGGTCTCGATCTCGACCGGCCGGCCGGCGCCGCGCGGCGGAAAGCGGAACAGCCATTTGCGCGTCCCGTCGGAGGAAATCTGCTCCTCGACGATCTCGGGCCTGGCAACGGTGAAATGCCTGTCGAGCGCGGCGCGCAGATCCTTGGAGATGTTGAACATGCCGGCAAAATCGGAAACGCCGCGCACATAGATCCAATGCCAGAGCTGCTGGGCGCGCATTTTCGCCTGGCGCTCCGGCACGATGCCGGCAGCGACAAGGGCGGCCCCGAGTTCGGCGCGCGTCAAGCCGATCAGCGACGGCTTTTCAGGCGTCGTGCGGGTGCGCAACGCGTCACGCGCGCCTTCGGCGGTAAGATCGAATGAAAGGGTCATTGTTGCGCCAATATAAGCGATTTGCGGCCGATTACAGCATCGTGCCCGAAATGAAGCGCGGCGCATAGCACAGGTTAGCGGCGGAGTCATGCCGGGTTCTCCCTTCTCCCGCAAGGGAGAAGGAAAGACCGCACGACCGCTGGGTCCTTTACGCTGCTGTGTTAGGTAGTGAACATCCCGGACGAGGACTCTACTTGCACTTGGCGATCGAGGCCAGCGCCGCCGAGATGCCCTTCAGCGAGAAGACGTAGGTGGTGGTGTTGCCGCGGCCGGACTTGGCCGACACCTTCATGTCGGTGCCGGTCTTCATTGCGGCGATCAGCACCGGCTCCTCGGCGGCGTTCTCGACCCAGGCCGACTTGCCGCGCGTGAACATCGAGAAAGACTTCTTGTCGATGGTGACGGTGGCCTTGGAACCCTCCTGGAAGGTATAGCCGGCGATGAATTGCGGCTCGTAGGACACTTGCTGCCCCGGCCGCTGGCTGACGAAGAAGAACATATCGCCGTGATCGAGCGTCGGCGGCTGCTTGTCGGTTGGCACCGTCAGGACATAGCAGACCTTGCCGCCGCCCGACGCCTGATAACTGTAGGTGCCCCAGGCATTGTGCTGGCCGATCTTGGTTGCCGACTGCGCCAGCGCGGGCACCGTCAAGGCCACCAGGGCCAGGCTGGAAACTATAGCAATCAATCCGCGCATCGCTTTTCCCGTATTCCACTGGTGCGGCGGCAGGCCGGCCCGGCGTCCTGCCCGTCGCTTCATTTTGATTTAATCTGGGTTACCAAACGGTGAATTCCCCTGAGAAAAGGATGTTCACGCCAGGAAACCGCCGCCGTCTTCGCGCTGCCGCTCGAAAAAGCGGCTGGCGCAATGTCCCTGCCGCGACTTGGAGGCCACGAAAACGGCAAGAGTTTGACTTTTCAAGCAGCTAGGTCTTGCGGCGATTCTCGCTTTTTTGAGGTGCGTGACGAATTTCCCTGCAGGCGGTACCATGTCTGCGTTCGCCGCCACGGCACTCGGCCAGGGTGCCCTCCTTGGCGGCTTACGGGAGATTTGGCCATGGCCATTTCTGAGACAGTCCTGATCCTGGCGGGCGGCACAGTCGTCCTGGCGATCGTGTTCGGCATTCGTGTCGCCGTCCGCGCGGCGGCCAGCGGCGCGGTGCCACGGTCGGATGGCGGAGAGATGGCAGGCGGATCGGGCGCGCCTGACGTGCCCGGGGTCATTGCGCTGCCGCCTTTGATCTTCCTCGGCTTCCTGGCGGCGGCAACCGTGCTCGAGGTGCTCGCGCCGCTCCCGGTCATGGCCGGGCAGGCCCTCGCCCGCTATCTGGCCGGCGCTGTGCTCGCGGTGTGCGGCTTTGTGCTCATCTTTATGGCGGCGGGCCGCTTTCAGGCCGCTGGAACCAACATACCACCGACCTTGCCAACGACCGCGCTGGTCGTCGACGGGGTCTATCGGCGGACCAGGAACCCGTTCTATCTGGGAGCGACCCTCATCTATCTGGGCCTCGGCGTCGCGGCCGGAAGTCTTTGGGCTATCGCGCTCGTCATCCCCCTGCTGTGGGTGATCAATACCGGCGTCATCGAGCCGGAAGAGCGCTACCTCGAGCGGAAGTTCGGAGATGTCTATCGCGCCTACAAGGCGCGGGTGCGGCGGTGGGTTTGACGGCCGGAAAGTCGGATCTCGCGCGATTTTTTGCGTCGCACCGGCTCAGCTCTTGTCGGCGATGGCCTGCTTGGCGGCGAGCCGGTGCGCCGGCGTGATGTGGGCGCTGACGGCGGTAATCGCGGCGGTCAGCACGGCGATGTCGTCGGTGAAGCCTAGCCCAAGGATGAAATCGGGGATGACGTCCGTCGGCAGCACGAAATAGCCGAGCGCAGCCAGCAAGGTGCCCTTGGCGCGCAGCGGCGTCTTCTTGTCCATGGCGCAGTAATAGGCGGCGACCACCTCTTCCATGAACGGGATCTGCCGGGCGGCCCTCTTCGCCGTACGCCAGAACTTTTCGCGCACTTCGCTCTCATTGCCCGGCTTGCTGCCGAGGCCGAAGAAATCAAAACCGGATTTTTGCGCCATCAATCTCTCCTTGCCGCCGTCGCGTGACTTCACGCGTGACCGCGAGGCAAAATGTGGTGAAAGCTGAACCTCGCTGCAAGGTGCAGATAGGCTCAGCCGCCGAAATAGCGGTTCATCTTCCTGGCTAGATCGAAATCCAGCGCCGTCAGGCCGCCGGCGTCGTGCGTGTTGAGGGTCACGTTTACCGTCTTGTAGACGTTCGACCAGTCGGGATGGTGGTCCATCTTCTCCGCCGCCAGGGCGACGCGGGTCATGAAGGCAAAGGCTTCGGAGAAATTCTTGAAGGTGAAGGTGCGGGTGATCGAGCCACCATCCTTGGCCAGCGACCAGCCGTCGAGGCCGGCAAGTTCGGCGCTGATCGCTTCCTTTGCAAGTTTCTCCCTGGCCATGTCCGTCTACCGCATGATCCGCGAAGCGTCGGCGGCACCGACCAAACGGCTGGCGACGCGGCTGTCGGCACCCGAAAGCGGCCAAGCTTCCTCGACGACGTAAGGCCCGCCGCCGACCGAGTCGCGCGACGACATCAGCACGAAGCGGCCGACCCGGAACGGCAGCGTCGAAAAATTGCCGCGCGCCGACAGATACTGGGCGACGTCGAGCGGGCTCGAATTGCGCAGGCGGGCCAGCGTCACATGCGGCATGAACTTGCGCGGGTCGGCCGGGATGCCGAGCCGCTGGCAGATGCGCTCGATCTCGGCCTGCAATGCGGAAAGATCGGGCGAAGCGGCGACCCCGGCCCACACCGCATGCGGCTTCTTCTGGCCGAAGGCGCCGACGCCGGACAGCGTCAGCGGGAAGGACGGGCGGTGAACACGGTCGAGCGCGTTGGCGATCTCGTCGGCGACATGGCCCTCGACATCGCCGATGAAGCGCAGCGTCAGATGATAGTTTTCGACGTCGATCCAGCGGGCTCCAGGCAGGCCGCCCCTGAGCAGGGACAACGAAAGAGCGGCATCACGCGGTATTTCGAGGGCGGTAAAAAGACGCGGCATGGGAAGCCTCCTGTCCTCGAATCGAACTCTTGCCCTAGCGAATCATCGATATTCAAACGGGGCAAGGGGTTTGTTGGTCGCAGGCCTGCCTAAAAGCTTCCCCTGCGGAAGGCGTTGCGGCGGCGAACCCTCGCCTTCAGGAATTGCCCCGGACCGCTTCAATGGTCTTCTCCACGCTGGGCAGGATACCCTCGACGATGCGGTCGACGCCTCGGGCGTTTGGATGAAGACCGTCTTCGAGCTGCAGGACGGATTGGCCGGCGATGCCCTCGAGAAAGAAAGGATAGAGCGGCACGCCGTATTTTTCAGCCAGTCTCGGAAAGGTCGCGTCGAAGGCGGTCTGATAATCGGCGCCGAGATTGGGCGCCGCGCGCATCCCGGCCAGCAACACAGCGATCTTGCGCTGCTTCAGCTTTGCCAGCATGGCGTCCAGGTTCTTTTCCGCTATGGCGGGCGAAACGCCGCGCAGCATGTCGTTGGCGCCGAGCTCCAGGATGACCAGTTGCGTGCCGTCCGGCACCGACCAGTCGAGCCGCGACAGGCCGCCGCTCGTCGTATCGCCGGAGACGCCGGCATTGGTGACCGTGACATCGTAGCCCTTGGCGCGCAGCGCCGCCTGCAGCTTTTCGGTAAAGCCTTCCCCTGGCCCGAGCCCAAAGCCTGCCATCAAGCTGTCGCCGAAACCGACAATGGTGAAGGGCTCGGCGCGCGCCGACGGAATGGCGCCGCAGATTGTGAGAAAAAGGGCGAAGGCTGCGGCAAAGGTGTGTTTGAAAGCCATGCGGCAGGCCCCATATGACGAGGAACATCGGTTTGCGAAGGCAGGTTTTCATCTTTGTCAAGCATCTGATGCTCTGCCCTCATTCCCCCATATAGGACGATTTGTTTTGGAAGAAGCCGTCATTTCGCTGAAAGACGTATCGCTGACACTCGGCGAAGGTGCATCCTCGGTCCATGTGCTGAAGGGCGTCAGCCTTGATGTCGCGGCCGGCGAGGCAACCGGCATCGTTGGACCTTCAGGTTCGGGAAAGTCGACATTGCTGATGGTCTTGGCCGGGCTTGAAAGGGTCGATTCGGGGGCGGTACGAATTGCCGGCGAGCTGCTCAACGGCAAAAGCGAAGATCAGATCGCATCGTTTCGGGGACGAAACATCGGTATCGTGTTCCAGTCTTTCCATCTCATCCCCAATATGACGGCGCTGGAAAACGTCGCCGTCCCGCTGGAGCTTGCCGGTCATGTCGATCCGTTCGGCGTGGCGGCGCGCGAGCTGGCGGCGGTCGGTCTCAGCGATCGCGTCACCCATTACCCCGGCGAATTGTCTGGCGGCGAGCAGCAGCGCGTGGCGATCGCCCGGGCGCTGGCGCCGTCGCCGCGCATCCTGATCGCCGACGAGCCGACCGGCAATCTCGACCAGGCGACGGGGCGGCACGTCGCCGACCTGCTGTTTGCCAAGGCGGCCGAACGCGGCATGACGCTGGTGCTGGTCACGCATGACCCGGTGCTCGCGGCGCGCTGCTCGCGCCAGGTGTCGATGCGGTCGGGGCTGATCGAGGACGCGCCTGAGCCGGCCACCAGGGCCGACAAGGTGACCGCCTGATGCCGCTGTCGCAAACGCTGAGGCTCGCCTTTCGGTTTTCGCTGCGAGAAATGCGTGGCGGGCTGTCCGGCTTCCTGATCTTCCTTGCCTGCATCGCGCTCGGCGTCGCGGCAATCGGCGGCGTCAATTCGGTGGCGCAAGCGATTTCCGCCGGTGTTGCCGACCAGGGCCAGACGCTGCTCGGCGGCGATCTCCGCTTCCAGCTCAACCAGCGCGATCCTACCAGAGCCGAACGCAGCTTCCTCGACCGGCTTGGCACGGTTTCGCACAGTGCCAACATGCGCTCGATGGCGAGGCTCGAGGACGGCTCCGACCAAGCGCTGGTCGAGGCCAAGGCGGTCGACGGCGCCTATCCGCTCTATGGCGCGCTGGAGACCGAGCCGGTGCTGTCGCGAGAGGATCTGTTCGACCAAAAATCCGGAGTCTTCGGCGCCGCGGCGCCGGACCTTTTGTTCGAGCGGCTGAACCTTGGCATCGGTGACCGGCTGAAGCTCGGCAGCGCGACCTTCGAGCTGCGCGCCAGGCTGGTCAACGAGCCGGATGCGGTGTCGGATGGCTTCGGCTTTGCGCCGCGGCTGATGGTGTCGACCGACGGGCTTGCCGCTTCCGGCCTGATCCAGCCGGGCAGCCTGGTCGAGAATGCCTATAAGGTCCGCCTGCCCGGCGGCACCACTGAGGCACAGATCAAGGCGATCCAGGAGCAGGCGGCAAAAGAGTTCCCGCAGGCCGGCTGGTCGATCCGCACGCGCAGCAACGCAGCGCCGGCGCTGTCGTCCAACATCGAGCGGTTCTCGCAATTCCTGACGCTGGTCGGGCTGACGGCGCTGGTGGTCGGCGGCGTCGGCGTGGCCAATGCCGTGCGTGCCTATCTCGACGGCAAGCGCGGCGTCATCGCCACCTTCAAGAGCCTGGGGGCTTCGGGGGGGTTCGTCTTTGCCGTCTATCTGGTGCAGATCCTGATGATCGCCGCTCTCGGCATCACGCTGGGCCTGGTGCTTGGCGCGCTGATGCCGTTCGCGGCCAGCGCGGCACTCCAATCGGTTATTCCGGTGCCGGCGGAAGGTGGGTTCTATCCCGGCGCCCTCGGCATGGCAGCGCTGTTCGGGCTGCTGGTGACGCTGGCTTTCGCCTTGCTGCCGCTCGGCCGTGCCCGCGACGTGCCGGCAACGGCGCTGTTTCGCGAAATGGGTTTCGAGGGTCGGGGTTTTCCCCGCCCGCTCTATATCGCCGCGGCATTGGGTATCGCCCTGCTCCTGGCGGTGCTGGCGATCCTGTTTTCCGGCGACCGCCATATTGCCTCGATCTTCGTCGGCGCCACGGTCTTGTCGTTCCTGGTGCTGCGTGTCGTCGGCACGCTGGTGCAGTGGGCGGCGAAGAAAAGCCCGCGCGTGCGCTCGACCGCGCTCAGGCTCGCCATCGGCAACATCCATCGGCCAGGCGCCTTGACGCCATCGGTGGTTCTGTCGCTTGGCCTCGGGCTGACGCTGCTGGTGACGTTGGCGCTGATCGACGGTAATCTCAGGCGGCAGATCTCGGGCAGCCTGCCGGAACGGGCGCCGAACTTCTTCTTCGTCGATATCCAGAGCGGCGACGTCGATGCTTTCTCTGCGCTGGTCGGCAAAGAGGCACCGCAGGGGAGGCTGATCAAGGTGCCGATGCTGCGCGGCCGGGTGATGGCGCTCAACGGCGTCGCTGTCGACAAGGTCAAGGTTCCGGCCGAAGGCGCCTGGGTACTGCGCGGCGATCGCGGCCTGACCTATGACGCAAAGCTGCCGGAGAATGCGACGCTGACCGAGGGCAGCTGGTGGTCGGAGAACTATTCCGGCGAGCCGCTGGTTTCGTTTTCCGCCGAGGAAGGCAAAGAGATCGGGCTGAAGCTCGGCGACACCATCACCGTCAACGTGCTCGGCCGCAACATCACGGCCCAGATCGCCAATTTCCGCCAGGTCGAATGGGAAACCATGGGCATCAATTTCGTCATGGTGTTCTCGCCCAACACATTTGCCGGGGCGCCGCATGGCTGGTTGGCGACGCTGACCGAGACGAATGCGTCGGCGGCCGACGATGCGCGTCTTCTCAACGCCGTCACCCGGGCTTTTCCAGCGGTGACGACGGTCAGGGTCAAGGACGCGCTCGAAATCGTCAACCGGCTGGTGGCGCAGCTCGGCACGGCAATCAGGGCAGCGGCCGGCGTGGCGCTGATCGCCTCGGTGCTGGTGCTGGCCGGGGCGCTCGCCGCCGGCAACCGGGCCCGCATCCACGACGCGGTGGTGCTGAAGACGCTGGGAGCGACCAGGAGAACACTGATCGCCGCCTTTTCGCTGGAATACATGCTGATCGGCCTTGCCACCGCGATCTTCGCGCTGGCGGCGGGCGGTGTGGCGGCATGGTTCGTCGTCGCGCGCATCATGACGCTGCCATCGCACTTCATGCCCGAGGTGGCGGTGGCGACCATCGGCTTTTCACTGGTGGTCACGGTCGGTATCGGCCTCGCCGGCACGTGGCGGGTGCTGGGCCACAAGGCGGCGCCGGTGCTGCGGAATCTTTGAGCCAGAGCCGGTTTCGATTAAATCTCGTTAATGTTTCGGCCGGGAAGGCCAATAAAACCGGATCTCCCGCACTTCACGGAGCATTACGTTTGGTTACGGTCTTGTCCTTTACGCCAAGAACCATCATATTTCGGCGCAGGCATGCTGGAGCCCCGCCAGCGGCGCCTGGGTTCAAAGGACCTGACACCGGACGGGGCAGAAGCAATATGAGGATTTCCATGGCTGATCCCGTTCGCAATTATCAGACGCGCGCCGTGCCCGGCGCCGGCGTCGATGCTGCCATCGACCAAGGCCTGCGCGCCTACATGATCAAAGTCTATAACCTGATGGGGCTTGGTCTCCTCATCACCGGCCTTGCCGCGGTCGGCACAATCATGCTGGCCACCACCAGCGATCCCGCCTCGGCGGTTGCGACGTTGCCAAGCGGCGAGATGCTGACGTCGTTCGGCTACGCGATCTTCGGCTCGCCGCTGAAATGGCTGGTGATCTTTGCCCCGCTGGCAGCGGTGATGTTCCTGTCGTTCCGAGTCCAGTCGATGAGCGTTTCGGCCGCGCAGACGACGTTCTGGGTCTATGCCGGCCTCGTCGGCCTGTCTCTCTCGTCGATCTTCCTGGTCTACACCACCGCCAGTATCTCGCAGACCTTCTTCGCCACCGCCGCCGCCTTTGGCGGGCTGTCGCTCTACGGCTACACGACCAAGCGTGACCTCTCGGCGTTCGGTTCGTTCCTGGTCATGGGCCTGGTCGGCCTGATCATCGCGATGGTGATCAACATCTTCCTGCAGTCGTCGGCGCTTTCCTTCGCCGTTTCGGCGATCGGCGTGCTGATCTTCGCGGGCCTCACCGCCTACGACACGCAGAACATCAAGGAGATGTACTTCGAGGGCGACCAGACTGATGTCGCCGGCCGCAAGGCGATTATGGGCGCATTGAGGCTCTATCTCGACTTCATCAACCTGTTCATGTTCCTGCTGCAGTTCATGGGCGACCGTCGCTAGTACGGCGTTCTTTGTTGACTATGATCTTTTCCGAAAACCGGTTTCCACTTTTCGGGATCATGGTCTGACTGGACCAGCGAGTTTGGAAAGGGCGGCCTAATGGCCGCCCTTTTCTTTTGTGCCGGCTTTTGCTGTGATATAGGGCAGATGAACGACGTGCATAAATTATGAGCAGCATCACCTTGCGGGCCGCGACGTCGGCCGATCTCGACCGGATCACGGAAATCTATGCCGACGCGGTGACGAATGGCACGGCGAGCTATGAACTCGAGCCACCAAGCCGCACCGAGATGGGCGCGCGCTTCGACAACCTGATAGCGGGCGGCTTTCCCTATCTCGTTGCGGAAAAGGCCGGCGGCGTGCTCGGCTATGCCTATACCGGGGCGTTCCGGCCGCGCCCGGCGTACCGCTTCGTCGTTGAGGATTCCGTCTATGTGGCGCCCGAGGCCAAAGGGCACGGCGTCGGGCTGCTCTTGATGCAAGGGCTGATCGAGGCGGCCAAGGCGGCGGGTTTTCGCCAGATCATCGCGGTGATCGGCGACGGCCGGGCCGACAGCGCCTCGGTACGGTTGCACGAGAAGCTCGGCTTTCGTCATTCCGGCCGCCTGGAAGGCTCAGGGTATAAGCACGGACGCTGGCTGGATACGGTGTTCATGCAGTTGCCGATCAATGGCGGGGCGTCCATCCCGCCCGATCCGCAATCGCTGCCCGAGCGGAAGTTCCGCGAACAAAAATAAGAGGTTACGCCTCGACCAGCTTCAGCGTTCGGTCGAACACGCCAAGTACCCGGCCGAGCTCCTGGCCGCGCTTGAGGATGCGCCCGCCGGCGGCGATGACGGCGAACGCGCCTTGCCGGCGCGCCAGCTTCGGATCCTTGACGATCTGGAAAAGCGGCACTTCGCTGGTGCGGCGGAAGACAGAAAAAACAGCGCGGTCGGCGAGATGGTCGATGGCATAGTCGCGCCACTCGTTGGCGGCAACCATACGGCCGTAGAGCCTGAGGATCTGGTCCAGTTCGCGCCGGTCGAACCGCACCGGCTGGTCGAGGCGTTCGCGTCTTGCCTCATGCAGCGGGATCAATATTGCGGATGCGTCCCCATCCTCCGTCCCGCTGCTGCGATCAGTCATGCCTGGATCCTCGCAATGAATCGTACGCCGACCAAAGTTGGCGCTTTCGCTGCCGAATTGCAAGGCCCGGCCGGGCAAGGCCAGCACCGCGCGGTTTCTCCAGCGTCCAGTCACGTTTGCGAAACGCCTGTTGGAATTGGTGATGCTTTGCCACAATCCTGCCTTTTTTTATCCGTGCTCATGCCCCAATGTCCGACGAATTTACCGGCGTTGCCTGAGACGGTTCGGTCCGGCACCGGCTCGTAAACCCCAAGCCCCCCGCCCACGGGTCTGCGTCGGATCGAACCAACCTCGGTTTTTCCTTGGAAAGATCGGGTGCGACGATCCCAAAACCTAAATGACCGGCGTCAGAAGCAAGCTGACGCCGGTTTTTTATTGGCCGGCCGCTGGGATCGCCTCCGAAAGCGGGGCACGTTAAGACGGCCATGCGAGGGCCCTTAATTGCGTTATGACCGTCGGTCTGCGCAGCCCCTCATTGCCCTGCCGGGCATTTCTCCCCGTATAGCGACGGGGAGAAAGACGCAGTCGGCCACGGTTTTGCCAATCACCAGCGTTGCACGAAGAACGCCGATGCCGCGGCCAGTTCCCTTCTCCCCGTCACTGTACGGAAGAAGGTGCCGGCAGGCGGATGAGAGGCAGCGCGACGTTTCAGTTCAAGGCTTGCGGATAAAGGCTGCACCCAGGATCGGACCGAGCATGCCGTCCTTGCCGACCGACTGCAGCAGCACGGCGCAGCCGCCCTTCTTGGCGATCTCGCTCATTGGCAGTTCGTAGCGCTGCGCCTTGCCGTGCCACATGCCGGCGGTCTGGATGCTGGAGACGGCGTTCCAGTAGGTCATGCTGCGGCCGCTGTTTTCGCCCTTGCCGATCTTTATCGTCTGCGGCGGATTGAAATAGACGATGACGACATGCGCGTCGGTGGGGCCGGTCACGGCGTCGCCGGCATCGATCATGACGCGATCGCTGGTCCGGCTGACCTTGATGCCGACGCGCATGCCTTCGCCGACCCTCTCCATGCGTGCCAGCGTGCCGTCGACTTCCTTGCGACTGGCGCCGTTGACATGGCTGCGACCGTTTATGACGGCTTGCGGGGTGTAGACGGAACGGCTGCCGAAGGCGCGCATATACTCATATTGCCGCTCGGTATTTTCCTTGCGGCTCAGCGTGTCCTGCCAGCCGAGGTAATCCCAATAATCGACATGATAGGCGAGCGCGACGATGTTCTCCTTGGCGGCGAGCTCGGCGAAGAATTCGTCGGCCGGCGGACAGGAATTACATCCCTGGCTGGTGAAGAGCTCGACGACGCCTAATGGCTTGTCGGTTGGCTCGGCAAGGGCCCTGCCGGCAAACGCCGAGAGGGCCAGCGCAAGGGCCGCAAGCCGCAATGGTCTTCGAGATGACATGGCCGTTCCGATCCCGCCGGTGACGCCGGCTTTGTTCTGATTGTCGAAATATGTGGCAGAAGCGGCAGTCAACGGGAAGTCACGTTGCGGTGAAATTTTGCCGTTGCAACCGCTGGCAAGGGCGCAATAGGTGGACTTGCACTTCACCATGGAAGCGATTCGGGCGGCAATCAGCATGTGGCAATCTCTCCTGGCGCCGGTCGACCTCTATTGCGAACGGACGGGGCCGGAATTCTGGGCCGAACCGCTCAATGCGCTGAGCAATCTGGCTTTTTTTGCCGCCGGGCTATGGGGTGTCTGGCAGGTGCGCAAGCGCGGCACCGGCGCCTTCGCCGAAGTGCTGGCCTGGTGGGTGGTGGCGATCGGCGTCGGCTCGTCGCTGTTCCACACCTTTGCCACAAGGGCAATGATCCTGGCCGACGTGGTGCCCATTGCAGGGTTCACGCTGGCCTACACGCTGTTCAACCTGCGACGTTTTCTCGGCATGAAATGGGGCAGGGCGATCGCCATCTTCGTCGCCTTTTACGCCGTTGCCGGGCTGGTGACCTTTGCCGTGCCGGACTGGCTGCGCCAGGCGTCGAACGGGACGACCGGCTACCTGCCGCCCTTCCTGGCGCTTGCCTTCTTCGGCGCCTGGGTGGCGGCCAGCGGCAATCGCGCCGGCTGGTACAATCTAGCGGGTTCGGCGATCTTCGTCGTGTCGGTCATCTGCAGGATGATCGATCCGCTGGTCTGCGGCGGCTTTCCGCTCGGCACGCATTTCCTGTGGCACATATTCAACGGGCTGATGCTCGGCGTGCTGCTGGCGGCGACGGCGCGGTTTGGAAAGCCGGGAATAGGGGAATAGGGGAAGCGTTCCCTACTCCCTTACTGCCTTACCTGCCCTACTCCCGTACTCCCCTCTCTCTATGCTGCCAAATCGCGCAGCACGTATTGCAGGATGCCGCCATTCTTGAAGTAGTCGAGCTCGTCCAGCGTATCGATGCGGCAGATGATCGGAACCTCTTTGACGCTGCCATCGCCATAGGTGATCCTGGCGATCATCTTCTGCCGCGGCTTGATGTTGCTCAGTCCGTCGATCTCGACCAGTTCGTCGCCCCTGAGGTTGAGCGAGGCCCATGAGGTGCCTTCCTCGAAGACGAAGGGGATGACGCCCATGCCGACCAAATTGGAGCGGTGGATGCGCTCGAAGGACTGGGCGATGACCGCGCGGACACCGAGCAGATTCGTACCCTTGGCCGCCCAGTCGCGCGACGAGCCGTTGCCATATTCGACGCCGGCGAAGATGACCAGCGGCACGCCCTCCTTCTTGTAGTGCATGGCTGCGTCGTAGATCGATTCCTCTTCCTTCGACGGGTAATGGATGGTGTAGCCGCCCTCGCGGCCGTTCTGGCCCAGCATATGGTTGCGGATGCGGATATTGGCGAAGGTGCCGCGCATCATCACCTCGTGGTTGCCCCGGCGCGTGCCGTACTGGTTGAAATCGGCGACGCCGACGCCGTGGTCGGTGAGGTACTTGCCGGCCGGCGATGCCGCCTTGATCGAACCGGCCGGCGAAATGTGGTCGGTGGTGATCTTGTCGCCGAACAGGCCGAGCACACGCGCGCCCTTGATATCGCCGATCTTGCCGAAGCCTGACGTCATGCCGGCGAAATAGGGCGGGTTCTGCACATAGGTCGAATTGTCGTCCCAGGCATAGGTCTGGCCTTCCGGCGCCTTGACGTTCTGCCAGTACTCGTCGCCCTTGAAGACGTCGGCATATTTGCGGGCGAACAATTCGCGCGTGACGTTCTTCTCGATGAATTCCTGGATCTCGACCGAACTCGGCCAGATGTCTTTGAGATAGACCGGATTGCCGTTGCGATCCTCGCCGAGCGGCTCGGTAGTCAGATCCTTGGTCACGGTCCCGGCCAGCGCGTGGGCGACGACCAGCGGCGGCGAGGCGAGATAGTTCGCCTGCACGTCGGGCGAGACGCGGCCTTCGAAATTGCGGTTGCCGGACAAGACTGCCGCAGCAATCAAGCCCTTATCGTTGATGGTCTTTGAGATCGGCGCCGGCAGCGGGCCGGAATTGCCGATGCAGGTGGTGCAGCCGAAGCCGACCAGGTTGAAGCCGATCTGGTCGAGCTCCTTCTGCAGGCCGGATTTCTCGAGATATTCGGCGACGACCTGGCTGCCCGGCGCCAAGGAGGTCTTGACCCACGGCTTCTGCTTGAGGCCGAGCCGGTTGGCGTTGCGCGCCAACAGCCCGGCGCCGATCAGCACGCTCGGGTTCGAGGTGTTTGTGCAGGAGGTGATGGCGGCGATGACGACATCGCCATGGCCAAGATCGTAGTCCGTGCCTTCGACGGCATAGCGCTTGTCGATTTCGGCGGCCTTCTTGTATTCGGTCTCCATGGCCTTGGCGAAGCCGGCCGGAATGTCTTCAAGTGCGACCCGGCCTTCCGGCCGCTTCGGACCGGCCATCGACGGGACGACACTGCCGAGATCAAGCTCGAGCAGGTCCGTGAAGACCGGATCGGCCGAGCCGGCATCGCGCCACAAGCCTTGCGCCTTCGAATAAGCCTCGACCAGGGCGATGCGGCTTTCGTCGCGACCGGACATGGTGAGGTAGCGGATAGTCTCGCTGTCGACCGGGAAGAAACCGCAGGTGGCGCCATATTCCGGCGCCATGTTGCCGATGGTGGCGCGGTCGGCCAGCGTCATGTTGGACAGGCCCGGCCCGAAGAATTCGACGAACTTGCCGACGACGCCCTTCTTGCGCAGCATCTGGGTGACGGTGAGCACCAGGTCGGTAGCGGTGACGCCTTCCCTCAGCCTGCCGGTGAGGCGAAAGCCGATGACTTCCGGCAGCAGCATGGAGACCGGCTGGCCGAGCATCGCGGCCTCCGCCTCGATGCCGCCGACGCCCCAGCCGAGCACGCCAAGACCGTTGATCATGGTGGTGTGCGAATCAGTGCCGACGCAGGTGTCGGGATAGGCGGTGGTCTCGCCGTCTTCGCTGTTGGTCCACACGACCTGGCCGAGGTACTCAAGGTTGACCTGATGGCAGATGCCAGTGCCGGGCGGCACGACGCGGAAATTGCGGAAGGCCTGCTGGCCCCATTTCAGGAATTTGTAGCGTTCCTCATTGCGCTCATACTCAAGCTCGACATTGCGGGCGAAAGCCATCGGCGTGCCGAACTCATCGACGATGACCGAGTGGTCGATGACCAGATCGACCGGCACCAGCGGATTGATCTTTTGCGGGTCGCCGCCGAGCGAGGCCATGGCGTCGCGCATGGCGGCAAGGTCGACCACGGCCGGAACGCCGGTGAAATCCTGCATCAGCACGCGAGCCGGGCGATAGGCGATCTCGACGCCGGCGGTGCCCCGGTCGGTCAGCCAGCCGGCGACCGCCTGGATGCTCTCCTTGGTAACGGAACGGCCGTCCTCGTTGCGCAGCAGGTTCTCCAGCAGCACCTTCATCGAATAAGGCAATTGGGCAATGCCGGTGAGGCCGTTCTTTTCGGCCTCGACAAGATCATAGTAGATGTACTCGGTGCCGCCGGCGGTCAGCGTGCGGCGGCAATTGAAGCTGTCGAGTGATTTGGACACGTGCGATCCCTAACTGTCGGTTGCCGGGAGGAAACGGACGCCAGTGGGCATGCAAATCACGCGCAAAGGTGCGGGTACGGCCATTTCCGCTGTCCGTTCCCAAGCGTCCGGGCCGTTCAAGGCGGCACGCGCGCTGGTTCGGCGCAAATTCGGTTCCCGTGCCGACCGCTGGCACGGATGATGCGGATATAGAGAATTTTCTGGAATAGTTCTAGACACGGAATTGCCATTTTTGCTGCGGCGCATCGAAGCCGCGCTTGAACTTTCGGCGAAGGGGAACGGATGCGGCTGATCGCCGAAAATCTGGGCGGCGAACGCGGCGGCGAGACGGTATTTTCCGGCATCGAATTCGCGCTGGGGGCTGGCCAGGCGCTGGTCGTCACCGGGCCGAACGGCGCCGGCAAATCGACGCTGCTCAGGATCATCGCCGGACTGTTGCCGGTGGCGGCAGGCCGTGTGCGATTCGAAGGCGGTGGCGAAGACTTTCCGTCGGCCGCCTCGGCCTGTCACTATCTCGGTCACCTCAACGCCATGAAGACGGCGCTGAGCGTTACTGAAAACCTGCGCTTCTGGCGCGATTTTTCGGGCGCCGGTTCCGCGGGTGTTGAAGAGGCGCTGGAGACCGTCGGGCTGGGCGGCATCGGCCATCTGCCGTTCGGCTATCTCTCGACCGGCCAGCGCCGGCGTGCGGCGATTGCAAAACTGTTGGTCAGCCACCGGCCATTGTGGCTGCTGGACGAGCCGACGGCAGGACTGGACAAGGTTTCTGAGGAGAGATTCGGCGGGCTAATGCGGAAGCATCTCGAGAGTGGGGGGATCGTGGTTGCGGCGACGCATCTGCCGCTGGGGATCGAGGGGGCGAAGGGGCTTGTGATGGGGATGGTTGGGTGATGCCGGCAGGACAGAGGGGGGTGCCTGGGCGAAAGCATCTCACACCATGCTAGCCCTCTTCCTCCGCGACATCCGCCTGAGTATCCGCGCCGGCGGCGGGGCGCTGACTGGCGTGATTTTCTTTCTCGCCGTCATCGCGACCATCCCTTTCGGCGTCGGTCCCGACCTGAAGCTGCTAGCCCGCATCGGCCCGGCGATCCTGTGGATCGCCGCCTTGCTTGCCTGCCTGCTTGGCCTCGACCGGCTGTTCCAGGCCGACCGCGAGGACGGCTCGCTCGATCTTCTGGTGCTTGGCAACGACCGGCACATGCTGGCCCTGACCGTGCTGACGAAATGCCTGGCGCATTGGACGGGAAGCGTGCTGCCGCTGGTCATCGCCGCTCCCCTGCTCGGCCTGTTCATGAACATGGAGCCGGCCGGCATCGGCGCCACGGCGCTGACGCTTCTGGTCGGCACGCCGGCGATCACCTTCATCGGTGCTGCCGGTGCAGCGGTGGCAGTGGCGTTGCCGCGTGGCGGGCTGCTGATCTCGGTGCTGGTGCTGCCGCTGATCATTCCCGTGCTGATCTTCGGCGTATCGGCCAGCTATGGCGCGGTGGCGGACCCCGATCCCTTCCTGCAGCCCTTCCTCATTCTTGCCGCGCTGACCTTGTTCCTTGCCGTGCTCGGGCCGGTGGCGGCGGCGCTGGCGCTGCGGCACGGAACGGATTGAGGCGTCGCCTCAGCTCATGCCTGCGGCGCGGCGAACAATTGCGGAGCCGATGGCGCGGCGTTAAGAGAAGACATGTCGGAACAAGGCGAGACGGACCGGTTGGAAAGCGCCGCGGAGCGAAAAGCATGAGCGTACATGCGCTTTATGTCACCGCCGCCTATGTGATCACGGCCGTGGTGCTGGCCGGGCTGATCGGCTGGATCCTGCTCGACCAGCTCGGCCGCAAGCGAGAGCTTGCCGAGCTGGAGGCATCCGGCGTACGGCGGCGCTCCGATAAGGCAGCAAAATCATGAGCACGGAAACGGAAACACCGGCGCGCCGCCGCCTGATCGTGCTGCTGCCGCTGCTGGTCTTTCTCGGGCTGGCGGGATTGTTCCTGGCCCAGCTCTTGTCCGGGCGCGACGTTTCGGAAGTGCCGTCGGCGCTGATCGGCCTGCCGGCGCCGCAGACCAACCTGCCGGCGCTCGAGGGCACCAATTTGCCGGGCCTCGATTCAAAACAGTTCGTCGGCAAGGTGACGCTGGTCAACGTCTTCGCGTCCTGGTGCGCGCCGTGCCGCGAAGAGCACCCGGTGCTGCTGGCGCTGTCGCAGGACAGACGCTTCGTCATGGCCGCGCTGAACTACAAGGACCAGCCGGAAAACGCCCGTCGGTTCCTTGGCGATCTAGGCAATCCGTTCCAGGCGATCGGCGTCGACCAGGCCGGGCGCACGGCGATTGACTGGGGTGTCTACGGCGTGCCGGAGACCTTCGTCATCGGCAAGGATGGCAAGATCGCCTACAAGCATGTCGGGCCGCTGACGCTGGACTCGGCGCGGACGCTGCTGCTGCCCGAAATCGAGAAGGCGCTGGCGGCGCGTTGATATTCAGGTGATGCCGGCCTGCAAATGGCGGCTTCCTGCGCTTCCGGTGCTCGCGTACCCAAAGTACGCTCCGCTCCGGTTCTCGGAATCCACCTGTTTGGTCGCTGCGCGCCCGTCTTCGACTCCGACTCGGCCTGACCTGAATATCAACGCGCCTAGGCGCGGCCGAGTTACTCGACCGAAGATTTAGCCGTAGATCTGCTTGTGGACCTGATAGAGCATTTCGCTGCGGTCGGCGCGCATGTCGGCGAGGTCGCGGCTGCTGAAGCTGTCGATTTCGGCGACGAGGCGGTTGTAATGCCGGCGCTTGGCGATGCTGGCGCGAGCGCGGCTCATGAGGCTGTCGATGATCATAGCGAGTTTCCTTTTGCGCCGCATTTCGCGGCCAGTTGTTCCTCCCTTGATCGATGCGAAGCATGACATAGTTATGGTGCGTTGCAAAAATAAGATGTTGCAATGCACCATTGCGCTGGGCGCATAGCCGGTTAAAGGGATGTGACCTGCCGTCCGGGCCAGCATTCGCTCCATAATGCTTCTGACGCATCATCGATCTTGCCATATCGATCGCAGGCTGGCTTGATCGCGGCTCGCCAAGCGACTGATACCGGGAGGAACCATGGCCAGCGAATTCTACGAAGTCCTAGACCCGCGCTTTTCGCGGCTGTTCAACGGCAATGCACAGGTCGACCGGCTGTTTACCGGCTGCCGATGGGCGGAAGGACCGGCCTGGTTTGCGGCCGGGCGCTATCTGGTCTGGTCCGACATCCCGAACAATCGCATGCTGCGTTACGACGAGACCGACGGCAGCGTCAGCGTGTTCCGTCAGCCGTCCGGCAATTCCAACGGCAACACCGTCGACCGGCAAGGCCGGCTGGTTACTTGCGAGCATTCCGGCCGCCGCGTCAGCCGCACCGAGCATGACGGCTCGGTCATCACCATCACCGACAAATGGCGCGGCAAGCGGCTGAACTCGCCCAATGACGCGGTGGTCAAGTCCGACGGCTCGATCTGGTTCACCGATCCGAGCTACGGCATCGATACCGATTACGAGGGCGACAAGGCCGAAAGCGAGATCGGCGCCTGCCATGTCTACCGGGTCGATCCCGGCACCGGCGGGACCGAGGCGGTGATCACCGACATGGTCAGGCCCAACGGGCTCGCCTTCTCGCTCGACGAGAGCAAGCTCTATGTCGCCGATACCGGCCGCACGCATGGTGCGCAAAACCCGGCGCACATCCGGGTGTTCAATGTCGGCCAGGGCGGCAAGACGGTCTCAGGCGAAAAGGTCTTTGCCGACTGCACCGCCGGCCTGTTCGACGGTTTCAGGCTAGATGCGGACGGCCGCATCTGGACCAGTGCCGCCGACGGGGTCCATTGCTACGATCCAGACGGGACGCTGATCGGCAAGGTCAAGGTACCGGAAGTCGTTGCCAATTGCGTGTTCGGCGGCAACAAGCTGAACTGCCTCTACATCGCCGGCACGACCTCGCTCTACATGGTCCGGCTCATGGTCAACGGCGCCAAAACCTACTGAGCGGCCGCCAAGCATATCCAAGGGAGGGAACCATGCCATTCGTGAATATCCGCCTGGTCAAGGAGGTGATTGCCGATGACCCGGCCGGCAAAAAGGCCGCGATCGCCGCCCAGGTGACGGCGGCCATCACCGGCGTCACCGGCCTGACCAACAATGATGTCTGGGTGGTCTTCGAGGAGGTCGCTGCACGCGACTGGTTCGTCGGCGAGACCGACGTTGAGACGCGGAGGGGCAAGGGATAGCTCCCGGCACAGATTGGCCGCAGCCCCTAGCGTCGTCATCCCAGGGCGGAGCAGGAGCGAAGCTCCGTCGCGGAGACCCTGGGATCCATGCCGTGACCTACCAGTAGAACAGCGGTGCGATTCTGTTGCCAGCGCGCCGGTGTAATGTCCAACGTCAGGCCTCTGGCGGCCTTCCCGAACCGCTGCATCTCCGACGAATGTTACGGCATGGATCCTAGGGTTTGCGCCGCGTCGCTTCGCTCCTTGCTCCGCCCTAGGATGACGAAAGCACGGTCCGGCGTTCACCGCGAGCGGATGAACTCCGCGAAGGCGGATAGGGTATCGCGCATTGTCTGCCTACTTGCCGGTTCCGCCAGGATTTTCTCCACCTCCGGCGGTCTCTTGCCGAGCAGACCGATTTCGAGCGCTGCTTCCTCATAGAGCGCAAAAGACATTGTCCGCATGATCTCGGCCAGTGCGGCGCGAGCAAACAGCGAGCGCGGCGAGGCATGGACCAGCATGGCCGGTTTGCCGACGGCGGCATCGTGCGACACCAGCCAGTCGAGCGCGTTCTTCAGGCCGCCTGGCACACCGTGGGCATATTCCGGGCAGGAGACGATGACGCCGTCAGCGGCGGTGACCGCATCGATCAGCGCCGCTGCTTGCGGCGGCGTCCGCTCGCCTTCGTCGTCGGGGTTGAAAATCGGCAGCCGGCCAAGCCCGTCGTAGACGGAGACGTGACAGTCCGGCGGCGCGTTTTGCGCGAGTGCCGCGATCAGGCCCGAATTGGTCGAGGCGGCGCGCAGGCTGCCGGAGATGGCGAGGATGTTGAGCAAAGGAATGGAGACCGGCTTGGGCGATTCGTTGCCGGGCACGCTACCACATGGTCTTCCTGTATTCCCCGTCCAACCAGCGGTCGGTCGCCTCGGCCGAGTCGGCGAGCGCCAGCTGGTCGCGCAGGATCTGGCCGAGCGTCGGCAGCGTCGCGCGGTCGTACCAGCTCTCCGGCTTCCATAGTTCGGAGCGCATGAAGGCCTTGGCGCAATGCATATAGGCGGCCTTGACCGTCACCACGACGACACTTTGCGGTGCCTTGCCGTCGACCGCCAGCCGCTCACGCAATGCCGCATCGACGGTGATGCGGGCATCGCCATTGACACGTAGCGTTTCGTTCATGCCGGGAATGAGGAAGAGCAGCCCGATCGAGGGATTGAGAAGGATGTTCTCCAGCGTGTCGAGCCGGTTGTTCCCGGGCCGGTCGGGGATGGCGATGGTCTTCTCATCGAGCACTGTTACGAAGCCCGGCCTGTCGCCCTTCGGCGTCACATCGGCATTGCCGGCACCGTCGGACGAGCCGATCAGCACGAAAGGGCTCTTGCCGATGAAGGAACGGCAGTGGCCATCCAGGGCCTTCAGCTCCTTGCGGATCGAGCCGTCAGTCGGCCGAGGCGTCTTGTAGATCGTCCTCAACTCGTCGCGCGTGGCGATGAATTCCATGCCCCTCTCCTCTTATTCTGACGCAATTCCGGACGGAAAACCGCTACACACTTTTCCTGGAATTGCTCTATTTGCCGGCCTTCTCTTCCTTGCCGGCCTTGTCCTCGAGCGAATGGCGCAGGATCAGCGGCATTTGGCTCAACGTGAAGACAAGGGTAACGGGAATCGTGCCCCAGACCTTGAAATAAAGCCAGGCTTCCTCAGAAAAGTTGCGCCACACAACCTCGTTCAGCGCAGCCAGAAAAAGGAAGAAGAGCCCCCATCGGAAAGTGAGCTTGCGCCAGCCTTCGGCGTCGAGATTGAAGGCGGAATCAAAGACATAGCCCAAGAGCGATCTGCCAAACGCCAACCCGCCAAGCAGCGTGATGCCGAACAGGCTGTTGATGATTGTCGGCTTCATGAAAGCGAAGGTCTTGTCCTGCAGCCACAGCGCCAGCGCGCCAAACACAAACACCACGATGGCCGAGACCAACGGTATGATCGGCCAGCTGCGCGTCAAAATCCACGAAACGCTGAGCGACAGCGCCGTCGCCACCATAAAGAACGCTGTGGCAATCAGGATAGGCTCGCCGATATGGCCGAGGATCGGAAACTTCCCGACAAGCCACGCGCCGCGGATGGTGGTGAAAAAGAACACCAGGCCAGGCCCGAGTTCGAGCAGGAATTTCAGGCCCGGGTTCAACGCCTTGCGTCGCGGATCGGACGGATCGCCTTCGAGGATGGGTGGGTTCATAGGGTCCTTCTTACGCACGATCCAATCCAAAAAGCCTGCAGCTTTTTGGGATCATGCTCGTCAAGCTACGCCAGCGATCGCCCTGGCGAATTCGCTTGCGGAAAAGGGTTCGAGGTCGTCGACCTGTTCGCCGACGCCGATGAAATAGACCGGCAATTTGTGCTTTGCCGCGATCGCCACCAGAATACCGCCGCGCGCCGTGCCGTCCAGCTTGGTCATCACCAGGCCGTTGACGCCGGCGACATTGCGGAAGATCTCGACTTGGTTGAGCGCGTTCTGGCCGGTGGTGGCATCAACCGTCTGCAGCACGGTGTGCGGCGCTTCCGGATCGAGCTTGCCCAGCACCCGGACGATCTTTTCCAGTTCCGCCATCAGCTCGGTCTTGTTCTGCAGCCGCCCGGCGGTGTCGATGATCAGCACGTCGGAGCCGGCCTCCTTCGCCCGCTCGAATGCGTCATAGGCGAGGCCGGCGGCGTCGGCGCCGAGCTTCGAGGCAATGACCGGCGAGTTGGTACGCTCGCCCCAGATCTTCAGCTGCTCGATCGCGGCGGCGCGGAAGGTGTCGCCGGCGGCGAGCATCACCGAGAGGCCGCCATCGGTGAGCTTTGCCGCCAGCTTGCCGATGGTTGTTGTTTTCCCCGTGCCGTTGACGCCGACGACCAGGATGACATGCGGCTTGTGGCTGAGGTCCAGCTCCAGCGGCATGGCGACGTGGGTCAGCACCTTTTCCACTTCGGCCGCCATGATGGCGCGGACTTCGGTGTCGGAGACGTCCTTGCCGTAGCGGCTGGCGGAGAGCGCGTCGGTTACGCGCAATGCCGTCTCCATGCCGAGATCGGCGCGGATCAGCACATCCTCCAGGTCCTGCAGCGTGTCGTCGTCCAGCTTGCGTTTGGTGAAGACGCCGGCGATGTTGCCCGACAATTCTCGGGAAGAGCGGGCAAGCCCGTCTCGCATTCGCTGGAACCAGGAGCGCCTCGGAGCCGGTTCGGGCGCCTTCTGGGGCTCGGCTTTCTGCTCGACCTTCTTAGTTACGGTCACCTTACCGGGGGCGGGTTTTGGCTCCGGCGATGGTTGCGGAATGGCCTCTGGTTCGGGCGCGATCTCGGTCAAGACCGGTTTCGTTTCGACCGGGGCGGGCTGGCGGATTGGAGGCGGGATTTCGGCCGGCGGCGCTTCGGGCGCTGGTGGCGTGACTTCGGCCGCGGGTGCCGCGTCTTGCGCAGGTTGGAGCTGCCCTTCACCCTTACCCTCTCCCCGTGAGGTACGGGGAGAGGGGGGCGTCAGCGTTGCAGCTTCTTCTTCGCCGCTTTCAAAAGGAGGCTCGGCGTTACGATCAGCCCCCTTCTCCCCGTCACTATACGGGGAGAAGGTGCCGGCAGGCGGATGAGGGGCAGCGCCAGCTTCCGTGGACGGAGGCTCGGGCTGAACGATCTCCGGCTGCTCCGGCTCAGGAACTGGCTCGGGAGCGACGGGTCCGGCCCGGATCTCCTCCGGCTCTTCAGCAGGCGTTTCCGGCTCGGGCTGGATGTCTGGCTCGGGTGGAATGGTCGGCGACGGTTCGGGCTTCGGCTCTTCCGCGGGCGCCGGTTGCGGTGCCGGAGGCAACTCCGGTTCGACTGGCGGTGGAGGTACGGCTTCGACTTCGGGCCGCGGCTCTTCGCGTTTCAAAAACTCCGGGACGGCCTGCTCGGCGGCCGGCTTCAGCGCTTCCAGTTCATCCCATTTGATCGGCGGCAGCGGTGCGGCCTCGTCGGGCCGCTCTTCGCCGACTTCCTTCTTGCCGAACGAAAATATCTTCTTGAAAAACCCAGCCATGTCTTGCGCTCTCAGGCGGCGCGAGCGGTAAGCGGCGCGGCGATCAGTCGGATACCGTCATGGCCCGCGATATCAGCCTCGACGATGTCGCCCGGCGTGCCCGCCGACAACACGGCCAGTGTAAACCCCTCGGTGCGGCCAAGGCCGTCACGCTCGACCAGGATCGACTGACGCGTTCCAGCGAGCGAGGCAAGATGGCGGCGATAGGCGGCCTCGCCGGCGGCGCGCAGGCGTGCCGCGCGTTGCTTGACGACGTCGCGGCGGAGCTGCGGCATGCGCGCGGCGGGCGTGCCCTGGCGCGGCGAAAACGGGAAGACATGGAGATGCGTCAGGCCGCATTCCTCGACGATTTCCAGCGAGTTTTCCAACATTGCGTCCGTCTCGGTCGGGAAGCCAGCGATAATGTCGGCGCCGAAAACGATGCCGGGGCGCAGTTTGCGCACATCCTCGCAAAAGCGGATCGACTGGTCGCGGCTGTGCCGGCGCTTCATCCGCTTCAGTATCATGTCGTCACCCGATTGCAGCGACAGATGCAGATGCGGCATCAGCCTGGGCTCGGTGGCGATGGCGTCCAGCAGATCGTCATCGGCCTCGATCGAATCGATGGAGGAAAGCCGCAGGCGTTTCACGTCCGGCACCTGCTTCAGGATGGTCTTGACTAATTTGCCAAGCTTCGGCGCGCCCGGCAGATCTGCGCCGAAACTGGTCATGTCGACGCCGGTCAGCACGATCTCGGCATAACCATTGCCGACGAGTCGCTTGACCTGCTCGACCACGGCGCCCATCGGCACCGAGCGCGAATTGCCGCGACCGTAAGGAATGATGCAGAAGGTGCAGCGGTGGTCGCAGCCGTTCTGCACCTGGACAAAAGCGCGCGCCCGGCCGTCGATGGCGTCGACCATGTGGGCGGCCGTCTCGCGCACCGAAAAGATATCGTTGACGCGCGCCTTCTCGGTGTCGTTGACGCCGAAATCCGGCAGCGCGCGATAGGAATGCGCCTTCAGCTTCTCTTCATTGCCGAGGACGAGATCGACCTCGTCCATGGCGACGAAATCCTGCGGGCCGGTCTGTGCGGCGCAGCCGGTGACGATGATGCGGGCCTGTGGATTCTCGCGGCGAGCCTTGCGGATTGACTGCTTGGCCTGGCGCACCGCCTCACCGGTGACGGCGCAGGTATTGAAGATGATGGCGCCGCCTTCGAGGCTACCGAGGCCGGCACTTTCCGCCTCGCGCCGCATCACCTCGGATTCATAGGTGTTCAGCCGGCAGCCGAAGGTGACGACGTCGATACCCCTGTTGCCAAGAGGAGCCATCAGGCGGCGCTTTCGGTGTCGCGCGCCCACGCCCCGGTCGACGGATCGAAGCTGCCGGAAAATTCCCATTCGGCGGCACCGGTCAGGATGACTTGGTCGTCGTCGCGCCACAAAACATGCAGCGAGCCGCCGCCGGGCGTCATCAGCGTGACGCTGCGGCCGGTGCGCCGGGTGCGGGCCGCAGCGACCACGGCGGCGCAAGCGGCCGAGCCGCAGGCCTTGGTCAGGCCGGCGCCGCGCTCCCAGGTACGGATGACCATGGTCTCAGGCGAAGTCACCTGCGCGATGGTGATGTTGGCGCGCTCGGGGAAGATCGGGTGGTTTTCGAGCAGCGGGCCGAAGCGCTCGAGCTCGTAGGACCAGACGTCGCGGTCGACCCAGAAGATGGCGTGCGGATTGCCCATCGAGACGACCGAAGGCGAATGCAGTACCGGGGCATCGATCGGGCCGATCTGCAGCTCGATCATGCGGGTGTCGCGGAATTCCTCGGCCAGCGGGATGTCCTGCCAGCCAAAGCGCGGCCTGCCCATGTCGACCGAGATCATTCCGTCGGCATGTTCCTCGGCATTGAGGATGCCGGCGACTGTTTCAAAGGCAAATGTCTTCTGGCCGGTCTCAGCCGCGAGCGCCTGGACGACACAACGCATGCCGTTGCCGCAGGCTTGCGCGCTGGTTCCGTCGGAATTCAAGATGTCGATGAAAAAGGCGGTGCCCGGCGTCCTGGGGTCGTGGATCGCTATGATCTGGTCGAACCTGGTCGCCGCATCGGCATTAAGCGCGACGGCTGCCGCAGGCGTCACCCGATCGGCACGGCCACGCATATCGGCAACGATGATTTCGTTGCCGATGCCGTTCATCTTGGCGAAAGGGGCCGCGCTTGCCATCGATCGAAAGGTCTCTTGCCGGTTTGGCGCCTATATGGCGGATAGCGGCAGAAATTACCAGCGCGGCGTGATTTTCAAGTCACCACGAAGACGCCAAGCACGATCAGCAGGAAGATGATCAGCACGATGCCGATGAGGATGCGCGCGCCGGTTGCGGCGGCTCCGGCCAGTGCCGGCATGCCGAGCAGGCTCGCCGCGGCCGCGATAATCAAAAGAATGATGATCCACCTGATCATGAGAGACCTCGCAGCCGACAGGTTTGAACACCTACAAACGTCTATGTGATGCCTTAGGTTCCGCCGCGCTAGACCTCCGGCACGTCCCAGACTTCGCCCGGCCGCAAGGCGCGAAAACGTTGCCGCGGCAGGCCGGCAGCATCGAGCGCTTCGCCGAGCTTTCTGGGCGGCTCATCGATCGACTCGTTGGTGAGCCGGAACGTGCCCCAGTGACAGCCGGCGGCATAGGCGGCGTTGCACAAAAGCATGCCTTGCACCGCCTCCTCCGGATCCTGGTGATGCGGCGCCATGAACCAGCGCGGCTCGTAGGCGCCGATCGGCAGGATGGCGAGGCGGAACCCGCCGTGCTTTTGCGCCATCAGCCGGTAATTGATTCCACCGTGGAAGCCGGTATCGCCGGCGAAATAGATCTTTGCGTCGGGTGTCTCGACGACGAAACCCGCCCACAGCGCCATACGCCGGTCGCGTGTACCGCGGGCCGACCAGTGGTGCACCGGCTCGACATGGACGGCGACGCCATCGCCGATATCGACCCGGTCGCCCCAGTCATGCGCGGAAAGCCGCATACGGGGCACGGCAGCGCCGATGATTGTGTCGTTGCCAAGCGGCGTCAGCAGCAGCGGGTCGTGTCTTGTCTTCAGGCGCTTCAACGTGGCGAGGTCGAGATGGTCGTAATGGTTGTGGCTGACCAGCACGAGGTCGATCGGCGGCAAATGCGAAAAGGCGATGCCCGGTGGATTGACGCGTTTCGGACCGGCGAAGGAGAGCGGCGAGACGCGTCGCGACCAGACCGGGTCGGTCAGGATGTTCAGGCCGGCTGTCTGGACGAGCAGCGAGGAATGACCGACCATGGTGAGGCGCAGCGCAGAACCATCGAGGCGCTCGACCGGTCTTGCCGGTGGAAACGGGCTCGGATCCGCCGCCGGCCATTTCGAGCGCTCGCGACTCAATTGCCATTTCAACAGATCGGCAAAGCGACCCGGCGGCCGGCCGTCGGGATTGAAGAACAAGGTGCCGTCGAAATGATCGCTGGGCGGGCCGCTGTAATAGCGGTTGGCGGCTCTCTTTCTCGCGGCCAAGAAATCGGCTCCCTGCAGTTTGCTGATCGCCAAGAGATAATGCCGGAGCCGGCCCGCGCAAGCATTTGAGGTGAACGCCAAGGTTTTGGCGCCGGTGCGCCGTATCGCATCAACCGGAGGTGCCGGCCAAACGGCCAAGGCGTAACGCAATTCAGGCAATGTGCATTTTGCGACAAATTTGCAACATTAGCGGCGCAAACCGTATTTTAACCATATCGGGTTGAAATTTCGCCACCTTCTCCATCTTGGTGAGGGGGACATTGCGCGGACGGCACCCCCAGCCCGATCCGACGGAGGTTGAGAATGAAATTTTCGAAAACCGGCCTGCTGGCCGTATCGCTGGCCGCGCTCGTTGCGAGCGGCTGTTCAACCTCACGGTTCACATCAATGGACGACCAGCAGCCGGCGCCCCTGGAACCTGCGCCTGCCGGCAAGGTGACCGCAAACCAGCTGCCGCCGCCGGCAACACCCGGCCCGGCCGATCCGTCGAAATTTCCAACCGCACCGCAGAACACCCAGGTCGCCTCGCTGCCGCCGGACGGGACGGCTCCGGCCGGTGCGGCCGACCTTACCGCGTCCAGCGTCGCCGGCGTGTGGAAGGCAAGCGTGTCCGGCCAGAGCTGTCAGGTGGCGACGCCGCAGACGAAATTCGGTTCGGGCTACCGCGCCGGACCGCTGCATTGCCCGGCGCCGCTCGACGGCATCAAATCCTGGAACGTCGCCGGCAAACAGCTGACGCTCTTTGACGAGAACGGCGGCACGCTGGCACGGCTCTATTCCTCGGGCGGCGAGAAATTCGACGGCCAGACTTCCAACGGCCTGCCGATCTCGCTTACAAGGTAAGAGAACGGCCCCCCGTTGTTACGCAATTCCGGACGGAAAACCGTTACACATTTTTCGTGGAATTGCTCTCTTTTGTTTTTTACGCAATTCCGGACAGAAAACCGCTACACACTTTTCTTGAAATTGCTCCGGAACGACGTGACCGATGCATCTGCGTGACGGCCTCCAGACCCATGCGACCGTCAAGCAGCGCTACGACCATCTGGTCGAGACGGGCGCCATCGGGCGCGATCCGGCGCAGGAGCGGATCGCCGCTGCGCTCGACCGGCTGATCGAAGAGATATCGGCAAAGCGGCTGGCGCAGAAATCAAGCGCGCTGGGGTGGTTGTTCGCCCGCAAGCGCGAAGTGCACGAGGCGGTCAAGGGCCTCTATATCCATGGCGGCGTCGGCCGCGGCAAGACCATGCTGATGGACATGTTCTTCGAGCTGCTGCCGGCGCGGCGCAAGCGCCGGGTGCATTTCAACGACTTCATGGCCGACGTGCAGGACCGCATCCAGAAGCACCGGCAGGCTCGCAAGAACGGCACGGCCAAGGAGGACGACCCGATCCCACCGGTGGCGCGCGCGCTGGCCGAGGAAGCCTGGGTGCTGTGCTTCGACGAGTTCTCTGTCACCGACATCGCCGATGCGATGATCCTGTCCAGGTTGTTTTCGGCGTTGTTTGCCAATGGCGTGGTGCTGGTCGCCACCTCCAATGTCGCGCCGCAGGATCTCTACCGCGACGGCCTGAACCGCCAGCTGTTCTTGCCGTTTGTCGCTATCCTGGAGCGCCACGCGCAGGTGCTGGCGCTGGACGCCGACAAGGATTACCGCCTCGACAAGCTCAGCCGCATGCCGGTCTACGTCACCCCAGCCGATGCCGCCGCCGACCATGCGCTCGACGACGCGTGGGCGGTGATGACGCATCGCAGGCCGACGGCCGAGACGATGCTGACGGTGAAGGGCCGGCACGTCGTGGTGCCGCATGCTGCCGGCGAGGCGGCGCGGTTTTCCTTCGCCGATCTCTGCGAGAGGCCGCTCGGCGCCCGCGACTATCTTGCCATTGCCAGCCGTTTCTCGACCATCTTCATCGACCATGTGCCGGTGCTCGGCGAAGGCAAGCGCAACGAAGCCAAGCGCTTCATTCTGCTGGTCGATACGCTCTACGATCATCATGTACGGCTGGTGATGAGCGCCGCGGCACCGCCGGCGCAGCTCTATACGGCCAAGCGCGGCAACGAAGTCTTCGAGTTCGAGCGCACAGCATCGCGGCTGATCGAGATGCAGAGCCACGACTGGCTGGAGGACTGGGCGGAGAGGCAGAGGGCGCAGGCATCATCGACGGAGGCACGGCAGGCTCAGGCGTGAGGGATAGTACAGAAGGGGGCGCTGCCGGCGCCTATAATCGATAAACATACATGACGAACCCCTCCGCCAGCCCATGCGGCTCTTTTCGCGACTCGTAAAGTGCGCGAGCAGCAACATTGTCCGGCTCGGTGCCGACCCACGCCTCCTCACAGCCATGCTCGCGACCGAGTGCGAACATGGCGCCGAGCATCCTCGTCGCAATACCCTGGCGTTGAAAGGCCGGCGCCACGCCGACCTCGTCTATGTAGAGTTCGCTCACTTTGTCCGGGTGGCGGTGGATGACGGCTGCGCATTGGCCAACGACGATGCCGTCGGCGAGGGCCACGACCATGAAATGACCGGGCTCCGCGAGATAGGCGGAGAGCCGATCCGGCCTGACCGGCTCGTCGAAGACTTCGTCGGCAACCCGCATCACAAGGGCGTCATCGCCAGGAAACAGCCTTCTGATTTCCAGTGCCATTGTGTAGAATTCCTCTAGTCGGCTTCAGAATTTTGACGTTTACGTAATTCCCATTGTTTCTAACCGATTGAAATTACTCACTCCAAAATAATCGTTTGAATTTTTGTGCGGCCGGGGCTATTGCGTGCGGCGAATTTCGCGGTTCCGCAGCATTCCGGCCTCTTCCTCCGACGCCGTCATCAAATCGTCAAGGATTTGGGCGCCGTCATAGTCAAAGGGAAAACATCCTGACATGGCACGCAACAAGATAGCGCTCATCGGCTCGGGCATGATCGGCGGCACCCTCGCCCACATGGTCGGCCTCAAGGATCTCGGCGACGTCGTGCTGTTCGATATCGCCGAGGGCATCCCGCAAGGCAAGGGGCTGGACATCGCGCAGTCGTCGCCGGTCGATGGGTTCGACTCCAGGCTGACCGGCGTCAACGACTATGCCGGCATCGAGGGCGCTGACGTCTGCATCGTCACCGCCGGCGTGCCGCGCAAGCCCGGCATGAGCCGCGACGATCTTCTGGGCATCAATTTGAAGGTGATGGAGCAGGTCGGCGCCGGCCTCAAGAAATACGCGCCGAAAGCCTTCGTCATCTGCATCACCAATCCGCTCGACGCCATGGTCTGGGCGCTGCAGAAGTTTTCCGGCCTGCCGAAGAGCCATGTCGTCGGCATGGCCGGCGTGCTCGACAGTTCGCGCTTCCGCTATTTCCTGGCCGAGGAATTCAAGGTCTCGGTCGAGGATGTCACCGCCTTCGTGCTCGGTGGCCACGGCGATTCCATGGTGCCGATGATCCGCTATTCCACCGTTGCCGGCATCCCGCTGCCCGACCTCATCAAGATGGGCTGGACCTCGAAGGAGCGGCTCGACCAGATCGTACAGCGCACCCGCGACGGCGGCGCCGAGATCGTCGGCCTGCTCAAGACCGGTTCGGCCTTTTATGCGCCGGCCGCCTCGGCCATCGCCATGGCCGAAGCCTATCTCAAGGATAAGAAGCGGGTGCTGCCCTGTGCGGCGTACCTCTCCGGCCAATATGGCGTCAAGAACACCTATGTCGGCGTTCCCGTGGTGATCGGCGCCGGCGGCGTCGAGCGGATCATCGAGATCGAGCTCGCGAAGAGCGAGCAGAAGATGTTCGATAATTCGGTCGCGGCGGTGCAGGGCCTGTGCGACGCCTGCGTCAAGATCGCTCCGCATCTCGCGGCCAAGTAAGCCGGCAACCAAGCCCGCCAAGCAAGCTGGAGACATAGCGCATGAACATCCATGAATATCAGGGCAAGGCGCTGCTGAAAGGCTTTGGCGCACCGGTGGCCGAGGGCGTGCCGGTGTTCAAGGCGAGCGAGGCGGAAGCTGCCGCCAAGGCTCTGCCCGGCCCGCTCTATGTGGTCAAGAGCCAGATCCATGCCGGCGGCCGCGGCAAGGGCAAGTTCAGGGAACTCGGCCCCGATGCCAAGGGCGGTGTCAGGCTGGCGAAGTCGGTAGCCGAGGTCGTCGCCAACGCCAAGGAGATGCTCGGCCACACGCTGGTCACCAAGCAGACCGGCCCGGCCGGCAAGCAGGTCAACCGGCTCTATATCGAGGACGGCGCCGACATCGAGCGCGAGCTCTATCTGTCGATCCTGGTCGACCGCTCGGTCGGGCGCGTCGCCTTCGTCGTCTCGACGGAGGGCGGCATGGACATCGAGGCGGTCGCGCACGACACGCCGGAAAAGATAATCACCGTCGCCATCGACCCGGAAAAGGGCGTGACGGCCGACGATGTGAAGAAGCTCAACGCCGCACTGAGGCTCGACGGCGACGCCGCCAAGGATGGCGCCATGCTGTTTCCGATCCTCTACAAGGCGCTTGTCGAGAAGGACATGAGCCTGCTCGAGGTCAATCCGCTGATCGTCATGAAGAGCGGCCGGCTGCGCGTGCTCGACGCAAAAGTGTCGTTCGACAACAACGCGCTGTTCCGTCACCCGGACGTGCTCGAATTGCGCGACACCACCGAAGAGGACGAGAAAGAGATCGAGGCGTCGAAATACGACCTCGCCTATGTCGCGCTCGACGGCAATATCGGCTGCATGGTCAACGGCGCCGGCCTCGCCATGGCGACGATGGATATCATCAAGCTCTACGGCGCCGAGCCCGCCAACTTCCTCGATGTCGGCGGCGGCGCGTCCAAGGAAAAAGTGACGGCGGCGTTCAAGATCATCACCAAGGATCCGGCGGTCAAGGGCATTCTGATCAACATCTTCGGCGGCATCATGAAGTGCGATATCATCGCCGAGGGCGTTATCGCAGCGGTCAAGGAGGTCGGCCTGCAGGTGCCGCTGGTGGTGCGGCTGGAAGGCACCAATGCCGAGCTCGGCAAGAAGATCATCAACGACAGCGGGCTGAACGTCGTGTCGGCCGATGACCTCGATGATGCGGCTAAGAAGATCGTGGCGGCGGTGAAGGGCTGAGCCTGTGCCTCCGCATAAGATAAACCTCGTCGAGGCGGCCGATGCGAAGATCAAGAAGGTCTTCGATCCGCATATTGCCGGCGACGTGAATGACAGCCAGGTCAAGATCGCCAAGTTCGGCGACGTCTTCGATTGGCACGCGCATGACAATGAGGACGAGGCCTTCCTGGTGCTGCGCGGCCGCATCGCCATCGATTTCCGCGACGGCACGGTGGAGCTTTCCAGCGGCGAGTTCATCGTCGTGCCGCGCGCCGTCGAGCACCGGCCGCGCTCGCTGAGCGAAGAACCTGTGGTGTTGATGTTCGAGCCGGCGACGACGCTCAACACCGGCAATGCCAACAGCGACCTCACCGTTGCGGATCTGAAGCGGTTGTGACCATGAGCGCGCGGCCTTCCCCGATCAACGGTTTTTGAAAAGGACCATCATGTCCATTCTCGTCGACAAGAACACCAAGGTGCTGGTGCAGGGCCTGACCGGCAAGACCGGCACGTTCCATACCGAACAGGCGCTGGCCTATCACGGCACAAAAATGGTCGGCGGCATCCACCCCAAGAAAGGCGGCGAGACCTGGACCGGCGCCAAGGGCGAGGCACTGCCGATCTTCGCCACCGTCGCCGAAGGCAAGG
Organism: Mesorhizobium sp. M0306; assembly: GCF_040321655.1. Lineage (NCBI taxonomy): Bacteria > Pseudomonadati > Pseudomonadota > Alphaproteobacteria > Hyphomicrobiales > Phyllobacteriaceae > Mesorhizobium > Mesorhizobium sp. M0306. Next base: position 27,717 of record NZ_JAMYRY010000018.1, on the reverse strand, counting down.
CCAAAACCGGCGCCAACGCTTCGGTCGTCTACGTGCCGCCGGCGGGTGCCGCCGAAGCGATCCTGGAAGCGATCGAAGCCGAGATCCCGCTGATCGTCTGCATCACCGAGGGCATACCGGTGATGGACATGATCAAGGTCAAGGCGAGGCTCGACCGCTCGAAATCGCGGCTGATAGGGCCGAACTGCCCCGGCGTGCTGACCCCCGACCAATGCAAGATCGGCATCATGCCCGGCAACATCTTCCGCAAGGGTTCGGTCGGCGTTGTTTCACGCTCGGGAACGCTTACCTATGAGGCGGTGTTCCAGACCACCAATGTCGGCCTCGGCCAGACCACCGCCGTCGGCATCGGCGGCGACCCGGTCAAAGGCACGGAGTTCATCGACGTGCTGGAGATGTTCCTCGCCGACGACGAGACCAAGTCGATCATCATGATCGGTGAGATCGGCGGTTCGGCCGAGGAAGACGCCGCGCAGTTCCTCAAGGACGAGGCAAAGCGCGGCCGCAGCAAGCCGATGGCCGGCTTCATCGCCGGCCGCACGGCGCCGGCGGGCCGCACCATGGGCCATGCGGGCGCGGTCATCTCCGGCGGCAAGGGCGGCGCGGAAGACAAGATCGCGGCGATGGAATCGGCCGGCATCAAGGTTTCGCCATCGCCGGCCCGGCTGGGTACGACCCTGGTCGAGGCGATCAAAGGTTAGGGGAGTAAGGGAATAGGGGAGTAGGGGAGTAGGGAACAAGACGAGGGCATTTGCCCTATTCCCTTACTCCCCTATTCCCTTACTCCCCTCCAACAAAGGAGACGAAGCAAAGGCTTCGACAGTGACATGGCAAGACAAGATCAGGCCAACGACCAGTTTTCGCTTACCTCTTTCCTCTATGGCGGCAATGCCGATTATATCGACGCGCTCTATGCCGCCTATGAGGACGATCCCGCGTCGGTCGATCCCGAATGGCAGGACTTCTTCGCGGCACTGAAGGACGACGCCGGCGACGTGCGCAAGAATGCCAAGGGCGCGTCATGGGCCAAGCCCTCCTGGCCGATGCAGGCCAATGGCGAGCTTGTCTCGGCGCTGGACGGCAATTGGGGCCTGGTCGAAAAGCACATCGAAAAGAAGGTCAAGGACAGGGCGGTCGGCAACGGCGCAGCGCTTTCTGACGCCGACGTACATCAGGCGACGCGCGATTCCGTCCGCGCCATCATGATGATCCGCGCCTTCCGCATGCGCGGCCACCTGCACGCCAATCTCGATCCGCTCGGCATTGCCAAGCCGCTCGAGGATTATAACGAGCTGTCGCCGGAGAATTACGGATTCACCGAAGCCGATTACGACCGGCCGATCTTCCTCGACAATGTGCTCGGGCTGGAATTCGGCACCATCCGGCAGATGCTCGACATCCTGACCCGGACCTATTGCTCGACGCTCGGCGTCGAATTCATGCATATTTCCGATCCCGAGGAGAAGGCCTGGATCCAGGCGCGCATCGAGGGCACCGACAAGGAGATCTCCTTCACCGCAGCCGGCAAGAAGGCGATCCTGCAGAAGCTGGTCGAGGCGGAAGGCTTCGAGCAGTTCATCGATGTCAAGTACAAGGGCACCAAGCGATTCGGCCTCGATGGCGGCGAGTCGCTGATCCCGGCGCTGGAGCAGATCATCAAGCGGGGCGGCCAGCTCGGGATGAAGGAGATCGTGCTCGGCATGGCGCATCGCGGCCGGCTGAACGTGCTGTCGCAGGTGATGGCCAAGCCGCACCGTGCCATTTTCCATGAGTTCAAGGGCGGCTCGGCCGCGCCCGACGAGGTCGAAGGCTCGGGCGACGTGAAGTACCATCTCGGTGCCTCGTCGGATCGCGAGTTCGACGGCAACAAGGTGCATCTGTCGCTGACCGCCAATCCTTCGCATCTGGAAATCGTCGACCCGGTGGTGATGGGCAAGGCGCGCGCCAAGCAGGACTATCTGTTCGGCCGCAGCCGCGAGGAGATCGTGCCGCTGGAAGAGCGCGCCAAGGTGCTGCCGCTGCTGCTGCATGGCGACGCCGCCTTTGCCGGCCAGGGCGTGATTGCCGAAATCCTCGGCCTGTCGGGCCTGCGCGGCCACCGCGTTGCCGGCACGCTGCATTTCATCATCAACAACCAGATCGGCTTCACCACCAACCCGCGCTTCTCGCGCTCGTCGCCCTATCCGTCCGATGTGGCCAAGATGATCGAGGCGCCGATCTTCCACGTCAATGGCGACGATCCGGAAGCCGTGGTCCATGCGACCAAGGTGGCGATCGAATTCCGCATGAAGTTCCACAAGCCTGTCGTGGTGGACATGTTCTGCTACCGCCGCTTCGGCCACAATGAGGGCGACGAGCCGGCCTTCACCCAGCCGATCATGTATCGCAAGATCCGCAACCAGAAGACGACGGTGCAGATCTATGCCGACCGGCTGATTTCCGAAGGCCACATCACCCAGGTCGAGTTCGAAAAGATGAAGGCCGATTGGCGGGCGCATCTCGAGCAGGAATTCGAGGTCGGCCAGCATTACAAGCCAAACAAGGCCGACTGGCTGGACGGCGCCTGGTCCGGCCTGCGCTCGGCCGACAACCAGGACGAGCAGCGGCGCGGCAAGACCGCCGTTTCGGTCAAGACGCTGAAAGAGATCGGCAAGAAACTGACCGAGGTGCCGAAGGATTTCGAGGCGCACAGGACGATCATCCGCTTCCTCGACAACCGCCGCCAGGCGATCGAGTCCGGCGAAGGCATCGACTGGTCGACGGCCGAGGCGCTGGCCTTTGGCGCTATTCTGCTCGACGGCAATCCGATCCGGCTGTCCGGACAGGATTCGGAGCGCGGCACCTTCTCGCAGCGCCATTCCGTGCTCTACGACCAGCGCGACGAGACACGCTATATCCCGCTCAACAATCTGTCGGCGGCGCAGGCCGGTTTCGAGGTCATCAACTCGATGCTGTCGGAAGAGGCCGTGCTCGGCTTCGAATATGGCTACTCGCTGGCCGAGCCGAAGGCGCTGACGCTGTGGGAAGCGCAGTTCGGCGACTTCGCCAACGGCGCCCAGGTGGTGTTCGACCAGTTCATCTCGTCGGGCGAGCGCAAATGGCTCAGAATGTCGGGCCTCGTCTGCCTGCTGCCGCACGGCTATGAAGGCCAGGGGCCTGAGCATTCGTCGGCCCGGCTCGAGCGCTTCCTGCAGCTTTGCGCCGAAGACAACATGCAGGTCGCCAACGTTACGACGCCGGCCAACTACTTCCATATCTTGCGCCGGCAATTGAAGCGGGACTTCCGCAAGCCGCTGATCCTGATGACGCCAAAGTCGCTGCTGCGCCACAAGCGGGCCGTGTCGACGCTGCCGGAGATGTCGGGCGAAAGCGCCTTTCACCGGCTGTTGTGGGACGACGCCCAGCTGCTGTCGGGCCAGGCCATCAAGCTCACCAAGGATTCGAAGATCCGCCGTGTCGTGCTCTGTTCGGGCAAGGTCTATTACGACCTCTACGAGGAGCGCGAGAAGCGCGGCATCAACGACATCTATTTGCTGCGCGTCGAGCAGCTCTATCCGTTCCCGGCCAAGGCGCTGATCACCGAACTGTCGCGCTTCCGCAATGCCGAGATGGTCTGGTGCCAGGAGGAGCCCAAGAACATGGGCGCCTGGTCGTTCATCGATCCGTATCTCGAATGGGTGCTGGCGCATATCGACGCCAAGCATCAGCGGGTGCGCTATACCGGCCGGCCGGCTGCCGCTTCGCCGGCGACCGGATTGATGTCGAAGCATCTCGCCCAGCTTGCCGCCTTGCTCGACGACGCGCTTGGTGAATAGAACAGAACCGAAAAGAAACGGACAGGCACAATGGCAACCGAAATCCGCGTCCCGACACTTGGTGAATCCGTCACCGAGGCGACCATCGGCAAATGGTTCAAGAAGGTCGGCGACGCGATCGCCGCCGATGAGCCGCTGGTCGAACTCGAAACCGACAAGGTGACGGTGGAAGTGCCGGCCGCCGCCGCGGGCACGCTCGCCGAGATCGCCGTCAAGGAAGGCGAGACGGTCGGCGTCGGCGCGCTGCTCGGCACGATTTCGGCAGGCGCCGGCGCGGCAGCCAATGCCGCCGCCGCTCCGGCAACGAAGCAGGAGGCGGTGTCGCAGGCCTCGGCTCCGACTGCGGCCTCGAGCGTCAAGCAGGCCGCGGCTGAGACGGCCAAGATCGCCGGCGACGCCGGCGCAATCGAGACGCGCACAATGCCGCCGGCACCGTCGGCAGCAAAGCTGCTGGCCGAGCACAATCTCGCAGTCGACCAGGTGTCGGGCTCGGGCAAGCGCGGCCAGGTGCTGAAAGGCGACGTGCTCGACCTGATCGCCAGGGGCGCGCCGTCGCAGCCGGCAGAAATGCCGAAGGCAGCGCCTGTTCCGGCACCTGCCGCAGCGCGTGCGCCGTCCTCGGCCGACGATGCGTCGCGCGAGGAGCGCGTGCGCATGACCAAGCTGCGCCAGACCATCGCGCGCCGCCTCAAGGAAGCGCAATCGACCGCCGCCATGCTGACCACCTTCAACGAGGTCGACATGAGCGCGGTGATGGCGCTGAGGAGCAAATACAAGGACGTGTTCGAGAAGAAGCACGGCGTGAAGCTAGGCTTCATGGGCTTCTTCACCAAGGCGGTCACCCATGCGCTGAAGGAGATACCGTCGGTCAATGCCGAGATCGACGGCACCGACATCATCTTCAAGAACTACGCTCATATCGGCGTTGCCGTCGGTACAGAGAAAGGCCTCGTCGTGCCGGTCGTGCGCAATGCCGACCAGATGTCCATCGCCGAAATCGAGAAGGACATCGGCAGGCTGGGGCTTGCGGCGCGCGACGGCAAGCTGTCGGTTGCGGATATGCAAGGCGGCACGTTCACGATTTCCAACGGTGGCGTTTACGGGTCGCTGATGTCGACGCCGATCCTCAATGCGCCGCAGTCGGGCATTTTGGGCATGCACAAGATCCAGGAGCGGCCGATGGTGGTCGGCGGCCAGATCGTCATCCGGCCGATGATGTATCTGGCGCTGTCCTACGACCACCGCATCGTCGACGGCAAGGAAGCGGTGACCTTCCTGGTGCGGGTCAAGGAAAGCCTGGAGGATCCTGAGCGGCTGGTGCTGGATTTGTGACGGCCGAGCGCGCCGTGAGCGGCTGGCTGGAGCATTTAGGATTCAAGCTGGGTCGGGCAGCGGGTCGCATGCTACGAATTTCTCGGCCTACTGCCTCGACCGCTATCTCTTCGCCGGCGACATCGACTGAATGGGATCCGACGCAGGCGAGCAGCAATCTCGGCCTTTTCGCCCTGAGCGAGGCGCAAATGGCCGAGCGGAAGATCACCGTCACCTCGATCGGTGACCTCGAACTGCCGACGGGCGAGATCATCGCCTGCGATCCGCTGACCACCGGAACCGACTGGCCGGCTTTGAGCCGCAACGTCAGACCCGGGCACTACCCCGTTTCGCTGTTCGAGGCGCGAGGCCGTGTGGCCGTCGCTGTGCTGCGTTTCAGGCCCGGCATGCCGGTTCGTTGGGAACTCGCCACTTTGCCCGACCAGGATGTCGCGACATTGAAGGATGACGAGATATTCGGTTATCCCGTCGACGCCGGCCTTGGCTCTTTCATGGACAAGACAGCCATGGCGCTGTTGGACGAGCGGCAGGACAAGCTGGAATACGGCGACTACTACGGTGAGGTGCTGGTCGCCGAGTTCGCTTCCAATCAGGACAGGTTCGCGTTGCATCGCCCGGTTGCCGGCAACCCGCTCAATATTGCGATTTTCTGGAGCGGCTGGGGCGACGGGCTTTATCCATCGTTCTGGGGACTAGACGCGGCGGGCGAACCGCTGCTCTTGATGACCGATTTCGGCGTTCTGGAAAACGCCGATGGCCGCGAGAGCGAGTAAGCCGCCCCGATGCAAAGCATCTCGCCCATCATAGGATCTTTAGCTGGGCTATTGGCCGTTTTGTTTGCGAGTTCTACCTCTCACGCCGCCTGTCCGCTCGAGCTCGCCGTCTATGGCGATCCTGAGAACGCCGCCGAGATCGATTTCAGGCCGACCGGCGAGTCTGCTGCCGTCACCAACACCTTCAAGATGGTGCTCGACAACGGCGTCGTGCTCGACGGCATCGTCATGTGGACGGAGGGCGTGGCGCGGCCGCATGGCTCGCTGATGTATAAATGCCCGGCCGGCGACGTCACCGGCGACGAGCTCGCCGCTTGCACCGTGTGGGAGGGCGTCATCTACAGCGCCGACGACCAGGGCAATATCGCGTTGCTGCCGGGCGAAGGAAAGGATGCGCCGAAGAAGCTGATCCTTCCCGACTTGGGAGCGTCGTTGCAGATGTCGGCGGCCTATGGCGCCAACGGCTTTTCCAAGGTGCCCTGGGACGTCTTTGCCCTGAAGGGATGTCAGGAATGAGCGCAAGCGGAAAAATCCTGCTGGTGACCGGCGGCAGCCGCGGCATCGGCGCCGCTACATGCAGGCTTGCCGCCAAGGGCGGCTACCGCATTGCGGTCAATTACGCGTCGAATGCAAAAGCAGCCGAAACGGTGGTCGCCGACATCGAGGCCGCTGGCGGAGAAGCCTTCGCAGTCAAGGCCGATGTCGGCAGCGAGACGGACGTGTTGGCCATGTTCGAGGCTGTCGATGCCCGTTTCGGTCGGCTCGAAGCGCTCGTCAACAATGCCGGCGTGGTCGACCAGAGCGCGCGTGTCGACGAGCTGAGCGCTGCAAGGCTGGAGCGCATGATGCGCATCAATGTGATCGCGCCGATGCTTTGCGCCCGCGAGGCGGTGAAGCGCATGTCGACCAGGCATGGCGGCAAGGGTGGCGCGATCGTCAATGTTTCTTCGATCGCGGCAAGGCTTGGTGGGCCGGGTCAATATGTCGATTACGCCGCCTCCAAGGGCGCGGTCGATTCCTTCACCATCGGGCTTGCCCGCGAAGTGGCCGGCGAAGGCATTCGTGTCAACGCCGTCAGCCCAGGCATCATCGACACAGAAATTCATGCCTCCGGCGGGCAGCCGGATCGCGCCGAGAGAATGCGCAAGGTGGTGCCCATGCAGCGCGTCGGCACCGCCGAGGAAGTCGCAGCCGCAATTCTCTGGCTGCTGTCGGACGAGGCGTCCTACACAACAGGCGCCAATCTGGAAATCGGCGGCGGCCGCTAAAGCAAAAGGGACAGTATCATGGCCTATGATGTCGTTATCATCGGATCGGGACCAGGCGGCTATGTCTGCGCCATCAAGGCGGCGCAGCTCGGTCTGAAGACGGCGGTGGTCGAAAAGAACCCGACCTTCGGCGGTACCTGCCTCAACATCGGCTGTATCCCGTCAAAGGCGCTGCTGCATGCGTCCGAGATGTTTGCCGAGGCCGGCCATTCCTTCGAGGCGCTCGGCGTCGAGATCGGCGCGCCCAAGCTCAACCTTGGGAAGATGATGGCGCACAAGGATGCGACAGTGACGGCCAACGTCAATGGCGTGGCCTTCCTGTTCAAGAAGAACAAGACCGACAGTTTTCGTGGCACCGGCAAGGTGGTTGCGGCCGGCAAGGTGTCGGTGACCTCCGATGACGGCAAGGTCGAGGAGATCGAGACCAAGAACATCGTCATCGCCACCGGCTCCGACGTCGCCGGCATTCCCGGCGTCAAGGTCGATTTCGACGAGAAGGTGATCATCTCGTCGACCGGCGCGCTGTCGCTGGACAAGGTGCCGGGCCATCTGGTGGTGGTCGGCGGCGGTGTCATCGGTCTGGAGCTCGGCTCGGTATGGGCGCGGCTCGGCGCCAAGGTCACCGTGGTCGAGTTCCTCGACACCATCCTGGGCGGCATGGACGGCGAGATCGCCAAGCAATTCCAGCGCCTGCTGTCGAAGCAGGGCTTTGAGTTCAGGCTGGGCGCCAAGGTGACCGGCGTCGCCAAGGCCAAGAAGGGGGCGACGGTCACCTTCGAACCGGTCAAAGGCGGTGCGGCCGAGACGATCGAGGCGGACGCGGTGCTGATTGCGACGGGACGACGGGCCTATTCGGACGCTCTCGGGCTGAAGGATGCCGGCGTCGACGTCGATGAGCGCGGCCGGGTCAAGACCGACGGTCATCTCAGAACCAATGTGCCCGGCATCTACGCCATCGGCGATGTCATCGCCGGGCCGATGCTTGCCCACAAGGCCGAAGACGAGGGCGTGGCGGTGGCCGAAACCATCGCCGGCCAGGTCGGTCATGTGAACTATGAGGTGATTCCGAGCGTTGTCTACACCACGCCGGAAATCGCCTCGGTCGGCAAGACCGAAGAAGAATTGAAGAAGGCCGGCATCGACTACAAGGCCGGAAAATTTCCGTTCAGCGCCAATGGCCGCGCGCGCGCCATGCTGCACACCGACGGCTTTGTGAAAATCCTGGCCGACAAGGCCAGCGACCGTGTGCTCGGCGTCCACATCGTCGGCTTCGGCGCCGGCGAGATGATCCACGAGGCGGCCGTGCTGATGGAATTTGGCGGCTCGTCGGAAGACCTAGCCCGCACCTGTCACGCCCATCCGACAATGTCGGAGGCGGTAAAGGAGGCGGCATTGGCGACGTTCTTCAAGCCGATCCATATCTGAGCAAACGCGGTGAATCGCAAACCTTAGAGATTGGCTGAAACATCCGCGATTCGTCATCCCAGGGCGGAGCAGGAGCGAAGCGACGTCGCGGAGACCCTGGGATGGCGAAGCCATCGACGGCTGCTCCCAAAAACAAAACGGCCCGCCTTTCAGCGGGCCGTTTATATATTAAGTCGGCAGTCTGATCACTGAGGGGCCGGTGCTGGTGCCGGGGCCGGGGCCGGGGCTGGCGCAGGGGCCGGAGCGGGTGCAGGTTCTGCCGGAGCGGGTGCAGGTTCTGCCGGAGCGGGAGCCGGAGCGGGTGTTGCCGGAGCTGGCGCAGGAGCCGGTTCGGCTGGCTTCATCGGCTCGGCAGGTGCTGGGGCCGGAGCCGGTGTGCTGGCCGCGGGCGGTTCGGCAGGCGCAGGTGCCTCGCTACGTCTTCCAAAAACATAATAGGCGACAATTGCCAGGATAACGACGACCAGGGCAATCAGCCAGCCACTGCCGCCGCCGCGTGGCCGTGCGGTGCCCGGCGAGGTGAATGGGTCGTTCGGATTGGGTGTGTTCGCCATAAAAGTGTCCTCCGTGGATGAAAAACATCAAGTAATAGCCATCAACGTACAATCGTTGAATCGGTTTCACATTAGGCGTTGAAAACGCCGAAAACAGGGCAATTCTGATCCGGAATCGCTTGCAGGCATGCATTTCCACCGCAAAATGGGTTCGATCGAGCCAAACCGAACCTTTTTCAGTTTCTTGGCACGAAGCGCGGCTGGTCCGCCGTCGCGCCACGAGTAAGGACTGACCCCGCCTTGGCAATGATTCGGTGTGCAACTCCGCAGTGTTGTTCAGTTGACGGCGGTCACAGTATAGCCGGCCTTGCGGAAACCCTCGACCAAGCCTTGCGCTCCGGGAAGGTGCATGGCGCCGACCGCCATGAAGACGTTGCCGTGGGCGAGGATCGGCGCGGCACGATCGACCATCACCTTGTTGCGGCTGGTGATCATGGTCTGCTCGAATTCGGCGTAACCCGATTGGTCGTCGACCTGTTCGGGAATGACGGTCCGAAACAGCGGTACGTACATGCCAGTGTCGCCACGCCGGTAAAGCACGATCATGGTTTCGTTGACGTCGTTCACCTTGTCGCCAAGCTTCAGCGCATCGACCAGCCCCTTCAGGTGAAAGGCGATCGGCAGCGAAGCCATGGCGCGCAGCTGGTCGGCGATTGTCTCCAGCCCCTCGACTGATTTGCCCGCAGCCTCGGCGTCCTTGGCAAGCTTGACGTCGAGCACCGGCGCACCGCCAGCCTGGCGGGCGACTTCGCATGCAGGCAGCGCCACCATCGCCGACAGCAACCAGGGCTTCATCTTGGCGACGGTCGCTGGCGGGATGCCACGCGCATCGAGCGCCCTGTTGACCACCGCCGCATCGTCCGGCGACAGCAGCGACGAAAGCGTCGTCTTGTCGGTGAACATCATCAGATCCGGCTCTTTCAGCAGTACTGCCATCATCTTCTGCTTGTCGAGCACTTCGGTGGTCTCGATGATGACAGTGCCAGCCGCATCGAATGCCTTCTGCGCGGCGGGTGGCAGCGTGGTGACGCGCGGGTCGGTAACGTGCATGGTGCCGAACAGGAAGGACGGTTTTTCGCCCGATTTTTCGAGCTTCCACAGCAGGCCCTTGCCGTTCGGCGTCGCTGCCGCGTCTGCCTCGATCTTGCGGTAGGCAGCCGGGTCGTCCTTTTGCAGCGCGCTCAGCATGTCGGTACCGGCGCAGGCCGAAGTCTCGGCGCGTGCCTTGCCCGCGGCGAGCAGCGCGATGATGAGGAAGGAGAGGAAAAACAGGGCGTTGAGCGCGACAAGCAGCTTCAGCGACATATGGGTCGCGCGGTCGGCGATGGCGATGAGGCGTTTCATGCTGCGGTTCTAGGCGCAAAAAGCGGCAAAACGGTTAATCGGCGCATCAAAATTGTTGCGAGATGGCCACCGATTCAAGCATCCATCACGCGCGAGGATGAGCTGCTTCGTAAATCTCGAGCAGCCTCGCGGTGTCGACGCCGGTGTATATCTGGGTTGTCGACAGGCTGGCGTGGCCGAGCAACTCCTGGATGGTGCGTAGGTCCCCGCCGCGCCCAAGCAGATGCGTGGCAAAGGAATGGCGCAGTGCATGCGGCGTCGCCGTGTCGGGCAGGTTGAGCGCCGAGCGCAGCTTGGCCATGTCGCGCTGGACGATCGCCGGGTTGAGCGGGCCGCCGCGGGCACCGCGAAACAGCAAGCCCTTGGGATCGAGATGGTAGGGACACAAGCGGCGGTATTCGGCAATCGCGCGCAGCGCCACCGGCAGCACCGGCACCAGCCGCGTCTTGCCGCCCTTGCCGGTGACGCGCAGCACGGTCTCACCAGGCGAGGACAGATCGGCGCCCGACAGCCCGAGTGCCTCGGAAATGCGCAGACCCGACCCATAGAGCAGGGTCAGCACGGCGGCGTTGCGGGCGGCGATCCACGGCTCCTCCGCCAGCTGGCCTTCTACCGAGACAACGTGTTTTGCATCGCTTGCGGTCAGCGGCTTGGGCAGCGATTTCGGCTGTCGCGGCGCGCGCAAGGCTGCCGCACCCGCCGCATTGGCGAGGCCGCGCCGTTCCAGGAAACGCAGCAGCGAGCGGATGCCAGCCAGCCCGCGTCCGAGCGTGCGGGCGCCGGCGCCCTCGGCACGGCGGGCAGCGAGAAAGCCGCGCAAATCAGCGGGGCGCAGATCGGCGATGTCGGAAATGCCGGGCGAGCCGCTGCGATGGCCGGTCAGAAAATGCAGGAACTGGCGTGTGTCGCGCTCATAGGCCTCGACGGTTTCGGGCGACAGCCGGCGTTCGCGCGCCAGCATCTTCAGCCAGGCCTCGCGCGCCGCCTGCAGGTCGGGTTTTGCCGGTATGAGGAATTCCTGCATTTGCGCTCTTCCAATTCCCCGCCATCTTCCGGCACGCGGGTTAGGAAGCGGTGAAGAGCGGCATCATTGAAATGACGACGGGCTGGGGTTAGAGCAAGGCAAAGGATTTTCCGCAGATGAGCAAGCCGCAAAACCCCGTCCAGATGGCCGTGATCGGTGCCGCGCATGGCATCAAGGGCGAATTGCGCGTCAAGAGCTTTACCGGCGACCCGCTGGCGCTGGCCGATTACGGTCCGCTCTACGCCGGGGATGGCCGCGCCTTCCAGATCGTCGATATCAGGCCCGCCAACACCGTGGTGGTGGTGCGGTTCAAAGGCGTCAACGACCGCAATGCCGCCGAGGCGCTCGCCGGCACCGAATTGTTCGTCGATCGTTCGGTGTTGCCCGATGAGGGCGAAGAGGACGAATTCTACCATGCCGACCTCGTCGGGCTGGAGGTCAAGGACGATACCGGTGCGGTCATCGGCAAGGTCGTCGCCGTGCATAATTTCGGCGGCGGCGACATTCTCGACGTGACGCTTGCCGGGCGCAAAGGCGTGCTCATCCCGTTCACGCAGGCCGCCGTTCCGGAAGTGTCGATCGCCGGCGGCTTTGTCCGCGTTGATCCAGCCGCCGCAGGGTTGGTCGAGGACGAGGACGGCGAGCCTGCCGGTGACGACGGTTTCGACCCGAAGGGCAGGCCGCGCGGGCCGAGGGACGCCGGAGGCAACCGGTGAGTTTTTCGGCTTCGGTGCTGACGCTCTATCCCGAGATGTTTCCCGGCGCGCTCGGCCTGTCGCTGGCCGGACGCGCGCTCGAGACCGGCATTTGGTCGCTCGAAACAATCCAGATCCGCGACTTTGCCAGCGATCGTCACCGTACCATCGATGACACACCGGCCGGCGGCGGCGCCGGCATGGTGATGCGGGCAGACGTGCTGGCCAGCGCCATCGACCGTGCCTCGCCGACAGGCGATCCACGTCCGCGCCTGCTGATGAGCCCGCGCGGCAAGCCGCTGACGCAGCGCCGTGTGCGCGAGCTCGCCGCCGGGCCGGGTGCGGTGATCGTCTGCGGCCGCTTCGAAGGCGTCGACCAGCGGGTCATCGAGGCGCGCGGCCTCGAGGAAGTTTCGATCGGCGACTTCATCCTGTCCGGCGGCGAGCCGGCGGCACTCGTGCTGCTCGATGCCGTGGTGCGCCTGCTGCCCGGCGTCATGGGCAATGCGGTATCGGGCGAGGAAGAGAGCTTTGAAAACGGCCTGCTCGAGCATCCGCATTATACGCGGCCGCAGGAGTTCGAGGGCCGGCCGATTCCCGAAGTGCTGATTTCGGGCAATCACAAGAAGATCGCGGCGTGGCGGCGCGGGGAGTCCGAGAAGCTGACGAAGGAGCGGAGGCCGGATTTGTTGGAAAGTGGCAACAATGGCTGAGATCGCCCAAAGCTCGGCAGGTCTGAGGCTCTTTGGCGACGACCTAGATCCCGTTGAGCTCTCCAGATTGCTAGGCGGAAAACCAACCTATGCAATCAAGAAAGGGGATCTTCATACCTATCCCCCAAATCGACCACCTCGGATTGCGCGGACCGGTTCCTGGAGGCTGTCGTCGGAATACGACAAAGGCGATCAACTCGATCGTCAGATCGTCGATATCCTAAAAGCGCTCACGTTGGACCTTGCGGTCTGGGCCGATCTCGCCCGGCGGTTCAAGGTCGACATGTTCTGCGGCGTTTGGCTTGACGAGGAGAATCAAGGCCTGGGATTGGCTCCGGGTACACTGCAAATGCTGGGCGATCGTGGCATAGAGCTCAATCTGGACATCTACTACGAACCACCCGAGGCCGATGATGGTCCGGAGTCGGAGTGACCTTCTTAGCCCTTGTCGAAATAGTAAAAAGCCAGGAACAGGCCGACGGCGATGACGAAGCCGCGCACCGCGTTCTGCGGCACGCGCCTGGCGATCCAGACGCCGGCATAGCCGCCGAGCGCGCCACCCGGGATCATGATGATCGCCTGCAGCCAGGCGATGACGCCGCCCGAGACGAAGACCAGGATGGCGACCGCAGCGATGACCACGGCCAGCATGTTCTTCAGTGCGTTCAGCCGATGATAGTCGCCGGACTGGGTGAGACCGAGCGTCGCCAGCATCATGACGCCCATGCCGGCGCCGAAGAAGCCGCCATAGACGGCGGTGGCGAACTGCGCCAGCGACCCGACCAGCGAACCCACCGCGGCCTCATGCTCCGGCTTGGGCGCCGGCTTCAGCCATGGCCCGGCAGCGAACAACGCGGTTGCCGCCAGCAGCAGCCAGGGCACCAAGGCGCGGAACGCCGGGTTGTCGAGCCCTAGGAGGATGAGCGCGCCAGACAGCGCACCAAGAGCCGAAATGAGGCTGAGCAGCAGTGCGCCGCGCCAGAAATGCTTGATGTCGTGCCAATAGGCGAGCGTCGAGGTGATGTAGCCAGGAAATTGCGTCACCGATGATGTCGCATTGGCGACGATCGGCGGCAGGCCGGCCAGGGTCATGGCGCCAAAGGTAATGAACGTGCCGCCGCCGGCAACGGCGTTGACCGCGCCTGATAGAAAGCCGGCGAGAAAGAGCAGGACCGCGTCCAAGATTGGCATGAGGGGTGTCGTCGCTGGAGGAAAATGCTTATCTTCCGGCTTAGAAAGCTTGACGCGTGGGCGCAACCCCCTGGACCACAAGCGATCATGGGATTGCCACAGCGGGCGCCAGCCAAAAAGAAGCAGCGCCAAAAAAGAAACAGCGAAGGCGTGACAAAGCGCCGAAATAGCTGTATGTGCGCGCCGAACCGGAAGAAAATTTGCCAAGAGCGATCTTCTGGCCCGTCAACAATGACGGTGTAGTCGCCCCTGCCCGATGTTCTCGAACAGACGTTCTCGAACGAAGGGCATAGCCGAGCGGTCGATGCGACTGCAAGGCGAGTGTCGGACGCTCTGACTGTCGGAAGAACAAGAAGTGGATCTATGAGATGGACATCCTCCGTCAGCTCGAGGCCGAGCAGGCCGCCAAGATCGAAGCCAAGCGCAAGCTTCCCGAATTCCAGCCCGGCGACACCGTGCGCGTCCAGGTCCGCGTGACCGAAGGCACCCGCACCCGCGTCCAGGCCTACGAGGGCGTCGTCATCGCCCGCGCCGGCGCCGGTTTCCAGGAGAGCTTCACCGTCCGCAAGATCTCCTACGGCGAAGGCGTGGAGCGTGTGTTCCCGGTCTATTCGCCAATGGTCGAGGGCGTCGAGATCGTGCGCCGCGGCAAGGTGCGTCGCGCCAAGCTGTACTATTTGCGTGACCGTCGCGGCAAGTCGGCCCGCATTTCGGAAAACACCGGCGTGCGTGCCCGCAAGCTGAACGACGAAGAGCGCGATGCGCTGAACGCCGAGAAGGCGCGCATCGAGGCCGAGAAAGTGGCCGCCGCCCAGGCGCTGGCCGCCGAGAAGGCCGCGCAGGACGCCGCCGAGAAGAAAGCCGCCGACGAGGCAGCCAAGGCCGCCGAAGCAACTGCCGCCGAATAAGGCGTCTTCAAAAGCCATGTTTTCGGAAAGGCGGCTTCGGCCGCCTTTTTGTTTCGTGAGGTGGATTCGATTTTGCCGGGCCGCGTTGGTCCGGTATCGAAACGGATCGTTCCGTAATGACACCGTTGAAAGCATTGGAATCCATTTTCGTGCCGGGCGGCGCATCGGAGCGGCTTGCAAGGCGCCGGCGGAAAGCTAAAGTCGGCGCCGGATTTCCTGCATGCCTCGGTCGATCGAGGCGGTTCAGTTCCTGGGGAGCATCGTCATGATCAATTGGAAACTGCTGCTGGCCGGCCTGCTGGCTTGCCTTCTCGTGCCCGTCGCGGCTCTGGCGCAGGCGCTGCCCGACCTCGGCGGCAAGAAAGTGGTGGTGGTGACCGAAAACGCCTATCCGCCGCTGCAGTTCATCGATGCCAAGACCGGCAAGCAGATCGGTTGGGAATATGACGCGATGAACGAGATCGCCAAGCGGCTGAACTTCAAGGTCGAGTACCAGAATACCTCCTGGGACGCGATGATCCAGGCGGTTTCCGACAATCAGTACAACATCGGTATGACCGGCATCACCATCAAAGACGACCGCAAGCAGAAGGTCGATTTCTCCGACCCCTATATGCGCTCGGAACAGTTCATGCTGGTGCGCGGCGACGAGAAGCGCTTCAGCGATGCCAAGACGTTTGCCGCCTTCAAGGACGGGCTGATCGGCGCGCAGGCCGGCACCACGCCGTTCTACACCGCCGTCTACAGCGTGCTCGACGGCAACGAGCAGAACCCGCGCATCAAGCTGTTCGAGACATTCGGCGCGACGGTGCAGGCGCTGAAGGCCGGCGACGTCGATGTCGTGCTCACCGACGGCACTGCCGGCAAGGGCTATGTCGATGCGTCCAATGGCGGGCTGAAGCTGATCGGCGGGCCGCTCGGCACCGAGGATTTCGGCTTCATCTTCCCCAAGGGCTCCGATCTGGTGAAGCCGGTCAACGCGGCAATCGCCGCGCTCAAGGCCGACGGCACGCTCGACGCGCTCAACAAGAAGTGGTTCCTCGACTACAAGATGGGGCAGTAGGCCCGCTTGTTGCGCGCATTTCATGACGATTGTGCGCGGGAACTCGCGCTGACTCTGCGCTCGTACACCCCCCTCTGTCCTGCCGGACATCTCCCCCTCAAGGGGGGAGATTGGATTTCGCATCGGCTTTCGCCAATTTTCAGTGTTGCAGAACGGGCGGCGAGGTCAAAGCTGCCGATCTCCCCCCTTGAGGGGGAGATGGCCGGCAGGCCAGAGGGGGGTGTGACAGAACGCTGCCTTCGTGACTCTATCACCGGTATTGCTTGATGCCGCCGGCGCCCCCAGCCACCGCCAAATCCGACTTCCCGTGGTGGCTTGCCGTGGCCGTGGCGATCGCCTTGGCTGCCGCCATCTTCATCGCTGCCAGCGACCTCTATGCCCAGGTCTTCGCAACCGTCGCCAAGGGCATCGGCGTCACCATCTTCGTCACTGTGGTCGCCTTCGCGCTGGCTTGCGCGATCGGCCTCGGCGTCGCGCTGATGGGCCTGTCGGACTCACGCTGGCTCAGCCAGATTGCCCGCTTCTATGTCGAGATCATCCGCGGCGTGCCGATGCTGGTGCTGTTGTTCTGGATCGCCTTTGCCGGCGCGCCGGCCTTCGTTGCGGCATGGAACGCGCTGACGGCGCCGCTGCAAAGCGCCGGCCTCTTCGGTGAGCTGCTGGTACGCGACGTGTCGTTGCTATGGCGCGCCATTATGGCGCTGACCATCGGCTATTCCGCCTTCATCTCGGAGGTGTTCCGCGCCGGTATCCAGGCGGTAGAGAAAGGCCAGATCGAGGCGGCGAAGGCGCTCGGGCTGACGCGCACGCAGCGCTTCCGGCTGGTCGTCTTTCCGCAGGCGATCCGCACCATCCTGCCGCCGCTCGGCAATGATTTCGTCGCCATGGTCAAGGATTCCTCGCTGGTCTCGGTGCTCGGCGTCGCCGACATCACCCAGATGGGCAAGATCTACGCCGCCGGCTCGTTCCGCTTCTTCGAAACCTATTCGATCGTCGCCTATATCTATCTCATCCTGACCGTCGGCCTGTCGCTGGCCCTGCGGGCGCTGGAGAAGCGGCTGCGCCACCAGAATGGGGAATAGAAGGCAGGCGAAATCGGCGCTACCATCGAGCGGACGCGACCGGGGAGGACCCATGATCATCGACAAGGCCAATGCGGCGCTGGAAGCGGTCTACACGGCCGACACGCCTGAGGCGCTCGCCAAGGCCTATGCGCAATGGGCCGCGACCTATGACGGCGAAACCGCGGCGCTCGGCTATCTCCTGCCGTTCCTGATCACCGCCTGGGTGGCGCGCCACGTGCCGCCAGGCGAAGGGCCGCTGCTCGACGCCGGCTGCGGCACCGGCCTGTCGGGGCCGTCGCTCAAGGCGCTCGGCTACCACGACATTGCCGGGCTCGACCTCTCGCAGGACATGCTGAAAATCGCCGGCAGCCGGCAGGCCTACAGCGAGTTGAAACAGGCGATGCTCGGCGGGCCATTGCCTTGGCCGGACGGGTATTTCCGCGCCTTTTTCTCGACCGGCGTGTTCACCATCGGCCACGCGCCGGCGTCGGGCCTGCATGAACTGGTACGCATCACCAGGACGGGCGGCCACGCCATCTTTACGGTCCGTGACCAGGTGTTTGAAAGCGGCAGGTTTAAGGCCGTGTTTAGCGAACTGGAGCAGGCGAAAAAATGGCGGCCGGTCGAGGAGAGCCCGTGGTTCCGCTGCTATGCGATCGCTGAGCCCGACGCGCTGGTGAAAACGTTTGTGTTCGAGGTGCTGTGAAGCGCCTGCGAAGGCAGACGCGATTGCTGAAAAGCCAAAACATTGATATGAGCCACCCCATGGAAGAGCTTTTTGGCGATCCGGCCTATAAGGGTTTCGTGCTGCAGGACAGAAAACGCCTGCCGTCGCGATTTTCCGCGCGCGTCTGCGGAGCGCTGACCAGCCGACTTAGCTAGGGCAGACTCGCCAGGCTGCTTCGCCGGGCCGACCGGCGTCCTTTTCCCTTTTTAAAATCGACGGATTTACGCACATGAGCGCACCGCGCACCCTCTACGACAAGATTTTCGACGACCATGTCGTCGACCGCCAGGACGACGGCACCTGCCTGCTCTACATCGACCGCCACCTCGTCCACGAAGTGACCAGCCCGCAGGCTTTCGAAGGCCTGCGCATGACCGGCCGCAAGGTTCGGCATCCGGAAAAGACGCTGGCAGTGGTCGACCATAATGTGTCGACCTCGCCGGAGCGCAAGTTCGGCATCAAGAACGAGGAAAGCCGCATCCAGGTCGAGGCGCTGGCCAAGAACGCCAAGGATTTTGGCGTCGAGTATTATTCCGAGAAGGACATCCGCCAAGGCATCGTCCACATCATCGGTCCCGAGCAGGGCTTTACGCTGCCCGGCATGACCATCGTCTGCGGCGACAGCCACACCTCGACGCATGGCGCGTTCGGGGCGCTGGCGCATGGCATCGGCACCTCGGAAGTCGAGCATGTGCTGGCGACGCAGACGCTGATCCAGCGCAAGGCCAAGAACATGCTGGTGCGCGTCGACGGCGCGCTGCCGGAAGGCGTCACCGCCAAGGACATCATCCTCGCCATCATCGGCGAGATCGGCACGGCCGGCGGCACCGGCTATGTCATCGAATATGCCGGCGAGGCAATCCGCGCGCTGTCGATGGAAGGCCGCATGACGATCTGCAACATGTCGATCGAAGCCGGCGCGCGCGCCGGCCTGATCGCGCCCGACGAGACCACCTTCGCCTATGTCAAGGACAAGCCGCGCGCCCCTAAGGGCGAAGCCTGGGACGCCGCGCTCGCCTATTGGAAGACGCTGCAGTCCGACGAAGGCGCGCATTTCGACAAGGTGGTCGTGCTCGACGCGGCAAAGCTGCCGCCGATCGTCTCCTGGGGCTCCTCGCCCGAGGACGTGGTCTCGGTGCAAGGCATCGTGCCGAACCCGGACGACATCACCGACGAGAACAAGCGCACGTCCAAGCAACGCGCACTCGACTATATGGGCCTGACGCCGGGCACCAAGATCACCGATATCGAACTTGACCGCGTCTTCATCGGTTCCTGCACCAATGGCCGCATCGAGGATCTGCGCGCCGCCGCCAAGGTGATCGAGGGCAAGAAGGTCAACCCACGGGTCAGTGCGATGATCGTGCCGGGCTCAGGTCTGGTCAAGGAACAGGCAGAGGCCGAAGGCCTCGACAAGATCTTTGTCGCCGCCGGCTTTGACTGGCGCGAGCCGGGCTGCTCGATGTGCCTTGCCATGAACGACGACCGGCTGAAGCCGCATGAGCGCTGCGCCTCGACCTCGAACCGCAATTTCGAAGGGCGCCAAGGCTTCAAGGGCCGCACGCATCTGGTGTCGCCGGCAATGGCGGCGGCGGCGGCGATCGCCGGCCATTTCGTCGACATCCGCGAGTGGAAATAGCGCAGGGCGCGCGCAGTCGGATATGAGGTGCCCGAGCCGCAATGCGGTTCGGGCATTCTTCAGCCGGGCCGTCTGACGAATTCGTGGAATCCCTCACGGCGGCCGGGTTGATCCTTTGCGACGACCAGCGCCAGTTGGCGCTCGTCGAAGAGTTTGAACCATTCGTCCCATTCGACCAGTTCGTAGCCGCCGGCATTGACCGGGCGTTCGGCCTCATCCTGGTCCTGGTAGGCATGCTGGCCGAAGACCAGCCTCAGCATGGGCTGCGTTCCGGCTTCGGGCGACACGTCGACGATCGCCGGAAAGCCGGCGCGCGCCGCGGCCCATGAGCGAATTGCATCGTGATCGGTCAGCATGATCGTGTCGGCCATCGGAGCGTCTCCTGGTTGCCGTCGTGAAACGCCGCTCGCCGTTCGCGGTTCCGCCCAGCGGCTTTGTCGACGCACCCGTCGTATATTCGCTTTCGCTTAACCGCTTGTTTGGGCTTACGCTCTAAGGTCCTCCAAGGGGAAGCGAGGGGAAATTACAGCGCTTGGACACCGGCCTGCTCATAGCGCTGCTCAATCCAGGCATCGCCCTCACACTCGGCGCGGCATTTCTCGTGCTGTGGTTCTATCAGCGCCACCGTTCCTATCTGGCTGTGCTGGCGGCGGGCTACTCGGCCTCGGCCGCAGGCTTCCTGCTCCAGTATTTCACGCTGCCGGTCGGCATGGCACCGACCAAGCTCATCTCGATCCTGTGCTTCACCTTCGCCACCTGCTGTCTCGCCGGCGCGGTCATTGCGCGCTATGGGCGGCGCGTGCCTTACCCGGCGGTCGGCATTCTGGCCTGCGGCGGCCTGGCCGCGTTCTCGTGGTTTCTTTTTGCCCGGCCGGATCTCACCTGGCGCATCCTTGCCATCAATTTCAGCTTCGGCGGCATCAGCCTGGTTGTCGCCGCCGAGTTGCGCGTGGTGCGCAACAACGGCCCGACAGAAATGATCCTGTTCGTGCTGTCGCTGCTTTCCGGCCTGAACTTCCTGGCGCGGACGCTTGCCGTCGTCATCGCGCATGGGCCGTTCACCAGCTATGAAGGGCTTTACACCTCGTCCTATTGGACGACGGCGCTGCTGTCGCATGCATTGCTGTCGCTGCTTATTGCACTTTGCCTGTTCGGCGCCGCCGCGCTCGATGTGATGAAGGCCCTGAAGACCGAAACCCTGACAGACCCGCTGTCGGGCCTGCTCAACCGCCGCGGTTTCGAGGAGCGCGCCACGGTGGTCCTGCAGCACTGTGCCACGGCGCGGTTGCCGGTTACGCTGGTGCTGGCCGATCTCGATCATTTCAAGGCACTCAACGATCAGCATGGTCACGCGGCCGGCGATCGTGTCATCGCTGACTTCGCCGCCAAGCTTCTATCGGCTGCAGGTACGGGTGGCGTTGCCGGCCGCATCGGCGGCGAGGAGTTTGCCGTGCTTTTGCCGCTCAGCGACCTTGGCGCGGCAAGACTGTTTGCCGAAACCATTCGTACGCTCTATTCGGCGGGCAGAATCGACGGGCTTCCGCCCGACACAAGAGTGACCGCGAGCTTCGGCGTGGCCGCCCGTACCGGCGACGAAGGGCTGGATCCGCTGATGCGCCGCGCCGACGAAGCGCTCTACAAAGCTAAAAGGAATGGCCGCGACAGCGTGTGCCTGTCCTATCAGCGGCCTGAAACGGTCGTCCTTCCCAATCGGACCAGTGCTGGCTGAGCGTCAGCGGCGGCGTCGAATTAACGTCTTTTTCGCGCCTCGGTGTTTTGCTGTTCGGCGGGGAGTGCCAAAACGCCATGGGCAGCGCTAATTTCATCCTGGTGATCAACCTGTTCGTTGCCGGGCTGCTGGCGGCGGCGTTCATGACGATCGCGGTCTATGACGCCGGACGTGTATCGGCGCGCTGGCTGGCGTTCGGCTATGTGCTCGGCATGGCCTATTTCGCGATCGAGTTCAGCATCCCTGCCTTCGACAATGCGCGACCCGTGGTTGTCGCCGCCTTTGCCGCTTTCCTTGGCGCTACCGTCGCCTTCAATGGCGGGCTTGCCCATAAATACCGCGTTTCGCCGCCTTGGCCGCCGATGCTGTTCTTCCTGGTCTTCGCCACCCTCGCGGTCTACTTCGTCCAGGACCTGCCACGCCAATCCTTTGTGCGAATGGCGGCCTACCAGCTTCCCTATGCGGCCATGCAATTCACCGGGCTGGCGATCGTCTTGTCGTCCAGGCAAAGACGCGAGCGGCTCGACCATATGCTGATGGCTGTCCTGGCGGCCAGTACCTTACAGTTCGCCAGCAAACCCTTCATCGCCCATGCGCTTGGTGGCTGGGGTGCAAACCCGCAATCTTATGCGCAGACCAGCTATGCGTTGGTGTCGCAGTCGGTCGGCACCATATTCGGCCTGGCGCTTGCGCTGGTGACGCTGGCTATCCTGGTCCGCGACGTGCTCGCCGAGGCGACGTCGAAATCGGAAACCGACACGCTTTCGCGGCTGCTCAACCGTGGTGGCTTCGAGCGCCATGCCGAGATCGCACTGCGCGACGCCATGCGGCGCGCCGTTCCAGCGGCACTGGTCATTGCCGATCTCGACCATTTCAAGCGCATCAACGATACTTACGGCCACGCGTCCGGCGATCGGGTCATCGAGACCTTTGCCGGTTTTCTCCGCGATGCCGCGGCCGACCATCATGTCGCCGGCCGCATCGGCGGCGAGGAATTCGCTATTTTCCTGCCGGGGACCAATCTAGCCGCCGCCCGGCTCTTTGCCGAGGGCACGCGTACCGCCTTCGGTGCCACGCCGATCGACTGCCTGCCGGCGGATCATCGCTGCAGCGCCAGCTTCGGCGTTGCCGAGCTTGGTCCGGGCGAAAGCTTTTCCAACCTTTTGCGGCGCGCCGACAAAGCGCTCTATCAGGCGAAGGGCAGCGGCCGCGACTGCGTGCGTGTCTCGGTGGGGCCAGCTGTTGCCCTGCCGGCGCCGTCGACAAAGGGGGGCATGGCCGTCAGCGGCAGGGGCTGAGCTCCGGCATCTCGCCGTCTGAGAGGCCGTACATATAGCTGCGGCCCTTCACGAAAACCGGCGGCCTGTAGCAGTCGCCGCTTCGGACATCGTCCGATTCGTTTTCATAGATCACATCGGGCTGGCCGGCGCTGGTGTAGTCGGACAATTCCTTGGCCAGCTTGCCCTCGCCGACGAGGATACGCTTGTAGCCGGCGGCGCTTTCGATGACCAGATTGCCGAAGGAATCGGCATAGACGCGGTCGTGGTGGCGCGTCCCGGCGAATGCCGGTGCGGCGATGCCGAGGGCGAGCGCCGCCAATAGGAACCAGGGAAGGCGCGATCCTGCTGAATTCGAATGCATGGCGTGCTGCTCCATTGCTGAGAGGCAAGCCTCCTCGAATCAGAAATTAACCTTTTATTAACCTTTGTTAAGAGGGCAACCGCAGCCGGGGCGAGGTCTCGGAAAACATGGTTAATTTCGAGCGCCCACCGGCCATCATTCGGCCATGCCTTGTTCCCACCATCGCCGGCATCGAGCGCGACTCAAAAAGCATGAAATCCGGCGGCTTGCCGGAGCATCGCGGCGGGCTCGATGCGCGGGAGAAAGCAGCATATGAGATTATGCCGCACGTTTCGGATGGCGCTGGCCATTCCGCCGCTGCTGGCTGCCGCCGCCTGCGCGCCGCAGACCAGCGCGCCCAAGCTCGGCAATACGCCCGCCGCTTCCGTGTCGCTTGCTCCCGTCGCTGGCGAACCGACGGCACGGCAGCCGCGCACTGCAACCTACAAATGCACCGACGGTAGCGTGATGACCATCGAGAACCTGGGCACGTCGGTGCGCGTGCTCGGCCCGGACGGCACCAGCTCCGAGTTGCCGGCGTCACCGGCCAATCAGACAAGCCGTTACGGCGAGGCGCATGACGCAATCGTGATCGATGGGCGTGAGGCGCTGGTGATGAAGGGCGGTGCCTCACCGCTGGCCTGTAAACGCTGATCCGCCCGGTGCGGCAGCCATATTTTGCAGTGCAGCGACATTGTGCCGGCTCAAGGCGACAGTCCTAATCGATTGAAGCTGAAAGCGTCGCTTTCATCAGACTAAATTACGTTTTCGAAACGGTTTTCCGGCTTTGACGCGGTGCAAAAAGAGCATTAGAAACCGGCTGTCCGAAGTCGCAACCGGAAGCGGCAATGCCGCATTTCCACCTGAGGCTCCAGAGACGCCGAACTGGGGGAGCCATGAGCAAATCACCAGCCACCCGCGAATTTGCCAGACGTGAACGGCCGCTTTCGCCGCACCTGACCGTCTATCGGCCGCCGATCACCATGACGATGTCGATCGTCCACCGCATCACCGGCGGGGCGCTCTATTTCGGCACGCTGCTGGTCGCGCTGTGGCTGATGGCGGCGGCGAGTTCGGAGGCGACCTTCAATGCCGTCAACTGGGCTTTCGGCTCGTGGCTGGGACGGCTGGTGCTGTTCGGCTACAGCTGGGCGCTGATGCACCACATGCTGGGCGGTGTCCGGCATCTTATCTGGGACACTGGGGCGGGGCTTGAAAAGCATACGGCCTCGAGGATCGCGTGGGCGACGCTGGCAGGCTCGGTCACGCTGACGCTGCTGATCTGGATCGCCGGCTACATGGCGCGGGGAGCCTGATATGAACGGCAAGAACACCGATATGCGCACGCCGCTGGCCAAGGTCCGCGGCCTCGGTTCCGCCCGCGAGGGCACCGGCCATTTCTGGCGCCAGCGGCTGACGGCGATTTCCAACATCCCGCTGGTCCTGTTCTTCGTCGGCTTCCTGATTGCACTTAACGGGGCCAGCTATCTCGAGGTGCGCGCCGCACTTGCCAATCCGTTCGTGGCACTGGTGCTGGCGCTGGTGCTGCTGTCGGTGCTCTACCACATGCGGCTCGGCATGCAGGCGATCATCGAAGACTATGTGCATGGCGAAGGCACCAGGCTGGCGCTGCTCGCCCTCAACACATTCTTTCCCGTAGTCGTCGGCGTCGCTTCGGTCTTCGCCCTGCTTAAACTGGCATTTGGAGGCTGAGTTTTGGCCAAGGACGCGAAGAACGCCAACACGGCTTCCGCCTATAGCTATGTCGATCACAAATTCGACGTCGTAGTCGTCGGCGCCGGCGGCGCCGGCCTGCGCGCCACGCTCGGCATGGCCGAACAGGGCCTGCGCACTGCCTGCATCACCAAAGTGTTCCCGACACGCTCGCATACGGTGGCGGCGCAGGGCGGCATTGCCGCCTCGCTCGCCAATATGGGGCCAGACAACTGGCAGTGGCATCTCTTCGACACGGTCAAGGGCTCGGATTGGCTGGGCGATACCGACGCGCAGGAATACATGGTGCGCGAGGCGCCGGCGGCGGTCTACGAGCTCGAGCATTACGGCGTTCCCTTCAGCCGCACCGAGGACGGGAAAATCTACCAGCGGCCGTTCGGCGGCATGATGATGAATTTCGGCGAGGGGCCGCCGGTGCAGCGCACCTGCGCTGCCGCCGACCGCACCGGCCACGCCATGCTGCATACGCTCTACGGCCAGTCGCTGAAGCACAATGCGCAGTTCTTCATCGAGTATTTTGCCCTCGACCTGATCATGGAGCGGGACGGCACCTGCACCGGCGTCGTCGCCTGGAACCTCGACGACGGCACCATCCATCGTTTTTCGGCCAAAATGGTGGTGCTGGCGACCGGTGGCTATGGCCGCGCCTATTTCTCGGCCACCTCGGCGCATACCTGCACCGGCGATGGCGGCGGCATGGCCGCACGCGCAGGCCTGCCGCTGCAGGATATGGAGTTCGTGCAGTTCCACCCGACCGGCATCTACGGCGCCGGCTGCCTGATCACCGAGGGTGCCCGCGGCGAGGGCGGCTATCTCGTCAATTCCGAGGGCGAGCGCTTCATGGAGCGCTACGCGCCGTCAGCCAAGGATCTGGCTTCCCGAGACGTGGTCTCGCGCTGTATGACGCTGGAGATCCGCGAGGGCCGCGGCGTCGGCCCGAAGAAGGATCACATCTTCCTGCATCTCGACCATCTCGACCCGGCCGTTCTGCACGAGAGGCTTCCCGGCATTTCGGAATCGGCAAAGATCTTTGCCGGCGTCGACCTGACCAAGGAACCGATCCCGGTGCTGCCGACGGTCCACTACAATATGGGCGGCGTGCCGACCAATTACTGGGGCGAGGTGCTCAACCCGACCGCCTTGAACCCGGACCAGGTGTCACCCGGGCTGATGGCGGTCGGCGAAGCCGGCTGCGCCTCGGTGCACGGCGCCAACCGCTTGGGTTCGAATTCGCTGATCGATTTGGTGGTGTTCGGCCGTGCGGCGGCGATCCGGGCCGGCCAGGTGATCGACCGTACATCGGCGATCCCTTCGCCCAACGAGGCCGCCGTCGAAAAGATCATGGACCGCTTCGACCGGCTGCGTCACGCCAACGGCTCGACGCCGACAGCTGTTTTGCGCGAAAAGATGCAGAAGGCGATGCAGGAGGACGCGGCGGTGTTCCGCACGCAGGAATCGCTGCAAAGCGGCTGCAAGCGCATTTCGCAGCTGTGGGGTGAACTCAAGGACATAAAAGTGTTCGATCGCTCGATGATCTGGAACTCCGATCTGGTCGAGACGCTGGAGCTGGAAAACCTGATGGCCAACGCCATCACCACCGTCTACGGCGCCGAGGCGCGCAAGGAAAGCCGCGGCGCGCACGCGCGGGAGGACTTTTCGGCCCGCGACGACGCCAACTGGCGCAAGCATACGCTGGCTCGGCTCAACGAGGCCGGCGAGGTGGCGCTCACCTACCGGCCGGTGCACACCGAGACGCTGCTCAAGGAGGCAGACGGCGGCATCAACCCGGCCAAGATCGCGCCAAAGGCCAGGGTGTATTGATCATGGCGCTGGCGGCAGCTGGATATTCCGGCACACCCCTTCCGGCCAAGCTCGGCCTGAAGGACGGGATGATTGCCGCCTTCGTCGCCTTGCCGCCCGAGTTGGACGACCTTGCCGAAGCCGTGGACTTTGCCGAGCTCGACCGGCTGGCTGACTGGTCGGCGATTTCGGGCGTTCATGAGAAATACGATGCCGTACATGCTTTCACCCGGCAGCGTGTCGAGATCGAGGACCGTCTTGGCGACGTCGAAGCGGCGATCAAGCGGGACGGCATGGTCTGGGTGTCATGGCCGAAAAAGGCATCGAAAGTGCCGACCGACGTCACCGAGGACGTTATCCGCACAGAGGCGCTGAAGCTCGACCTCGTCGACGTCAAGGTCGCCGCCGTGAACGAGATCTGGTCCGGGCTGAAGCTCGTCATCCGAAAGGACCTGAGGTAATGGTCGAACTCACGCTTCCGAAAAACTCGAAGATCATGGCCGGAAAAACCTGGCCGAAGCCGGAGGGCGCGACCAATCTGCGCGAATACCGCATCTACCGCTGGTCGCCGGACGACGACGAGAACCCGCGCATGGATACGTATTTCGTCGACATGGACGATTGCGGGCCGATGGTGCTCGACGCGCTGCTCTGGATCAAGAACAAGATCGACCCGACGCTGACGCTGCGCCGCTCCTGCCGCGAAGGCATTTGCGGCTCCTGCGCCATGAACATCGACGGGTCGAACACGCTGGCCTGCACCAAGGGCTGCGACGACATTTCCGGCGCGATCAAGGTTTATCCGCTGCCGCACATGGCCGTGGTCAAGGACCTGGTGCCCGACCTCACCAATTTCTACGCCCAGCACGCCTCGATCGAGCCTTGGCTGAAGACGGTATCGCCCGAGCCGGCCAAGGAATGGCTGCAGAGCCATGAGGACCGCGAAAAGCTCGACGGGCTCTACGAGTGCATATTGTGCGCCTGCTGCTCGACCTCCTGCCCGAGCTACTGGTGGAACGGCGAGCGCTATCTCGGTCCGGCAACGCTGCTGCAGGCCTATCGCTGGCTGATCGATTCCAGGGACGAGGCGACGGGCGAGCGGCTCGACAACCTCGAAGACCCGTTCCGGCTCTACCGCTGCCACACCATCATGAACTGCGCCCAGACCTGCCCCAAGGGGCTCAACCCGGCCAAGGCGATCGCCGAGATCAAGAAGATGATGGTGGAGCGACGGGTATAGGGTTGCGGCCGGGATTGTCTCATCCGCAGCGATCCTTCGCGCCCCCCTCTGTCCTGCCG
>NZ_JAMYRY010000017.1:0-124773 GCF_040321655.1 Mesorhizobium sp. M0306 | reverse complement strand
CTCCACTCCAGCCAGCATCTTGAATCACAAAACAGATAAATCTGGAATCCCCTTTGATTCCGTCAAAGGGGGAACCGCTCTAGCTGCGAGTCTAGACCGTCTCGCTGACTCGGGCCGCAAGAAAATCGGGCAGATCGGCAACCGAATCCAGAATGATATCGGCGATCTGCGACAGCGATTCACGTGTACCGGTGCCGGACAGCACGCCGATCGCCAGGCCGCAGCCGCCGGCGCGCGCCATTTCCAGATCGTGGCGATTGTCGCCGACGACGGCGATCGCCGCTGGCCTGAGTCCTGTCAGATCCGAGAAGGCAAGGATCGTATCCGGCGCCGGTTTTGGATTGGCCACCGCGTCGTAACCATAGGCGGCTTCGAAAAGCTGCGCGACGCCCAGTGTGACCAGGGTCTTTTCCGCGCCGCTGGTCGAGTCGTTGGTGGCGACGCCAAGCCGGTAGGATTTCCTGTGAAGCAGCCCAAGCGTCTCGACCACACCCGGCAGCGCCACCGCCATTGCCGATCCTTGCGCCGAGGTGATGGCGTTGAAGCGGGCGACGGCAAGCATCTGGTCCTCGTCGGACAGCCGTGGAAACCACAGCTCGACGACGTCCATGTTGGTGCCGGAGGCAAAAATCGAATCCGGCTTGAAGCGCTTGGTGGCGAAGTCGAAGCCCGCCGCCGCAAGCAGCCTGTCTGCTTTCCAGCGATCGCCTTCGGCCGCATCCATCGCCATGAAGTCGGCGATGCCCAGCCATGTCGCGTTGAAATCGACAAGCGTGCCGTCCTTGTCGAACAATATTCCCTTGATGTCCGCCAAGCTTTTCACTCCGGGCCGCGCAAGCGGTGAATGTATTCCACCAGTCCGGCAGTCGAGGCATCCCGCTTTGCGGCATTCTCCTTGCCTTCAACGACGGGCAGCAGGCCGGTCGCCAGTTCCTTGCCGAGCTCGACGCCCCACTGGTCGAAGGAGTTGATGTTGAACAGCGTGCCTTCGACGAAGACGCGGTGCTCGTAGAGTGCAATCAGCCGTCCGAACGTGTGGGGGTCGAGTTTCCTGTAGAGGATCGTCACCGAGGGGCGGTCGCCGGAGAAGACGCGGTGCGGAGCAACCCTGTCGACATCGGCGGGCTTCATGCCTTTCGCCAGCATCTGCGCGCGGGCTTCCTCAAGCGTGCGGCCCTTCATGAAGGCTTCCGACTGCGCCAGGCAATTGGCGAGCAGAAGGTCGTGGTGATGCTTCAGTTCCGGCTCGTGGCCGACGGCAGCGGCGAGGAATTCGACCGGAATGAAATCGGTGCCCTGATGTAGAAGCTGGAAAAAGGCATGCTGGCCATTGGTGCCGGGCTCGCCCCAGACCAGCGGGCCGGTCGGCGTCGTCACAGCGCCGCCGTCCAGGGTGACGCTCTTGCCGTTCGATTCCATGTCGAGCTGCTGCAGATAGGCCGGTAGCCTGGACAGACGCTGATCGTAGGGGATGACGGCGCGAGCGGGGTATTTGCAGACCACCCGGTGCCACCAGCCAATCAGCCCCATCAGCGCCGGCAGGTTCTTCGCCAGCGGCGCGGTGCGGAAATGCTCGTCCAGCTCATGGGCGCCGTCGAGAAAGGCGCGAAAATCCTTCGGGCCGATGGCGATCATCACCGGCAGGCCGATCGCACCCCAGACGGAATAGCGGCCGCCGACCCAGTCCCAGAAGCCGAAGACGCGATCGGGCGCGATGCCGAATTTGGCGACCAGGTCGAGCGCCGTCGAGACGGCGGCGAAATGCTTGCCGACTGCTTCCTTGCCGAGCGCCTTCTCGACCCATCGGCGCGCGGTCTCGGCATTGGTCATCGTCTCGACCGTGGTGAAGGTCTTGGAGGCGATGATGAACAGGGTGGTTTCGGCGGAAAGACCCTTCAGTGTGTCGTGAATATGGGCACCGTCGATATTGGATACGTAATGCGCGCGCGGCCCGTCATGATAGGGCGCCAGCGCCAGCGTCGCCATGGCCGGGCCGAGATCGGAGCCGCCGATGCCGATGTTGACGATGTCGGTGATCTTCTTGCCGGTCGCGCCGGCCGCCTTGCCGGAACGCACCGCGTCCGCGAAGGCACCCATCGCGTCGAGTACGGCAAGGACTTCCACCTTCACGTCCTGACCGTCGAGCACGATGCCCTTGCCGGTCAGGTTGCGCAGCGCCGTGTGCAGCACGGCGCGGCCTTCGGTGACGTTGATCTTCTTGCCAGCAAACATAGCGTCGCGCCGGCCTTCGAGGTCGGCGGCCTCAGCCAGCTTCTCCAGCAACTCCATCGTCCGCGCATCGACCGCGCATTTCGACCAGTCGAGCAGCAGGTCGCCGTCGCTGGCGGAGAATTTCTCGAAGCGCTGCGGATCGGCAGCGAAAGCCTCGCGCATCGAGCCCGATTTGGCCGCACGATGATCGCGCAATGCGTCGAGCTGCTTTTGAAAGGACGATTGATCCACTGCTTTGCTCCGGTCTCTTGAGATGCATCTTATCAGGCCGGATGTTTCCGGCGCGTGTCGTCGCGGCAAACTATCGGGTCGAATTCTATCTGTTTCAATGCGCAGCGATGCCGCAGCGCAGCGTGGGCCGGCGCAAAGGATCACTGGCATAAATCCCAGCGATCAGAAAAATTGATTGGCGCAACACCTTGTGCCACCGGTACATTCGACTGGTCCAGCCAAGTGAAAAAAGCTGGCCATCGAGGAACATCTCCCATGCCACAGCGAAACGACACGGCCATATGGTCCGGCCTGTTCCGGATTTCGGCGGAATCCGGTCAGACCCTGCAAGCGCAGATCCGCCAGGCGATTGTCGCCGCCATCCTCGACCGGCAGATCGCGGCTTCCATGCCGCTTCCGTCCTGCCGGATTCTTGCCGAAAAACTCGGCGTAGCGCGCGGCACCGTGGTGCTGGCCTTCCAGCAGCTGGTCGACCAGGGCTTCCTGGTGGCGCGCGAGCGCCGCGGCCATTTCGTCAATCCCGAAGTGCTGGCGACGCCGGCCAAGCCGCACCAGAAAGCGCCCGACCAGGCCAACGAGATCGACTGGAAGGCGCGCCGGCAGATCGCGGCGAGCGACATGCCACCGCCGGCCAAGCACGACAACTGGATCAAGTCGTCCTACCCCTTCGTCTATGGCCAGTTCGACCCGGCGCTGTTCCCGACCGCCGAATGGCGCGAGTGCAACCGCATGGCGCTGGCGGTGCTCGAAATCCGCAACTGGGCGTCCGACATGGTCGACCGCGACGATCCACTCCTGATCGAGCAGATCCAGGCACGGCTGCTGCCGCGACGCGGCATCTTCGCCAATCCGGACGAGATCATCGTGACGCTGGGCGCGCAGAACGCGCTTTACATGCTGGCGACGCTGTTGATGACAAAGGGCTCGAAGGTGGCGATGGAGGACCCGGGCTATCCCGATGCACGTTCGATCTTCCGGCTGGCCGGCGCCGACATCCAGCCGGTTCCGGTCGACCACTCCGGCATCGTAACCTCGGCCATTCCCAATGATTCCGGCTTCGTCTTCGTCACGCCCAGCCACCATTGCCCCACCATGGTGCCGCTGTCGGCAGAGCGGCGGCAGGATCTTCTGGCGCGCGCCAACCGCTACAACCAGATCATCATCGAGGACGGATATGACAGCCAGCTCCTGGACGAGGCGCCGCAGCAGGCGCTGAAGAGCCTCGATCGGTCCGGCCGCGTCGTCTACGTCGGCTCGATGTCAAAGACGCTGGCTCCCGGCCTCAGGCTCGGCTACATCGTCGCCTCGGCCGGGCTGATCTCCGAGCTTCGGGCGCTACGCCGCTTCATGCTGCGCCATCCGCCGGCGAACAACCAGCGCGCCGTCGCATTGTTCCTGTCGCTCGGCCATCACGAGGCGCTGGTGCGGCGGCTGTCGAGCGCCTTCGATGAGAGGCGCAAGCGTCTGGTCCATGCGATTTCCGCCTTCCTGCCGGAGTGGCGCTCGACCGATTCGGCCGGCGGCACGTCGCTCTGGCTCGAGGGGCCGCGCGGCACCGATTCGCGCGGGCTGGCGGAGGCCGCAGCCTCGCGCAGCGTCATCATCGAGCCTGGCGACCGCTTCTTCGACCGTACCGAAAAACCATCGCGTTTCATGCGCTTGGGCATTTCCTCGATCGCGTTGCAGCACATCGAACCCGGCATCCGCGAACTGGCGACGGCAGCTGGACGCAGGCCGGCAGCGGCCTGATCTCCCTTCCCCGACCGGAGCCTGGCGCACGTAGTGCGGCTCCGGTTCTTTAGCTCCTTGGCATATGCGACGGGACCGGCTGGCACATAGGCTGTGCCAATGCCGGCGGCATAGTCGCTATATAAAGGGGACGAAGCAGGCCGATGGTGGACCAACCGCCGCGCCCGCTCCGCAGCTAAAGTTGGAGTGCCTTCATGCCAATGGCCCATGAGAAGCAGGACGTGTCCGCAGACCAGCGTTCGCGGCGGTCCGGCGGGCGCGAGGCGCGCCGCGCCATGCGGGCGGCACCGCTCGCCGACGACGTCAAGCCGGTGCGTGCTGGCCTCGAAGGCGGAAGCTACAGCCCGCTCAGCGGCAATGATTGCGAACGTATCCATGAGGCCGTGCTTACTCTTCTGGAGACAGTCGGTTTCGCCAACGCCATCCCCTCCTGCATCGAGGCACTCACCAAAGCCGGCGCGACCTTCAGTGAGGACGGCCGCCTGCGGTTTCCTCGCGGCCTTGTGCTCGACACGATCAAGAAAGCGGCACGGCATTTCACCCTGCACGGCCAGGATCCGAAGCATGACATGGTGATCCAGGGCAAGCGCGTGCATTACGGCACGGCTGGTGCTGCGGTGCATCTCGTCGATGTCGAAAAGCGTGAGTATCGCGAGTCGCTGCTGCAGGACATTTACGATGCCGCGCGCCTGGTCGAAGGGCTCGACAACATCCATTTCTTCCAGCGGCCGATGGTGCCGCGCGACATTCCCGACCCGCTCGATATGGATTTCAACACGCTCTACGCCTGCGTCATGGGCACGTCGAAGCATGTCGGCACCTCGTTTACCGTGCGTGAGAACGTCAAGCCGGCGCTCGACATGCTCTATGCGATTGCCGGCGGCGAAGAGAATTTTCGCGCCCGGCCTTTCGTCTCCAATTCGAACTGCTTCGTCGTGCCGCCGATGAAGTTTGCCGAGGACGCCTGTGGCGTTCTCGAAGCCTGCGTCGAGGGCGGCATTCCGATCCTGCTGCTGTCGGCAGGCCAGGCGGGTGCGACGGCACCGGCGGCGATTGCCGGCGCCGTGGTGCAGGCGGTCGCCGAAGTGCTCGTCGGCCTCATCTACGTCAACGCCATCAAGCCAGGCCATCCGGCGATTTTCGGTACTTGGCCGTTTGTCTCGGATCTCCGGACCGGCGCCATGTCGGGCGGTTCGGCCGAGCAGGCGGTGCTGACCGCGGCCTGCGCGCAGATGGCGCAATTTTACGACCTGCCGGGCGGTTCGGCCGCCGGCATGACAGATTCGAAACTGCCTGACATTCAGTCCGGCTACGAAAAGGGCATAACCGACGTGATGGCCGGTCTTGCCGGCCTCAACCTGGTTTACGAATCGGCCGGCATGCACGCCTCGCTGCTCGGCTTTTGCCTTGAGAGCCTGATCATCGACAACGACATGCTCGGCCACTGCCTGCGCTGCGTGCGCGGCATCGAAGTGACGGACGAGTCGCTGTCGATCGACACCATTGCCGATGTCTGCCTGAAGGGCCCGGGCCATTATCTCGGCAACGAGCAGACGCTGCGGCTGATGCAGACCGAATATTTCTATCCGGCCGTCGGCGACCGCTTTTCGCCTAAGGAATGGAATGAGAAAGGTAGGCCTGACATCTTGCAGCGGGCGATCATCGAGAAGAAGCGCGTGCTTGCCGAACGCTTCCCGCGCCACGTGCCGAAGCCGGTCGACGACAAATTGCGCGCCCGCTTCGGCGATATGATCAAGCTGCCGCGCGGCAGAATGGGCGGCTGAGCGTTACCCGCTCACCGCCAGCAACAACACACCGGCCAGCGCCGATCCGGCAAGCGTCGGCAGCATACCGATCTTCAGCTTCAGAATGGCGATCATGGAGGCACAGGAAAGCAGCGCCGCGCGCCAGTCTATCGATGAAAGCACCGGCACGTCCATTTCAAGCCCGACATTGCGCACTTCGCCGAAGATGACGTGCAAGCCAAACCATAGAGCGAGATTCATGATGACGCCGACGACGGCGGCGGTGATCGCACCGAGCGCCGCCGACAGCGCCTTGTTGCCGCGCAGCGCTTCGATGTAAGGCGCGCCAAGGAATATCCACAAGAAACATGGAGTAAACGTCGCCCATAGCGTGAACAGACCCCCAAACAATCCGGCAAGCAGCGGCGCCAGCAAGCCCGGCTGGCGGAACGCGGCAACGAAGCCGACGAACTGCAAGACCAGGATGAGCGGACCCGGCGTGGTTTCGGCAAGTCCGAGGCCGTCGACCATTTCACCGGGTGCCAGCCAGCCGAAGTACTCGACCGCTGCCTGCGCGACATAGGCAAGGGCTGCGTAGGCACCGCCGAAGGTGACGACCGCCATGACACTGAAGAAGCCACCGATTTGCGTCCAAACGCTGGCAGGGCCGGTGACAGCCCAGACCAGCAGAATAGGCCCCAGCCAGATCGGCAGCCAGATCGCCAAAGTGCGCGGCGCGTGCCATCGTGTCGGCCTGACGTGGGTCAGTTCGCCGCGCTCGAACATCAGATCGACCACGCCCTTTATGTCGGGAACATCGCCCTTGCCATGCGAAGCGCCGGAAAAAAAAGCCGGCGCACTACGGTTGCCGATCCAGCCTGCCAGGCCGGCAAGCAGCACGATCAGCGGAAACGGCACGTTCAACGCGTAGATGGCGATGAAGGCGGCGAGTGCGATCGACACCATGACCGGGTTTTTCAGCGCGCGTCTGCCGATCCGGATCACCGCCTCGATGACAATGGCGAGCACGGTCGCCTTGACCCCGAAAAACAGCGCCGCGACGAGTGGTACATCGCCATAGAGCGCATAGAGGCTGCTCAGGACGAACATGACAAGCGCGCCCGGCACGACGAAGAGAATGCCGGCAACAAGGCCGCCGACCGTTTTGTGCAGCAACCAGCCGATATAGATGGCGAGTTGCTGGGCCTCGGGGCCAGGCAGCAGCATGCAGTAGTTCAACGCATGCAGGAAGCGTTGTTCGCCGATCCAGCGCCGTTCCTCGACCAGTTCCTTGTGCATGAGCGCAATCTGCCCGGCCGGGCCGCCAAAGCTGAGCACGCCGATTTTCGCCCAGACCTTCACGGCCTGCCGGAAGCTCGGCACAACCGGCTCCTGGATCTCCGGCGGCTTTTTCGAAAGGACGGCGCTCACGATGGTTTGCCCGCGCCGAGACTGACTGCGCCGGCGGCCGGCCAGTTATGCGTCTCTTCGGTGGCATCGCGGCACCAGCGGAAGAACGCATCGTAAAGCAGCATGCCGGCCTCGAGCTGCTCCAGATCGTCGCGAAACATTCGTGACAGGCCAAGCGAGGCGGCCAGGAACCCGGCCGCCTGTGGAACAAGATCGAGGCTCGCAGTATCGGCAGCGCGTATGATCGTGGCCAGGCGATCGAGCGCTTCGGATTTAAGCCCGAACTCCTCGATCATGGTGTCGAAGGTGCAGCGTTCGCCGCGGTGGCTCCAGAACACGTTCTCGATGTCGAAAGGCACGGCCTGAAAGCGATCGGCGACGGCCGCCACTTCGGCCGGCTCGACGAAGAGAAAGACCGCGTGAGGATCGATGAAGCGCCGGATCAGCCAGGGGCAGGCGATGCGATCGACCTTCGGGCGCGTACGCGTCACCCAAACGGTGCGGCCCTTGGCATCGGCGGGCGGTATCTTGTCGGCGTGAACGAGAAGGCCCTTGGCATCGCGCCATGCTTCAAACCCGCCGTCGAGCGATTCGGCGGCAATGCCCTCCTGCCGCAGCCATGCGGCCACGCCTTGCGAAAGCTTTTTTCCCTGCTGGCAGACGACTGTCACTTGCCTGCCAGCGAAGTCGGCAGCCCAGTTCGAGACAGTCCTGAAATCACGCCGATCCGACCCCGGCAGCAATCGCGGGTCGGCGTTGTAGTCATCATCGATGCGGACGTCGATGATTGCGGGTGCACCCGGCAGCCCAATCAGACGGGACAGTTGCGATACAGTGATAGCGGTTGTTGACGGCATGGCGTCCACCTCCTTGAAAGAGAAGCTTGGACGCGAACGTTGGGCTGACGCCTCACGGGGTCGTCGCGATGCACCCCTTGCGATGATCGTGGATTTGTCACGCCCGCTTGTCAAGCATTTGTCCCTGCTGTCGCAGGGCAATCGCTTTTGACAAATGACCGCATCCAACTCTGTGGCAAGCATTTCTCCCCGTTAGCGGGCTGTTAACGGGGAGAAATGAGGTGACCGCAAAATTGGCGACCTGACGGCTGGCTCGTGCGACGGACCCTGGTCAGTGATTGTCCCTCGGCACGCCGCTTGTATGAGCCACATCCTGGTATTTCACCGCCGGCTTCAGCACCATGCCTTCGGAAAACTGGTCGACCATGCCGCGCTGGATTTCCTGCCAGGGCGTCTGGTGCTTCGGATAGTGATAGCCGCCATTGTTTTGCAGCTCGGCGCGGCGCCGCGTGATCTCGTCGTCGCTGACGAGGATGTCGGCGGTACCCTTGCGCAGGTCGATGCGGACGCGGTCGCCGGTCTTCAGCAGCGCCAGGCCGCCGCCGATGGCGGCTTCCGGCGAGGCGTTGAGGATCGATGGCGAGCCCGACGTGCCCGACTGGCGACCGTCGCCGATACAGGCCAGCGCGTGGATGCCCTTTTTGATCAGATAGGCAGGCGGCTGCATGTTGACGACTTCCGCGCCGCCGGGATAGCCGATCGGGCCGGCGCCACGCATGAACAGGATGGTGTGCTCGTCGATGCCCTGTGCCGGGTCGTCGATGCGGGCGTGATAGTCCTCGGGGCCGTCGAAGACCATGGCGTTGCCCTCGAAGGCTTCGGGGTCCTTTGGGTTCGACAGATAGCGCTCGCGGAATTCGGGCGAGATGCCGCTGGTCTTCATGATCGCCGAATCGAACAAATTGCCCTTGAGATTGATGAAGCCGGCATTGGCTTTCAGCGGCTCGGCAACCGTGCGGATGACGTCGAGGTTCTCGTTGACGGCGCCGCTACAATTGTCGCCGATGGTCTTGCCGTTAGCCGTCATGGCTTCCGGATAGGGCAGCAGGCCGCCCTTCATCAGTTCGGCGACCACGGCCGGCACGCCGCCGGCATGGTGATAGTCCTCGCCGAGATATTCGCCCGTCGGCTGCAGATTGACGATGAGCGGTATGTTGAGGCCGACCTTCTGCCAATCGTCATTGTCGAGCGGCACGCCGAGATGGCGGGCGATGGCGTTGAGGTGGATCGGCGCATTGGTCGAGCCGCCGATCGCCGAGTTGACGACGATGGCGTTCTCGAAGGCCTTACGGGTCATGATGTCGGAGGGCTTCAGATCCTCATGCACCATGTCGACGATGCGCTTTCCGGTCTCGTAGGCGATCTGGCCGCGTTCGCGATAGGGGGCGGGGATAGCGGCCGAGCCCGGCAATTGCATGCCGAGCGCCTCGGCCAGCGAATTCATCGTGGTGGCGGTGCCCATCGTGTTGCAATAGCCGGTCGACGGCGCCGAGGAGGCAACGATATCCATGAACTCGTCATAGCCAATCTCGCCGGCCGACAGGCGCTGGCGCGATTCCCAGACGATGGTGCCGGAGCCGGTGCGCTTGCCCTTGTGCCAGCCGTTGAGCATCGGGCCGACCGAAAGCGCGATAGCCGGAATGTTGACGGTGGCCGCGGCCATCAGCATGGCCGGCGTCGTCTTGTCGCAGCCGATGGTGAGCACCACGCCGTCGAGCGGATAGCCGTAGAGCACCTCTACCAGGCTGAGATAGGCAAGGTTGCGGTCAAGTGCAGCAGTCGGCCGCTTGCCGGTTTCCTGGATCGGGTGGCAAGGGAACTCGAAAGGAATGCCACCCATCGAGACGATGCCTTCGCGCACGCGCTTGGCCAGTTCGATGTGATGGCGGTTGCAGGGCGACAGGTCCGAGCCGGTCTGGGCGATGCCGATCAGCGGCTTCCCGGACATCAGTTCGGCCCGCGTCAGCCCGTAATTCAGGTAGCGTTCCAGATAGAGTGCCGTCATGCCCGGATTGTCGGGATTGTCGAACCACTCCTGCGAGCGAAATTTTTTCTTGTGGGTGGGGGCGCCTGCCATCGTGGTCTCCGTATTTGTATGACAAATCGATATGACAACGCGCGGAAGCAGGCAAGGGGCACGCGCCATCCGAATCCGCACTTTGGTGCGATAGACATAGATCTGCCCCCGCGCTAGACGGGGATTGGGGTTTGCCAGTCCGCTATCCCGGAAAAGTTGGAGCGTGTCGCCGCGGACCTACCTGACCCTTCCGGCCACCCTCCCCCTCAAGGGGCCCACTTGGGGGGATATCCGCATCACTCGAATACGATGCTCGGCAC
Source organism: Mesorhizobium sp. M0306 (assembly GCF_040321655.1). NCBI lineage: Bacteria > Pseudomonadati > Pseudomonadota > Alphaproteobacteria > Hyphomicrobiales > Phyllobacteriaceae > Mesorhizobium > Mesorhizobium sp. M0306. Next base: position 114,212 of record NZ_JAMYRY010000017.1, on the reverse strand, counting down.
TGCAGCCTCGGCCGCGCCGCGCTCTTCATTGACGCGGTCCCAGACCTTGGCGGCGATGTCGCGATAGATTTTCGCCTCAGCGCCATCCGGCTTGGAGACCACCACCGGCGTGCCGGCATCGGAGCTCTCGCGGATGCCCATCTCGAGCGGCACTTCACCAAGGAAGGTGACGCCGAGACGCTCGGCCTCGCGGCGCGCGCCGCCATGGCCGAAGATGTCGTAGCGTTTTCCCGTATCGGGGGCGAGAAAATAGCTCATGTTTTCGACGATACCCAATAGCGGCACGTCGACCTTTCTGAACATGTTGAGGCCTTTGCGCGCATCGATCAGGGCCAGGTCCTGTGGCGTCGAGACGATGACGGCGCCGGCCAGCGGCACCTGTTGGGCCATGGTCAGCTGGGCGTCGCCGGTGCCGGGCGGCATGTCGACGACGAGCACATCGAGCGGTCCCCATTCGACCTCGCGCAGCATCTGCGTCAATGCCGACATCACCATCGGCCCGCGCCAGATCATCGGCGTCTCCTCATCGACGAGGAAGCCCATCGACATGACCTTGAGGCCATAATTCTGCATCGGTTTCAGGATCTTGCCGTCGACGGTCTGCGGTCTGCCACGAATGTTGAGCAGACGCGGCATGGAGGGGCCATAAATATCGGCATCGAGCACGCCGACCCGCAGCCCGTTGGCGGCAAGCCCAAGGGCGATATTGACGGCGGTGGTCGACTTGCCGACGCCGCCCTTGCCGGAAGCAACAGCGATGATCGCCTCGATGCCGGGTACGCCGCGCTTGCCCTGGCTGTGTGAGGCCGGCGCCTGGGGCATGGGACGCGCAGGTGCGGCCGGTGGAGCGGGCCTCTGAGCCGGGCTTTGCGGAACCGGCGCCTCCATGCCGCCTCCCTTCTTTTCCGCCGTCAGCGCGACCACGGCGCCGGCGACACCGGGGATCGCCTTGACGACACGTTCGGCGGCCGCGCGCAGCGGCTCCATCTCCTGGGCACGGGCAGCGGGAACGGTGATTGAGAAGAACACCTTGGCATCGGCAATGAAAATCTCGGACACCAGGCCGAGGTCGACGATATTGCCGGTGAAATCCGGCCCATTGACCGTTTTCAGGCGCTCGATAACGATTTCCTTGGTCACGTTTTCATGGGCGGCGGGCATGAGTTTTTCCTCTACTTTTCCGCTCCAGATAATGCAGTTCCGGAACAGAACCAAGCGATGGACCAACAGTTGCAGCGGCGTACCGGGGAGGCAGCGAGCATATGACGGCATTTCCAGTGGGAGTAGCCGTCGCCAAATCGTCAACGCAGCCTATTTCAATGGACATGGAATGACCGTCAGGGAAGGAGACGAATCATGCTCGCAAACAGCAACGCAACGGCCAATCTCGCTGTGAAGGACCTGGCCAAGGCCAGGGCTTTCTACGAAGGGACGCTCGGCCTCAAAGAGGTGCACAATGAAGGTGGCGAACTGATCGTCTATGAAAGCGGCGATACCGCCATCAACGTGTACCGTTCGAACTTCGCTGGGACCAACAAGGCGACGGCTGTGACCTGGACGGTCGGCGATGAACTCGGCAAGATCGTCGAGGCATTGAAATCGAAGGGCGTGACCTTCGAGCATTACGACATGCCCGGCCTGACGCTGGAGGGCGACGTTCATGTCGGTCAGGGCATGAAGATCGCATGGTTCAAGGATCCGGACGGCAACATCCTGAACCTTGTGGATAGGTAGATACGGCGCATCGCCTGCCGCGCAGTGCTGCGGTGCTGTCACCATGCCAGGCCGACCGCGAGGTAGGTGAGAGCCGCGATCGCCGCGGTTGCCGGCAGGGTGACGATCCATGCCACCACGATGTTGCCGGCAATGCCCCAGCGAACGGCGGAGACGCGGCGGGCGGCGCCGACGCCAATGATGGCGCCGGTGATCGTGTGCGTGGTCGATACCGGAATACCGAGCCAGGTGGCGGCGAACAGGGTGATCGCACCGCCGGTCTCGGCGCAGAAACCCTGCATCGGGTTCAGCCGGGTGATCTTCGAGCCCATTGTGTGGACGATGCGCCAGCCACCGAGCAATGTGCCCAGCGCCAGCGCCGACTGACAGGTGATGACGACCCACAGCGGCACGTAAAAATTCGCGCCGAGCATGCCTTGCGAATAGAGCAGCACGGCTATGATGCCCATCGTCTTCTGCGCGTCGTTGCCGCCATGGCCGAGCGAATAGAGCGAGGCGGAAAAGAACTGCATGACGCGGAACGTGCTGTCGACTGCGAACGGCGTCTGCCGCACGAACAGCCAGGAAACCGCAAGGATCAAGATGAGCGCCAGCAGAAATCCCGCCGCCGGCGATAGCACGATGGCTGCCGTGGTCTTGCCCAATCCGGCCCAGACGATAGCGCCGGTGCCTGCCTTGGCAACGCCGGCGCCGACCAAACCGCCGATCAGTGCGTGTGAGCTGCTGGACGGGATGCCGACGAGCCAGGTGACGATGTTCCAGACGATGGCGCCGACAAGTGCTGCGAAGATCACTGCCGGCGTGACGATGCTGGCGTCGATGATGCCGGTTCCCAGCGTCTCCGCCACGTGGAGACCGAAGAACATGAAGGCGATGAAATTGAAGAAGGCCGCCCAGAACACCGCATAATGCGGCCGAAGCACCCGGGTGGAGACGATGGTGGCGATGGAGTTGGCGGCATCGTGCAGGCCGTTAAGGAAATCGAAGAACAGCGCGACGAAGACAAGGCCGACCAGCACGGGAAAGGCTATTGCGGCTTCCACTATACGTTCTCGATGACGATGCCGCTGATTTCGTTGGCGACGTCCTCGAAGCGATCGACCACCTTTTCCAGCTCGCCGTAGATCTCGCTGCCGATCAGATAGGCCATCGGATCGCTGCGGCCGTGCCGCTTGAACAGGTCCTTCAGGCCCTGCTCGTGCAGGTCGTCGGCCCGGCCTTCCGCGCGCATGACCTCCTCGGCGATGGCGTTGAGGCGCACCGTATGCGCCCCGACCTCGCCGAGCAGCGGGATCGCCTCGGCCACCAACTTGGCGGCCTCGACGACGACGCCCCCCATTTCCTGCATCAGCGGGTCGAATTCCTTCTTTTCGAACAGCCTTACCGTCTTGACGGTCTTGTGCATCATGTCGATGGCATCATCCATCGACTGGATCAGGTCCTTGATGTCGCCGCGGTCGAAGGGCGTGATAAAGGAGCGGCGCACGGCCAGCAGCACTTCCGCGGTGATCTGATCGGCTTCGTCCTCGAGATCGATGATCGTCTGACACCAGCGGTCGATGTCGTTGCCCTGCAAAAGCTGCTGCAGTGCCTCGGCGCCAGCGACCACGGTGCGGGAATGCCGCTCGAACAGGTCGAAGAAGCGATCTTCGCGCGGCAAAAGCTTGCGGAACCAGCCCAGCATGTTCGGTCTCCCGTCGTGTCGGTCCACGACCAGTTCCATCCACATAGCGCTGCATGCCATCGCGGGAAACAGTAAGCCGGCTGAAAGATGTGGATGCGGACGATTTACAGGCGGCTTGCGGCCGAAGGCGATTTCCACGACGTTGCGCGCTACGATCGGACACAGCGTCCGTGACAGGCTCCCGACGGCATGATCGACAAGCTGGAATTCTTCATAGCACTTGCCAGGGAAGAACATTTCGGCCGGGCGGCGGAGGTGTGCGGCGTCACCCAACCGACGCTTTCGGCCGGCATCAAGCAGCTGGAGGGCCAGCTCGGCGTGATGCTGGTGCTGCGCGGCTCGCGCTTCCAGGGGCTGACGCCGGAAGGCAAGCAGGTGCTGGTGTGGGCGCGCCGCATCGTCGGCGATAGCAGGACCATGCGCGAGGAGATGCGGGCGGCACGCCACGGCTTGTCAGGGCGCATCCGTATCGCCGCGATCCCGACGGCGCTGGCCATGGTGGCGCGATTGACGACGCCGTTTCGGGCAAAGCACCCCGGCGTTACCTTCTCGGTGCTGTCGCGGACATCGATCGAGGTGCTGTCGCTGCTCGGCAATTTCGACATTGACGCCGGCATCACCTATCTCGACAACGAGCCGCTCGGACGCGTCACCAGCGTGCCGCTCTACGACGAGCGCTACCAGCTGATCACCGCCGTCGGGAACCCCTATTTCGACCGCGACAAAGTGACATGGGCGGAACTCAGCCAGCTGCCGCTCTGCCTGCTGACGCCGGACATGCAGAACCGCCGCATCATCGACCAGCATCTGGCCGAAGCCGGCGTGCAGGTGCGGCCGACTTTGGAATCCAACTCGATGATCGTGCTGTTTTCGCATATCCGCACCGGCAAATGGTCGTCGATCATGCCGCTTAACCTTGCGGAAACGTTCGGCTTTTCCGAGCCGATCCGGGCTATCCCGATCGTCGAGCCGGATGCCAGCCACACCGTCGGGCTGGTGGCCGCGCCGCGCGAACCGCACACGCCGCTGGTCTCGGCGCTGTTGGACGAGGCAATGGCGCTGGCGGACGATTTCCGCGCCCGCCGCTAGGCTAGACAATGCTGGTGAACGCGATCGATAGAAGATTTCTATCGAGCAACGGATCGGCTTTATTGATTTAGCGGGTTTCCTCTGATTTCTTAAGCACTTAGCGGAAGACCGCCACGACCAGGGAGGGCGCTGCATGACGATGCAGCCTGCAAGTACCGAGATCGCATCGCGCACGGCGGCGATCATCCAGGAGCTGAAAGGCCTCGAAGGCCCGCTGTTGCCGATCCTTCACGGTATACAGGAAGAGTTCGGCTATGTGCCGCAGGACGCGCTGCCCGTGATCGCCGAGGCGCTGAACATCTCCAGGGCCGAGGTGCATGGCGTCGTCACTTTCTATCACGATTATCGCAGCCAGCCGGCCGGCAGGCATGTGCTGAAGCTCTGCCAGGCGGAAGCCTGCCAGTCGATGGGTTCGGATGCGATCGCCGCCAAGCTCAAATCATTGCTGGGCATAGGCTTCCACGAGACAACCCGCGACGGTTCGGTGACGCTGGAGCCGGTCTATTGCCTCGGCCTTTGCGCCTGCTCGCCGTCGGCGATGCTGGACGGTGAGGTGATCGGGCGGCTCGACGACGAAAAGCTCAATGAAATCGTTGCCGAGGTGCGCTCATGATCCCGCGTATCTATATTCCGGGCGATTCCGGCGCGCTGGCGCTCGGCGCGGAAAAGGTCGCCAAGGCGATTCGGGCGGAATTGGCCGAGCGCGGCATCGAGGCCAAGATCGTGCGCAACGGCTCGCGCGGCGCCTATTTCCTCGAGCCGATGGTCGAAGTGGCGACAGCCACTGGCCGCGTCGCCTATGGGCCGGTGAAGCCATCCGACGTCAAAAGCCTGTTCGACTGCGGCTTCCTCACCGGCGGCCACCACAAGCGCTGGCTGGGTACGCCGGACAAGATCCCGTTCCTGGCCAAACAGACGCGGCTGACCTTTGCGCGCTGCGGCGTCACCGATCCGCTGTCGCTCGATCACTACAAGGCGCATGGCGGGCTGAAAGGCCTGCAGAATGCAGTGGCGATGACGCCGTCCGACGTCGTCAAACAGGTGACCGAGTCCGGGCTGCGCGGTCGTGGCGGCGCCGGCTTCCCGACCGGCATCAAGTGGAAGACGGTGCTCGATACGTCGGCCGACCGCAAATACATCGTCTGCAATGCCGATGAAGGCGATTCCGGCACGTTCGCCGACCGCATGATCATGGAAGGCGACCCCTTCGTGCTGATCGAAGGCATGGCGATCGCCGGCATTGCCACCGGCGCGACCAAGGGCTTCATCTATATCCGCTCCGAATACCCGCATGCGGTGGCGGTGATGCAGAAGGCCGTCGAGATCGCCCGCAAGGCCGGCTTGCTCGGCGTCAATGTGCTCGGCTCGGCCAATTCATTCGACATGGAAGTCCGCGTCGGTGCCGGCGCCTATGTCTGCGGCGAGGAGACCGCCCTGCTCGACAGCCTCGAAGGCAAGCGCGGACAGGTGCGGGCCAAGCCGCCGCTGCCGGCGCACAAGGGCCTGTTCGGCAAGCCGACGGTAATCAACAACGTCATCTCGCTGGCCTCGGTGCCGGTGATCATGGACAAGGGCGCCGCCTTCTACAAGGATTTCGGCATGGGCCGTTCGCGCGGCACCATCCCGATCCAGATTGCCGGCAACGTGAAGTATCCCGGTCTCTACGAGGCCGCGTTCGGCATGACGCTGGGTGAAATCGTCGACGACATCGGCGGCGGCACGGCGACGGGGCGTCCGGTCAAGGCGGTACAAGTGGGTGGCCCGCTCGGCGCCTATTTCCCGCGCGCCCTGTTCGACACGCCGTTCGACTACGAGGCGTTTGCCGCCAAGGACGGGCTGATCGGCCATGCCGGCATCGTCGTTTTCGACGACAGCGCCGACATGCTGAAGCAGGCACGCTTTGCCATGGAATTCTGCGCTATCGAAAGCTGCGGCAAGTGCACGCCGTGCCGCGTCGGCTCGACGCGCGGCGTCGAGGTGCTGGACCGGCTCGCCCAGAACGTCGAACCGGAAAAGCAGATCGCGCTGGTCACCGACCTTTGCAACACGATGAAGTTCGGCTCGCTTTGCGCTCTCGGCGGCTTCACCCCATATCCAGTGATGAGTGCACTCAACCATTTCCCGGACGACTTTCGGCCGACGCCGGTCGCCGAAGCAGCGGAATAGGAGCGGACAGGCATGAACGCGGCATTCGACATCAAATCGCTGGTCCAGGAAATCGACTACGGCACACCCGCCTCGGAAGCCGAACAGCAGGTAACGCTGACCGTCGACGGCAAGTCGGTGACGGTGCCGGCGGGGACCTCTATCATGCGCGCTTCGATGGAAGCGGGCGTCGAAATCCCGAAACTCTGCGCCACCGACATGCTGGATTCGTTCGGCTCCTGCCGGGTCTGCCTCGTCGAGATCGATGGGCGCGGCGGCACGCCGGCCTCGTGCACGACGCCGGTCGGCGAAGGCATGGTCGTGCATACGCAGAGCGACCGGCTAGACGCCATCCGCCGCGGCGTGATGGAACTCTATGTCTCCGACCACCCGGCGGCGTGGGGCGAGAAGGCCGGCACCGGCGCCAGCGAGTTCGACAAGGTCGTCAGGACGGTCGGCCTGACCGAGAACCGCTATGGCGTGGACGGCCGCAACCACGTCAAGCAGGAAAACGGCGTGGCGCCCGGCCATGGCTCGCTGACCATCGACTATATCGCGCGTGATGAATCGAACCCCTATTTCACCTACGATCCGGCGCAGTGCATCGTGTGCTCGCGCTGCGTGCGCGCTTGTGAAGAGGTGCAGGGCACGTTTGCGCTGACCATCGAGGGCCGCGGCTTCGAATCCAGGGTCTCGGCCGGCATGCACGAGGCGTTCGTCGATTCCGAATGCGTGTCGTGCGGGGCCTGCGTGCAGGCCTGCCCGACCGATGCGCTGAGGGAAAAGACCGTGCTGGCGAAGGGCCTGCCCGAGCGCTCGACCGTCACCACCTGTGCCTATTGCGGCGTCGGCTGTTCGTTCAAGGCCGAGGTCAAGGGCGACGACGTCATCCGCATGATGCCCTACAAGGCAGGCAAGGCCAACCACGGCCACTCCTGCGTCAAGGGCCGCTTCGCCTATGGCTATGCGACGCACAAGGACCGGATCCTGAAGCCGATGATCCGCGAGAAGGTCAGCGATCCGTGGCGCGAAGTGTCGTGGGAAGAGGCGCTCACCCATACGGCGAACGAATTCCGCCGCATCCAATACCAGTACGGCCGCACCTCGATCGGCGGCATCACCTCGTCGCGCTGCACCAACGAGGAAACCTACCTCGTCCAGAAGTTGGTCCGGCAGGGCTTCCGCAACAACAATGTCGACACCTGCGCCCGCGTCTGCCATTCGCCGACCGGCTATGGCCTCGGCCAGACCTTCGGCACCTCCGCCGGCACGCAGGATTTCGATTCGATCGAGCAGACGGACGTCATCCTGCTGATCGGCGCCAATCCGACCGATGCGCATCCGGTGTTCGCATCGCGCATGAAAAAGCGCATGCGCCAGGGCGCCAAGCTGATCGTGCTCGATCCGCGCCGCACCGACATCGTGCGCTCGGCCCATGTCGAGGCGCAATTCCATCTGCCGCTGAAGCCGGGCACCAACGTCGCCATGCTGACAGCGCTCGCCCATGTCATCGTCACCGAAGGCCTGTTCGACGAGGCCTTCATCCGCGAGCGCTGCGACTGGGACGAGTTCCAGGATTGGGCATCGTTCGTGGCATTGCCGGAAAACAGCCCGGAGGTCGTCGGCCAGCTCGCCAACGTCGATCCCGACGACATACGCGGTGCAGCCCGGCTCTATGCCCGCGGCGGCAACGGCGCGATCTATTACGGCCTCGGCGTGACCGAGCACAGCCAGGGCTCGACCACCGTCATCGCCATTGCCAACCTCGCCATGGCGACCGGCAATATCGGCCGGCCGGGCGTCGGCGTGAACCCGCTGCGCGGCCAGAACAATGTGCAGGGCTCCTGCGACATGGGCTCGTTCCCCCACGAGCTTCCCGGCTATCGCCACATCTCAGGCGACGCCGTGCGCGCTATCTATGAGAGCCTGTGGGGCGTCAAGCTCGACGACGAGCCCGGCCTGCGCATCCCCAACATGTTGGACGCAGCCGTCGACGGCTCGTTCAAGGGCCTCTATGTGCAGGGCGAGGACATCCTGCAGTCGGACCCCGACACCAAGCATGTCGCCGCGGGTCTCGCCGCGATGGAATGTGTGGTCGTGCACGACCTCTTCCTCAACGAGACGGCCAACTACGCGCATGTCTTCCTGCCCGGCTCGACCTTCCTCGAGAAGGACGGCACCTTCACCAATGCCGAGCGCCGCATCAACATGGTGCGCAAGGTGATGGAGCCGAAATGCGGCTATGCCGACTGGGAGACGACGCAGGAGCTCGCCAAGGCGCTCGGCCTCGGCTGGAACTACACGCATCCGTCTGAGATCATGGACGAGATCGCCAAGACGACGCCGAGTTTCGCCGGCGTTTCCTTCGACCTTCTCGACCGGGTGGGCTCGGTGCAGTGGCCCTGCAACGAGAAGTCGCCGGAAGGCACGCCGATCATGCATATTGGCGGCTTCGTGCGCGGCAAGGGCAAGTTCATCCGCACCGAATACGTGGCGACCGACGAAAGGACCGGACCGCGCTTTCCCCTGCTGCTGACCACCGGCCGCATCCTGTCGCAATACAATGTCGGCGCGCAGACCCGGCGCACCGACAACGTCGTGTGGCATAGCGAGGACCGGCTGGAGATCCATCCGCACGATGCCGAAAATCGCGGCCTGCGCGACGGCGACTGGGTGCGGCTGACCAGCCGCTCCGGCGAGACGACGCTGCGCGCGCTGATCACCGAGCGGGTGTCGCCGGGCGTCGTCTATACGACCTTCCACCATCCCGACACCCAGGCCAACGTCATCACCACCGACTTCTCCGACTGGGCGACCAACTGCCCGGAATACAAGGTGACCGCGGTGCAGGTGGGTGCATCCAACGGCCCGTCGGAATGGCAGCGCGACTATGACGAGCAGGCGAAGCAAAGCCGCCGCATCGCGAAGTTGGAAGCGGCGGAGTAGCGTTTTGGCGTCGTGCCGGAGCACCCCCCTCTGGCCTACCGGCCATCTCCCCCTCAAGGGGGGAGATTGGATGTCATCTCGGCTTTCGCCAATCACCAGCGTCGAAGGGTGCCTTACGTCTGAACTGCCAATCTCCCCTCTTGAGGGGGAGATGGCCGGTAGGCCAGAGGGGGGTGCCGCGTGATGCCCAAACGTCGTGCTGTCACCCAGATCAGCCGCCTCGCGCGCCGCGCCGGCGGCACCGCGGCCGCCAACCGCATGGTGCCGGAAGAGACGCCGGTAGCATTCTCCTTTGCCGGCACCACGCATGCGGTGATGATGGCAAGCCCGGCCGATTTCGAGGATTTCGCGCTCGGCTTCTCGCTGACCGAAGGCATCATTGCCTCGCCAGACGAAATCGAAGCGATCGAGGTCGAGGATCACGGCGCCGGAATCGATATCCAGATCAGGCTGAAGGACAGCGCCAACACCCGCTTCGAGGCGCGTCGCAGACGGCTGGCCGGCCCGGTCGGCTGCGGGCTGTGCGGCATCGAATCGATCGAGGAAGCAATGCGCTCGGTCGATCCGGTCGGCGCGTCAACGCTTACGCTTCAGGCCGACGATATCGTTCGCTCGGTCAAGCTTTTGTCGAAGGTGCAGCCGCTGCACGCCGAGACCGGCGCGGTCCACGCGGCCGGTTTTTACCTCCCCGGCAAGGGCATCGTCATGGCGCGCGAGGATGTCGGCCGTCACAATGCGCTGGACAAGCTGGCCGGCGCCCTGGCCAAAGCCGGTATCGACGGCAGGTCGGGGGCCGTCGTCGTGACGTCGCGCGTTTCGGTCGAGATGGTGCAGAAGACCGCGGCGATCGGTGCTGCCTTCATCATCGCCGTCTCGGCGCCGACGGCACTTGCCATCCGCACCGCGGACGACGCCGGCATGACGCTGGTGGCGCTGGTGCGCGGCGACGATTTCGATATTTTCACCCATCCTGACCGCGTGGTTTCCGGAGTTGCCAAGCATGTCGCATGACGAAGGCCACCTCATGAGCACCAGCGAAAAGCTGGTTCGCATGGCCAACCAGATCGCCGCCTTTTTCCACTCCAAGCCGCGCGAGCAAGGCATTGCCGGCGTCGCCGAGCACATCAACAAGTTCTGGGAGCCGCGGATGCGCCGGCAATTGTTCGAGATGCTGGATAGCGGCGGCGAAGGGTTCAACGAGCTTGTCGTCGCGGCCGCGCCTCACATCAAGCGGCCGGGCGCGCCGGAGGGCGCAGGTTTTAGCGTCGGCGGTGCGAACACCGAGACTACCGCCGCGTCACAGAAGTAGGCGCCGCGGACCTACATTCACACTCTCTATAGTTTCATCTGCCGCAAGCTGCGCGCCTCTGCTATGATCCGGCGATAAGAAATCGTCGGGTCGGGCGGACAACCTCGTGAGGCCGATCGAAACTCGATACGCGCTCAGTGGCGACGTGCGGATCGCCTATCAGGTGGTCGGCCAGGGATCGCTCGATCTGGTCTTCGTGCCGGGTTTCATTTCCAATCTCGACCTGCACTGGGAAGACGAAGGCTACACCCGGCTGTTGGCGTTACTTGCGGAACACCGCAGTCATACATCATCTCTTATGCAAGGTGGCGGCAGCCGGGGCAGCGCAAGCCTCCATGACTACGGAGAGGGAAACCCCTACTCGCTCTCACCCTCCAGCGCCGGCACCGACACGCCAGCAAGCTCCGCCGCCAGCAACCGCGCAGCACCGGCGCGCGCGATCCTCAGCATCAGCGCCTTGCGTGTCGCCGCCGCCATGCGGTGCTCGGGCGCATCGCGCAAAATCTCAGCACCATAGCCGTCCGAGAGAATGAAGCCGCACTCTTCCGGAAAGATTTCCTGGGGCACGCCGGGATGCGTGGCGAAGAAGAAGCGGTCGGAATGCAGCCGGTAGTCCGGCCATTTGCGGTCGACCCTGAAATCCTCGATCGAGGATTTGATCTCGATGATCCAGATGTCGCCCTGGCGGGTCAGCGCCACGAGATCGGCGCGGCGCCCGGTCGCCAGCGACAGTTCGGGCAAGACATGCGCGCCCATCTGCTTGAGCAGCCGCTGCACGCCGCGACGAACCAGCATGGCACGCTCCGACTGGCGGCCGTCGATGAGCGGGTTGAGGGGAAGAGGTGAGATGATCGGCATGGCCGCACCATGCCAGATTTTGTTCACGGTTTGAACCCGGTTTTCAGTGCGATTATCTGGCTGACAAACCTAATCTGCAAAATACTGTGGAGCGGGCGCTACAAGGCCCGCCCTTCCACAAGGCGGGCCGCTCGCGTTATGAATGCGGTTCTTACTGGTGAGGGGAGCTATGTTTTCGCGAGGCGTCGCGGTTGATCTAATATTCACCGCTGCAGGCCCGAAAGTGGTCGCAGCATAATCAAAAAGGTGGCGAAGCATGGTTACTGAGATTGCAAGTTTGACGATCGACCAGACTAGGCTCAATAGGATGCTCACGCGGGGCGTCGTATTTTCCGTTATTTGGCTCGCCGGTTTCGGGTCTTCTTATGCACTCTACCAGGGGCTTCTGGCGCGACGGATGATAAAAATGAATCCCATGCTTCGGGGAAATGGCCGCGCCTGGTGGTGCATCATTGTGGGAGGGCTTGGGGCCGCAGCCTTATGTGCGATAGTTGGCGCCGGCATTTTCAACGCCATGACACAACCCTAGGTCACACGGTAACACCGCCTGCCGATCCGGTGTTGGGTCATATTGATATGTAGGTCCCATTCAATGAGCGCTTCCGGCGTCATCCTCCCATCGTTGGCCGTCATTCCCGGCCGCAAGTTTGAAGCTTGCTGATTCATATCAAAATGCTCCTGTCCTGTCGCCGGGCCGCACCAGATATGGCAACTCAGATTTGCCATTGTCATCGAACAGGCCTCAGCTAACCGGCATCATGCCCTCCAGAGCAATAATTCTCGTCTTTGCGCAGCGTTCGCGGATGGCCTTGAGCCGGCCGTATTCTGGAGAATCGTACCATGCCAGGAGGGAAGCCATGTCGGGGAATTCGACAATGACGAGGCGATGAGGCTCCCAATCGCCTTCCAGAACTTTGGTGGCTCCGCCGCGAGCGATGTACCTCCCCCCGTAGCGGGCTTCGGTTGCAGGCACGTCCCGGCGGTATTCCTCGAAGACGGCGGCGTCGGTTATGTCTACATCAGCAATGAGATATGCGGCCATTGACCTTACTCCCCTTGGGAAAGGCAATTGAAACAGGTCTATTAGCGGTCCCGCAACTAAGCCAGCGGTACTACGCCTCGGAAACGACTCGCGTTCTCCCGGATTGCGGCGCTTAACTGTCTTGGTGGGGGCAGCTCTGGGAGGAGACGAACCATGCCGATGTATCTCACGCGATTCAGCTACAGGCCCGAAACCTGGGCGCGCTTGATGGACAATCCCGAGGATAGACGCGAGGCTGCCCGTTCCTACATCGAGTCGGTGGGCGGAAAGCTGCACGGGTTCTGGTATGCCTTCGGAGAGTACGATGGCTGGAACCTGTGGGAGGCGCCGGACAATGTGTCGATGGCATCCGTCATGCTCGCAATCGGTGCGGGAGGCGCGCTCAGCTCGTACGAGACCACCGTGCTGTTAAGTGTCGAAGAGACGATGGACGCGCTTGGGAAAGCGAAGTCGATCCGCTATCGCCCACCGGGATCGTGACGGCCGCCCCTGCTTTGCGGAGTGTCGAAGGCTGGGGAACGCTTGCTCTCGAACGGCGCCCGTTCCTACACTTTTGCGCAAAAAATGTCCGCTGCACCCTCTTGGCAGCGCCGGCAGCTTGCGCTTTCAATGTCGGCCACGGGATTTTTTACGAGGAGCACACCACGACGGAAGATGACGACCGGAAATCGGCGACGCCGGAGGAAATCCGCTCGGCCATCAGAGGCTGGGCGGTGCTTGGGGCAATCATCGTTGCCGTGTTTGGTGCCGCCTACGTCATGATCGATAGTTGAATGGCCGACGATCCTGGTCGCCCCGATGGACTGCCTGAAAAGATCGGCACGGTCCTTGGTGCATTGGTGGTGATCGGCACGTTCGGGCTTCTGGCCTGGACCGTGCTTCGCGGCGTCCTTTATTGAACCCGGCCCGTCAGGATCATCTCCTGCAGCGGCCGCGTCTCAGGCCGATCTCCTCGTAGTAACGGATGGTCTTGGCCGGCAGGCCAGAGCGCCGGGCAGCGTCACCGACATCCATGGTGATTTCCTCGTCTCGTGGCTTTTGTTCCTGGCCTATTGATTTTGCAGCATAATCCTGCGGAGGCTGTTGCCGAAATGCCATAGTCGCAGGTTTACCAGCATGCAAGTCCAAGGATATAGGCATCGCCCGCTTGGCAAGCAAAGCAAATGCCAGCATGAATGAAGATGAAAAAGCGGCCGACTCGAGCCGCTGTTGTTTGGGCAGGGCATCGGACCTTTTCATGCGCATGAAGTCACTTGCAATCGTCGCGGCCCTGGCGCTGTCGACAGCTGTCGCCGGTTGCAGCACCATCGGGTCGCAGATCTTCACCAACAACTACGGCGCGGTGACCGATGCCGGCTATCACCTGCCGCGCATCCCGATCGAAAAGGTGCCGTTCAAATACCGCCGGCAGATCGTCGACTACGACACCAGGGAAAAGCCGGGCACCATCATCGTCGATACGCAGAACAAATTCCTCTATTTCGTCATGGGCGACGGCGAGGCGATGCGTTACGGCATCGGCGTCGGCCGTGAGGGTTTCGAATGGCACGGCACTGCACATATCGCGCTGAAGCGCGAATGGCCGACCTGGACGCCGCCGTCGCAGATGATTAGGCGCCAGCCGGAGCTGACCAAGTTTGCCGGCGGCATGGAGCCGGGATTGAAGAACCCGCTCGGCGCGCGCGCCATGTACCTGTTCAACAAGGGCGGCGATATGGGCTATCGCCTGCATGGCAGCCCGGAATGGAATTCGATCGGCAAGGCGATGTCGTCGGGCTGTATCCGGCTGATGAACCAGGACATTATCGACCTCTACGACCGCACCTCGGTCGGCGCCAAGGTCATTGTAATATAAAGCCCTCATACGCGGACCGTCTAGGCAACAACACAGACGTCGCAAACAGAAAACCGGGCACTTGAGCCCGGTTTTTTGTTGTCTGCGGAAGTTGAAGATGGAACGGCGTGTCAGGAAACCTGTTCGACATGCTGCACTTCCGGCACAAAGTGCCGGAGCAGGTTCTGGATGCCGTGCTTCAGCGTCGCCGTCGACGACGGGCAGCCGGCGCAGGCGCCTTTCATGTGCAGGAATACCGTGCCGTTCTCGAAGCCGCGGAAGGTGATGTCGCCGCCATCCTGGGCAACGGCCGGGCGCACCCGCGTGTCGAGCAGCTCCTTGATGGTGAGGACCAGCTCCTCGTCGGCCTTGTCGTAGAATTCGCCGGTCTGGCTGGTCTCGGCGGCGGGGCCGGCCTTGGCCATCACCGGGGCGCCGGACATGAAATGCTCCATGATGGCGCCGAGGATAGCCGGCTTCAGATGCTGCCAGTCGGGGCCGTCCTTGGTCACGGTGATGAAATCATAGCCGAAGAAGACGCCGGTGACGCCGGGGATCTCGAACAGCCGGCCGGCCAACGGCGAAGCCGTTGCGGCGCTATCGGCATCACGGAAATCGGCGGTGCCTTCTTGCAGCACTTCCTTGCCGGGCAGGAATTTCAGCGTCGCCGGGTTTGGCGTCGACTCGGTCTGGATGAACATGGCCGTCTCCGTGCCCGTTTCGGGGCAGCTAGTTTGGAATAATTCTAATTAGGCTTTATCCGCCCGACATTCAAGCGAAAGGCGTCGCGGGGAACGACTGGCTGGTGGAATGAATTTTCTTCTGTAGCGCCGTGCGTCTTCCTGAAGCGCCAACGATGCCGTTCATGCAATGATACTCACCGGCCGTAAGCAACCACTGCATCGCTGCGTTCTTGGACCACTGTAACGGCATGGATCCCAGGGTCTGCGCCGCGTCGCTTCGCTCCTTGCTCCGCCCTGGGATGACGAAAGGAGGGACGCTCCGGCTCATTTTGAACGCCTGCGACTTGCCATCGGCCCACCCGAGAGCCGTATCTCTCACGCCTGCGATTAGCCATAAGCCACCACGCCTTCGTCATCCCAGGGCGAAGCAGGAGCGAAGCGACGTAGCGGAGACCCTGGGATCCATGCCGTGACCTTCGAGCGTCGCGGCGCTGAACGACAGGGTCCTTTTTGGCCCCGCAACATTGGCCCGATCGGTTCGTCGCAGGCCCGCTGAACGTACCCTAGGCCAAGCTGTCGATCTCCTCGTCCGACAGGTTCTGCGGCACCACCGTGACCGGGATAGGAAAGGCGGCGCCCTTGCCGGCGACCGCACCGACCAGCGGCCCAGGCCCTTCCTTGCCGGCGCCTGCCGCTAGCACCAGGATGGCGATGTCCTGGTCTTCCTCGATCAGCTTGTGGATCTCTTCGGTCGGCTTGCCTTCGCGCACCACCAGCTCCGGCTCGATGCCGAGCTTCTGGCGCACCTTGTTGGCGTAGCTGTCGAGTGCCGCGCGCGCCGTGGCGGTCGCCTCCTCGCGCATGATCTTCTCGACGCCCAGCCAGTGCTGGAAATCATCCGGCTCGATGACATAGAGCAGCACCAGCACGCCGCTCGTGCTTTGCGCCCGCTTCGAGGCGTAGGCGACGGCGCGCTCGCATTCGGGCGTGTCGTCGATGATCGCCAGGAACTTGCGGCGATGACCGGCTTCGCGGCTGAGGCGTTTGGAGACCATATTCACCCTGTTCGATGGTTTCGGTCGCAATCTGCCACCGCCGCAGCCCGCCCGCAAGCGACCGGCGGCTGTGGCGATGCTGGTGCAGCTTAAAGCGCGTCGCGTTCGACCAGCCTCATGCGACGCGCTTCAGGTTCTTGTTTTATGCATGTCGTTATCGCAAAACCGCTGCACACTTTTGCGCGACATGCATTAGCTTTGCAGCAGGCCGATAATGTCGCGCACGGTCTTCATCGTCGCTTCGGCCAATGTGCCGGCACGCTCGCCGCCATCCCGCAACACCGCGTCGACATAGGCGCGGTCATCGGAGATGCGGCGCATCTCGCCGGCGATCGGCGCCAGCTTTTCCACGGCGAGATCGGCCAGCGCCGGCTTGAACACCGAAAACTGCTGGCCGCCAAATTCCTTCAGCACGGCCTCTTTCGAGATTTCGGCGAGGCCGGCATAGATGCCGACGAGGTTTTCCGCTTCCGGCCGGCCGGCAAGCCCGTCCAGTTCGCCGGGCAAGGCTTCCGGGTCGGTCTTGGCCTTGCGGATCTTCTTCGAGATGGCATCGGCATCGTCGGTCAGGTTGATGCGCGACAGGTCCGACGGGTCGGATTTCGACATCTTTTTCGAACCGTCGCGCAGCGACATGATGCGCGCCGCCGGGCCGCCGATGACCGGCTCGGTCAGCGGGAAATAGCCGTTCACCGTCTCTTCGCCGACCTGCATCTCGACGCCGACGCCAAGCGCTGCGATGCGGTCCGAAAAGTCGTTGTTGAATTTCTGCGCGATGTCTCGGGTCAGCTCCAGATGCTGCTTCTGGTCGTCGCCGACCGGCACGTGGGTGGCGCGGTAGACAAGGATGTCGGCGGCCATCAGGGAGGGATAGGCGAGCAGGCCGAGCGAGGCGTTCTCGCGGTCCTTGCCGGCCTTGTCCTTGAACTGCGTCATGCGGTTCATCCAGCCGATGCGCGCCACGCAGTTGAAGACCCAGGCAAGCTCGGCGTGCTGCATCACCCGCGACTGGTTGAAGACGATGTGCTTGTTCGGATCGATGCCGGAGGCGAGAAACGCCGCGGTGATCGAACGCGTCTGGTCCTGAAGATCCTCATAGACGAGCTGTGCGGTCAGCGAATGCAGATCGACGACGCAATAGATGCAGTCGGAGGTGTCCTGCAGGGCGACGAATTTCTTGATGGCGCCGAGATAATTGCCGAGATGCAGATTGCCGGTTGGCTGGACGCCGGAAAAGACGAGCGGTTTGAAGGGGGGCTGATCGGTCATGGTGTTTCCCTGGCTTGTGGAGGGCCGTTTCGCGCGCGGCGAAAGTCTTGCGACGGCGCGCTTATGGACGAGAGCGAGGAGACGATCAAGAGGGCGTTGGCCACGTCACGCGGGGCTTTGGCGTCGGCCGAGCAGAAGGCTGTTTGAGGGGGATGGCGCCGACCAGAAACAAAACCCGCCTTGCGGCGGGTCCTCGGCGCCAATCAGCACCATACCGAAATTAGTAGCATAGCTGCCGGCACAAAGCAAGAACAAAATAGCTCGCCTTGGCAATCGCTTCGATTTGGCCAGGCCTACATTGACGGACTGATGTAGATAGCTACATAATATATGCTACACCGCGGAAGCAAAACAATGACGATCAACATCAACAACAAGGAAGCTGACAGCCTGACGCGGGCTTTTGCCAGGCTTGAAGGTGTCGGCATCACCGAGGCAATCGTGATCGCCATGCGCGAAGCTCTGGAGCGCCGACGCAATCGCGAGACGCCGCTGGAGACGGCGGCACGGCTCCGGGCCGAGTTCGGTATTGAGCTGAGCGAGCAGGCGCGCAAGCCGCTGCCGCGCTCGGTCTACGACGAATTGTCCGGCGAAGACTGATGTTCATCGATGCAGCCGCTATCGTTGCAATACTGAGCAACGAGACCGAAGCCCAGCGCTGCGCGCAGGCGGTCATGAAAGCGTCGGCTCCGTTCACGTCGGCCATCGCGGTTTGGGAAGCCGCGATGGCGCTTTCGCGATCGGAAAAGCTAGCCATCCCGGTCGCCACAAGCCTGGAGATAGTCAGCCGTTTTCTCGAAGAGCGTGGAATCACCTTGCGGGAGCTTCCGCCTGCCTCTGACGCGGCATCCCTGTCTGTTGAGGCTGCGTCGCGGTTTCGCAACAACGCTGGCCGACTGAACATGGCCGACTGTTTCCACTACGCCTGTGCGCGCTACTACGCCGTTCCGATGCTTTCGACGGCGGACGAATTCCGCTTCACGGATCTGGAGACTGTTGCTTGACCGGCTGGGACCCCTTCCGCCCGATATTGCGGCGGATCATGCCGAAATCTGCGCCGCCGGTGGCGAAGGCGGTGACGAAGTAGAGCAGCGCCCCGCCGGCGACGAGCGCAAGCAGGGTTACCGCCTGGATCACCAGAGGCGAGCCGGAAGCCAGCTTTGCGGCGAACCAGTGCTCGGCAAAATAGAGCGCCGCGGCCATCACCGCCGCCGACAGCACCAGCCGCGGGATGCGTTTCATGAGCGGCACGTCGCGGCCCCAATGGCCGCGCCGGATCAGCACGGCGAGCAGCATGAACGCATTGACCCAGCCTGCGACGGCGGAGGCAACGGCAATGCCGGGCGCGCCCATGGTCGGAAACAGCGTCAGCGCCGTCGTAATGTTAACCGCCACCGAGATAGCGGCAAAAATCATCGGCGTGCGCGTGTCCTCGCGGGCGAAATAGCCTGGGGTGAACGCCTTGATCAGCACGAAGGCCGGCAGGCCGAGGCCGAAAATCGCCAGGATTGCCGCGACCGTCGGCGTCGAATTGTTGGCGGCAAAGGCGCCGCGCTCATAGACCAGCCGCACGATCGGCTCGGACATGACCAGCAGGGCGGCCGCCGCCGGCAAGGTCATGAAAAGGGTAAACTCGACCGAGCGGTTCTGCAGATTGGCGGCCTCGACCAGATTGCCTGATTTCAGCGCCCGCGACAGTTCCGGCAAAAGCACGATGGCGACGGCGACGCCGACGACGCCCAACGGCAGCTGGTAAACGCGGTCGGCATAGGCCAGCGACGACACCGCGCTGTCCTGCGCCGACGCGATCGCCGTGCCGATCAGCTGGTTGATCTGGGTGATGCCGCCGGTGATCGCCGCCGGCAGCGCCAGGATCAGCAGCCGCTTGACGTTCGGCGTCATCTTCGGCCGCCGGAAGCCGATCGAAATGCCGGCATGGCGCACCGCCGCCCAGACGATCGCCAGCTGCACCAAGCCGGCCGCCAGCACACCCCAGGCCAGACCGAAACCGACGGTGCAGGCGTCCGAACCCTTGTACCAAGCATAGGCAAGCACGGCGATGAGGATGACGTTGAGGAACACCGGCGCCACCGCGGCGGCGAAATAGCGGCGCAGCGAATTCAGCATGCCGGCCATCATGGCGCCGAGCGACATGCAGATCAGGTATGGGAACATGACGGTCGCCAGCGCCACCGTCGTCTCGAATTTTCCCGGCGTGTCGGCAAAGCCCGGCGCCACCAGGTAGCGCACGATCAGCGGCATCGCCAGTTCCATGGCGATGGTCAGCGCCAGAAGCGCCGTGAACAAGACGCCGAACACCTCTTCGGAAAAGCGCTTGGCGCCATCGGTGCCATGTGTCTCGATCTCCTTGGCAAACAGCGGCACGAAGGCGGCGTTGAAGGCGCCTTCGGCAAACAGCCGGCGAAAGGTGTTGGGGAACTGGAAGGCGGCGTTGAAGGCGTCGGCGATCGGCCCGGTGCCGAGTGCGGCAGCCATCAGCATCTCGCGGCCGAAGCCGAGGGCCCGGCTCATCAGCGTGCCGGAAGCGACGGTGGCGAATTTCTTGACAAGGCTCATGCGCTCGAAGTCTGCCTGCGGGATTGGGGCAAATGGAAGGTGACAGTCACTCGGCGGCCGTTTTGGTCTTGCCGCGCTCGGACGCGGTGCCCTCGAGCACCGCGATCAGCCTGTTGCGAATGGTCGCCGTACGCGACGGGCTGTCGATCTTCTGGCCGGTGAGATCGGTGACGTAGAACGTGTCGATGACTTTTTCGCCGAAGGTGGTGATGTGGGCTGAGGCGATGTCGAGCGACAGGTCCGACAACATGCCGGTGATCTCCGACAGAAGGCCCGGCCTGTCCAGCCCCTCGACCTCGATCACCGAGAACCGGTTCGACAGCGTATTGCGGATCTCGGCGCGTGGCGGAATACGGAAAACCTTGGCGCCGCGCCGAGGCTTGGTGCGCTTCTCGATCATTTCGGGCAGCCAGCTCTTGCCCGACAGAACATCCTCGATCAGCCGGCCGACGCGCTCGGCACGGCGGCGCTCGTCCTCGTCGCGGTCGAACTCCCTCGAGATCAGGATGGTGTCGAGCGCGCGGCCGTCCGAAGTGGTGAAGATCTGCGCGTCGACGATATTGCCGCCGGCCGCAGCACAGGCGCCGGCAATCACCGAGAGCAGGCGTGGATGGTCCTGCGCCAGCACCGTGATCTCGGTCACCGCCTCGAACTGGTGGGTCTTGACCATTGTGGCCAGCTTCTTGCCGGCATGGTCGGCCTCGCGGATGAATTCGGCATGGCGCACCTGGTCGGGAAGATCGACCGCCAGCAGATAGTTCTCGTAGTGCTGGCCGACATAACGCTTGCGGGCCTTTTCCGGCCAGTCGGCAAGCGCCTCGGCCAGTTGTTCGCGCGCCGCCGCCGTCCGTTTGGCGCGCGACACCTCCGAAAACCCCCCAGTCAACAAAAGCTCGGTCTCGTAGTAGAGCGTACGCAGCAACTGGCCCTTCCAGCCGTTCCAGACACCAGGCCCGACACCGCGGATATCGCAGACGGTAAGCACAAGCAGCATCTTCAGCCGTTCGACCGACTGCACAATCGCGGCAAAATCCTCGATCGTCTTGCGGTCGTTGAGATCGCGGGTCTGCGCGGTCATCGACATGACGAGGTGGTTCTCGACCAGCCAGGCGACCGTTTCGGTGTCGGCCGGCGAGAGCCCCATATGCGGGCAGATGCGCCGGGCGATCCTGGCGCCGGCTTGCGAATGGTCTTCCGGCCTGCCCTTGGCGATGTCGTGCAGCAGCACGGCGACATAGAGCGCCTCGCGGCTCTTCTTCAGCCCCGGCATCAGCGCGTGGGAAAGCGGATGGACCTTTTCGCCGTCGCCGCGTTCGATCTCGGCCAGCACGCCGATGCAGCGGATCAAATGCTCGTCCACGGTGTAGTGGTGGTACATCGAGAACTGCATCATGGCGACGATCTTGCCGAAGTCCGGGATTAGCTTAGCAAGCAGTCCGGCCTCGTTCATGCGCCGCAGATTGAGCTCGGCGTTACGGTCCGAGGTCAAGATGTCGAGGAACAGCCGGTTGGCCTCCTCGTCGCGCCTGAGCGCCTTGCCGACGAGGCCGAGCGAGCGGGTCAAAAGCTTCAGCGCATCGGGGTGGAATTCCAGGCCGTGCTTGTCGGCGAACCAGAACAGCCTGAGCAAGTTGACCGGGTCGCGCTCGAACACTTCGTCGTCGGCGATGTTGATGCGGTGGTTGTCGACGATGAAATCGGCCGTGCCGGCGAGCTTGCGCTTGCGGCGCGAGAAGGTGAGAAAGATGCGGTTGAAGCCCGGCACATGCTTGGCCTGCTCCTCTTCCAGCGCGGCACAGAAGATGCGGGTCAGGTCGCCGACGTCCTTGGCGACGAGGAAGTAGTGCTTCATGAAGCGCTCGACCGCCGACAGGCCGGGATGGGTGGTGTAGCCGAGCCGCTCGGCGATGTCGCGCTGGATGTCGAAATGCAGCCGCTCCTCGGCCTTGCCAGTGAGGAAATGCATGTGGCAGCGCACCGCCCACAGGAAGTCCTCGGCCTTCTGGAATTCCCGGTATTCGGCGTCGGTGAAGACGCCCTTGTCGACCAGTTCCTCGCCGGTGCGCACCCGGTAGAAATACTTGGCGATCCAGAACAGCGTCTGCAGGTCGCGCAGGCCGCCCTTGCCGTCCTTGACGTTGGGTTCGACCAGATAGCGGCTCTCGCCGGCCTTGGCGTGGCGCTCGTCGCGTTCGGCGAGCTTGGCCTGGACATATTCAGGGCCGGTGGTGCGCACCACCTCGTGATCGAAGCGCTGCAAAAGCTCGTCATAGAGCTTTTGCTCGCCCCACAGGAAGCGCGCTTCCAGGATCGAGGTGCGGATGGTGATGTCGGTGCGCGACAGCCTAAGGCATTCGTCGATGTTGCGCGTCGCGTGGCCGACCTTCAGGCCGAGGTCCCACAGCATGTAGAGCATATATTCGACGATCTGCTCGCCCCACGGCGTCTGCTTGTAGGGCAGCAGGAACAGCAGATCGATGTCGGACCCCGGCGCCAGCGTGCCGCGGCCATAGCCGCCGACGGCAACGACCGCCATGCGCTCGGCCGATGACGGGTTTTTGACGCGATAGACATGGGTGGCGGCGAAATCGTAGAGCGCACGGATGATCTCATCCATCAGATGCGACAGCCGGGCGGCGCAGGCGGTGCCGCTGCCATCGTCCATCAGCATGCGTTCGGCGACAGTGCGGCCGTCGGCGAGCCGGCTTTTGAGAAGCTTGAGGACGCCGCTGCGCGCGGCCTTGCCCGAACCGTCGCCTGCCGTGGCCGCGGTCAGTTCGGTCATCTCGCGGCGCAAGGCTTCGCCGTCGATCAGTTCCTCGAGCTTCAGGGATATTCTTGCCATAAATGCCGTTCGGCCTCGCCGTTTCGGCGGCGTCTATAGCGCGTTTTCGCGGCGCTGGGTATGGGGCGGACGGACGCGTTCTCCGCAGCGGTGGAACGGGACGATCGTCTCGCGCCCGCGGCCGGGCGGTTAGGGGCATGGGCGCGAAAAATCGAAAACAGCCCTTGACCTTCCCGTTACTGGAAGCACTACCTCCGCCGCAACATCGAAATACAGGGGCTTTCGGCATGACGCATTCCGATCACCATCATCACGCCCATGGCAGCCGTTGCTCGGCAAAGGGCGCCTCCTCTGCTGCGGACGCCGTCATCCGCGATCCGGTCTGCGGCATGACCGTCGATCCGGCCGCCGGCAAGCCTACCGCCGGGCATGGCGGCCATCGCTATCATTTCTGCAGCGAAAGCTGCCGTTCGAAATTCGTCGCCGAACCCCAGAAATATCTGACCGCCACCGATCCCGTCTGCGGCATGAGCGTCGACCGTGCCACGGCCAGGCACTTTTTGCGGCACGAGGGTCAGGGTTTCTATTTCTGCTCGGCCGCTTGCCAGGCGAAATTCGAGGCCGAGCCGGCAAAGTATCTCGGCGACAGGCCGGCACCGCAGGCAATGCCCAAGGGCACGCAATACACCTGCCCGATGCATCCCGAAATCATCCGCGACAAGCCCGGCTCGTGCCCGATCTGCGGCATGGCGCTGGAGCCGATGGGGGTGCCGACCGGCGACGAGGGTCCGAACCCCGAACTGGTCGACTTCACCAGGCGGTTGTGGGTGAGCGCGGTGCTGTCCGTGCCGTTGCTGGTCATCGCCATGGCACCGATGCTCGGCCTGACGTTCCAGGCCTTCATCGACGACCGTGCGAAGGTCTGGCTGGAACTGGCGCTGGCCAGCCCCGTGGTGCTGTGGGCGGCATTCCCGTTCTTCCACCGCGGCTGGGATTCGATCCTCAACCGCAGCCCCAATATGTGGACGCTGATTTCGCTCGGCGTCGGTGCTGCCTATCTCTACAGCGTCGTCGCCACGCTGTTTCCTGGCCTCTTTCCGCACCAGTTCCGCGGCCATGACGGCACCGTGCCGGTCTATTTCGAGGCGGCGGCGGTGATCGTCGCGCTGGTGTTCCTCGGCCAGGTGCTGGAATTGCGCGCCCGTGAGAAAACCGGTTCGGCGATCCGTGCGCTTCTCGACCTGGCGCCGAAGACGGCGCGGCTGATCGGCGCGGACGGTTCCGAAAACGACGTGCCGCTCGATATTGTCAAGGCCGGCGACCGCTTGCGCATCCGCCCCGGTGACGCAGTGCCGGTCGACGGCATTGTGCTCGAAGGACGCTCTTCCATCGACGAATCGATGATCACGGGCGAGCCGCTGCCGGTCGAAAAGACCGAAGGCGACAACCTCACCGGCGGCACGCTCAACAAGAACGGCTCGCTGGTCATGCGCGCCGAAAAGATCGGCGCCGAGACGACGCTGGCACGCATCGTCGAGCTGGTCGCCAAGGCGCAGCGCTCGCGCGCGCCGATCCAGGGGTTGGCCGACCGCGTCTCGTTCTACTTCGTCCCGGCCGTCGTGCTGGTCGCCATCATTGCGTTCGTCGCCTGGGCGATCGTCGGACCGGAACCCAGCCTGGTCTTTGCCATCGTCTCGGCGGTCTCGGTGCTGATTATCGCCTGTCCGTGTGCACTCGGCCTTGCGACGCCAATGTCGATCATGACCGCCACCGGGCGCGGCGCGCATGCCGGCGTGCTGATCAAGGAAGCGGCGGCGCTCGAGCGCTTTGCCTCGGTCGATACGCTGATCGTCGACAAGACGGGAACGCTGACCGAAGGCCGGCCGCGACTGACCGACGTCGTTGCCGTCGAAGGCATGGCACAGGACGATCTGCTGGCGCTCGCCGCCGGGCTGGAAAAAGGCTCGGAGCATCCGCTGGCCGAGGCCATCGTCGAAGGCGCCCGCGAACGCGGCGTGAAGGTCCCCGACGCGAGCGGTTTCGAGGCTATCACCGGTAAGGGTGTTTCCGGCACGGTCTCGGGACAGAAGGTGGCGCTCGGCAATGCCGCGATGATGGCCGATCTCGGCATCGATACGGCATCGGTCCTGGCCAGCGCCGAGACGCTGCAGGCCGATGGCAAGACCGCGATGTTCGTCGCTGTCGCAGGCAAGCTCGCCGGCCTCGTTGCCGTCGCCGATCCGATCAAGGCGACGACAGCCGAGGCGATCAAGGCCCTGCATGACAGCGGGCTGAAGATCGTCATGGCGACCGGCGACAATGAGCGCACGGCCAAGGCCATCGCAGCCAAGCTCGGCATCGACGCGGTGCGTGCCGGCCTGCTGCCGGAGCAGAAGAACGCGCTGGTCGAGGAGTTGCGCGCCGGCGGTGCCGGCGTTGCCATGGCCGGCGACGGCGTCAACGATGCGCCCGCACTTGCCGCCGCCGATGTCGGCATCGCCATGGGCACCGGCGCCGATGTTGCGGTCGAAAGTGCGGGAATTACGCTGGTCAAGGGCGACCTAAACGGCATCGTCAGGGCGAGGACGCTGGCCCGCGCGACGATCCGCAACATCCGCCAGAACCTGTTTTTCGCTTTCCTCTACAATGTGCTTGGCGTGCCGGTTGCTGCCGGCGTGCTTTATCCGCTCACCGGCACGCTGCTGTCGCCGATGATTGCGGCGGCGGCGATGAGCCTGTCTTCGGTTTCGGTCATCGCCAACGCATTGCGGCTCAGGACGTTGAAACTCTGAGTAAAACTTCCAGATAGACCCTGTTCAAAAAAGGAGACGATGAATGACCTTGGCCAAGAAGATCGTGCTGCTGATGATGGCGGCGGGAATGCTGCTTGCTGTTTTCCTCGAAAGCGTTCCAGCACAAGCCGAGGAGATGAAGCACGACATGGGCGCAATGGGCGCACAGAGCCCCTCGACCGAGGGCTACAAGGCGGCGATGGACAAGATGCATACCGACATGATGGCGATCGAATATTCCGGCGATGCCGATGTCGATTTCGCCCGCGGCATGATCCCGCATCACCAGGCGGCCATCGACATGGCCAAGATCGAGCTCGCCAATGGCAAGGATCCGGAAATGCGCAAGCTCGCCGAAGCAGTAATCGCCGCGCAGGAAGCCGAGATCAAGCAGATGCAGGATTGGCTCGCCGCCCATCCGGTGAAGTAGCGGTTCACGCTATCAGAGCGAATCCGGGGAAGAGGCTTCACCTGGATTCCCTTTGGCGGCTATGATGCCGCCTGACTGGAGCATGCCATGCCATCGACGATAAGAAGGACCACCCTGCCCTGCGGCGAAGCCGTGCCGGTGCTCGGCCAGGGCACCTGGAAGATGGGCGAAGACGGCCGCCGCCGTGGCGACGAGGCCAATGCCCTGAAGCTCGGGCTGGATCTCGGCATGACGCTGATCGACACCGCCGAAATGTATGCCAGCGGCGGTGCCGAGGAGGTGGTGGCGGAGGCCATCGCCGGTCGCCGCGACGAAGTGTTCCTCGTCTCCAAGGTGCTGCCGTCCAATGCCTCGCGCACCGGCGTGAAACGGGCCTGCGAGAACAGCCTGAGGCATCTCGCCACCGACCGCATCGATCTCTATCTCTTGCATTGGCCGGGCAGCGTTCCTTTGATGGAAACGGTAGAGGCGTTCGAAGCGTTGAAGGCGGCCGGCAAGATCCGCCATTGGGGCGTCAGCAATTTCGATACCGATGAGATGGAAGAGCTGGTTCGGTTGCCGGCCGGCGGCAACGTCCAGACCAACCAGGTGCTCTACAATCTGTCGCAGCGCGGCGTCGAGTTCGACCTCGCCCCGCGGAGCCGGCAACGCGGCATGCCGCTGATGGCCTATTCGCCGGTCGATCAGGGGATATTGGCGCGCAACGCCAGGTTAGATGCCATCGCCGCTCGCCACGGTGCGACGCCGGCGCAGATCGCGCTTGCCTGGGTGATGGCGCAGGACGGGGTGATCGCGATTCCCAAAGCTAGCCGCGCGGAGCATGTCCGGCAGAATGTCGCGGCGTTGGACATCGAGCTCACGAGCGAAGATTTCGCCGACCTCGACCGCGCCTTCCCGCCGCCGAGGCAGAAATCGGGCTTGGCGATGATTTGAGGGGTGGGGCGGAAGGCAAGCCAAAGCAGCGTTCCGTCACACCCCCCTCTGTCCTGCCGAACATCTCCCCCTCAAGGGGGGAGATTGGATTTCGCATCGGCTTTCGCCAACTTCGAACGTCGAAGGAAAAGCGCTGTCAGCGAAACTGCCAATCTCCCCCTTGAGGGGGAGATGTCCGGCAGGACAGAGGGGGGCGCCGTAGAGCGCTATCGGACGAGCACTACTTCCCAACCATCCCCTTCAGCCGGTACAGCGCCTCCAGCGCCTCGCGTGGCGTCATCTCGTCGGGATTGATCTTCACTAGCGCCGCGCCCAGCCCATCACTCTTCGCCGGCTTCGACGCTTCCCGCTTCGCCGCCACGGAAAACAGCGGCAGGTCGTCGACCAGGCGGTTGGCCTTGCCCGAAACCTCGCCGGCTTCAAGCTGGTGCAGCACTTCCTTGGCCCGGCCGACGACGGCTTCCGGCAGGCCGGCCAGCCGCGCCACCTGGACGCCGTAGGACCGGTCAGCCGCACCCTTGCCGACCTCGTGCAGGAAGACCACGTCGCCCTCCCATTCCTTGACCCGCATGGTGACGTTGGAGAGCCGCGGCAGTTTTCCGGCCAGCGCCGTCATCTCGTGGAAATGCGTGGCGAAGATCGCCCGGCAGCGGTTCTTCTCGTGCAAATATTCGACCGCCGCCCAGGCGATCGACAGGCCGTCGAAGGTGGCGGTGCCGCGGCCGATCTCGTCGAGAATGACCAGCGCGCGTTCGCCGGCCTGGTTGAGGATCGCCGCCGTTTCGACCATCTCGACCATGAAGGTGGAGCGGCCGCGCGCCAGATCGTCGGAGGCGCCGACCCGCGAAAACAGCCGGTCGACGACGCCGATATGGGCTGATGCCGCCGGCACGAATGAGCCGGTCTGGGCAAGGATGGCAATCAGCGCGTTCTGCCTGAGGAAGGTCGACTTGCCGCCCATATTGGGGCCGGTCAGCAGCCAGATCGCGCCGGCCTTGGCATCGCCTTGCGGCGACAGATCGCAATCATTGGCGACGAACGGGCCTTCGCCGGAACGCCGCAGCGCCTGTTCGACCACCGGATGGCGTCCACCCGAAATCTCGAAGACAAGGCTCGCATCGACTAGCGGCCGGCACCAAGCCTCGCTTTCGGAAAGCAAGGCAAGTGCAGCCGAAACATCGAGCACGGCGAGCGCTTCGGCGCCGGCACGGATCGTGTCGGCCTGGCCGACGACTTCCGCCGTCAGCGCCTCGAAAGCGGCAAGCTCGATCGCCAGCGCCCGGTCGGCGGCGTTGGCGATCTTCGATTCCAGTTCGGCGAGTTCCGTGGTGGTGAAGCGCATGGCGTTGGCCATGGTCTGGCGATGGATGAAGCGCGCCTTGGCGCCGTCGCTGCCGGTCATCAGCGCATGGTGGTTGGCGGTCACCTCGATGTAATATCCCAGCACATTGTTGTGCCTGATCTTCAGCGAGCGGATGCCGGTCTCGTCGATCAGCGAACGCTCCAGCCCGGCGATCACTTTTCGCGACTCGTCGCGCAGTGCCCGCATCTCGTCGAGTTCGGCGTGGTAGCCGGAACGGACGAAGCCGCCGTCGCGCCTGAGCAACGGCAGCTCGTCGCTGAGCGCCTGTACCAGATGCGTCGCCAGTTTACCGGGCAGTGCCTTGATAGCTCCCAACGCCGCGGTCAGTTCGCCCGGCAAGGTGGTTTGGCCGAACAGTTCGGCGATGGCGCTAGCCGCTTCGAAACCGGCGCGCAGCGCGCCGAGGTCGCGCGGGCCGCCGCGGTTGAGCGCCAGCCTGGACAGCGCGCGCGGCATGTCGGCAACGCTCTTCAGGCTTGCCCGCACCGCCTGGCAGAGGCGCGTCTCGGAGCGGAAGAACGACACTGAGTCCAGCCTGGCGCTGATAGCCGCCGGGTCGGTCAGCGGCGCCATCAGCCGGTCGGCGAGCAGCCTTGCCCCGCCGCCGGTCACCGTGCGGTCGATCGCCTTGAACAGCGAGCCGTCGCGGCTGCCGGACAATGTGCGCAGCAGTTCCAGATTGGCGCGCGTCGCCGGGTCGATGAACAGGGTCGAGCCCTGCTCCTCGCGCTGCGGCCGCGACAGCGGCGGCCGCTCGGCCTTCTGCGTCTTTTCGACATAGGCGATGACGCCTGAGATCGCCGACAGTTCGGCGCGCGAAAACGAGCCGAAACTGTCAGGCGTCGCCACCTCGAAGAAGCGGGCGATGCGGCCGGCGGCCGAAGCCGAATCGAACAGCGACGGCGGCTGCGGGCTGGCGACGCGGCCGAGCACGTCGAATACCGGTTTCAGCTCCGGGTCGTAAAACACCGGCTCGGCGACGATCAGCTCGCGCGGATCGACGCGGAAGACATCGGCGAGCAGCCGGTCGGCGGTGGTTTCGGCGACGCGGAAGACACCGGTCGAGATCTCGATCCAGGCCAGCGCGAAAGCGTGATCGCTGCTGCCGCCCTTGACCCGTCCCAGCGCCATCAGAAAACTCGATTCCGACGGCGCCAGCAACTTGTCCTCGGTGATGGTGCCGGGGGTCACCAGCCGCACCACGTCGCGGCGCACCACCGATTTGCCGCCGCGCTTCTTGGCCTCGGCCGGATCCTCGATCTGCTCGCAGACGGCGACGCGGAAGCCCTGGCCGATCAGCTTCTGCAGATAATCGTCGGCGGCATGCACCGGCACGCCGCACATCGGGATGTCGAGCCCCTGGTGCTTGCCGCGCTTGGTCAGCACGATGCCGAGTGCCCGGCTCGCCTTCTCGGCATCGTCGAAGAACAGCTCGTAGAAATCGCCCATGCGGTAGAACAGCAGCGAATCCGGGTTCGCCGCCTTGATCTCAATGTACTGCTCCATCATCGGCGTCGCCGGCGCGAAGGCCGGGGTGGCGTTGTCGCTTCGAATGGGCGTCTCGTCGTTCAAGAAGCTGCTTCCAAAATTTTGCAAGCCATGCTTGGCGGTTTACAGCGGCGAAGTGTAGCCTTAATCCCGAACCTTCCACAAAAGAAAGCATGCGCACCCATCGCAAGCGGTGCCGTACGGGCGAGGAAACCAAAGGTACCATGGCCAAGAAAACCGAAAGCAACGGGCCCTCCGTCAGCGCCCAGGAGGCATTGGAATTCCATGCCATGGGCCGCCCCGGCAAGCTGGAGATCGTCGCGACAAAACCAATGGCGACGCAACGCGATCTCAGCCTTGCCTATTCGCCGGGCGTCGCCGTGCCGGTTCTCGCCATCGCCGAGGATCCGAGCCGCGCCTTCGACTACACGGTTCGCGGCAACATGGTCGCCGTCATCTCCAACGGCACCGCCATCCTCGGTCTCGGCAACCTCGGCGCGCTGGCCTCGAAGCCGGTGATGGAAGGCAAGGCGGTGCTGTTCAAGCGCTTCGCCGATGTCGATTCCATCGACCTCGAGGTCGACACCGAGGATGCCGACGAATTCATCAATTGCGTGCGTTTCCTCGGACCCTCCTTCGGCGGCATCAACCTCGAGGACATCAAGGCACCGGAATGTTTCATCATCGAGCAGCGGCTGCGCGAGCTGATGGACATACCGGTCTTCCATGACGACCAGCACGGCACCGCCATCATCTCGGCCGCCGGCTTGATCAACGCGCTGGAAATCACCGGCCGCGACATGAAGACCACGAAAATGGTCTGCAATGGCGCGGGTGCCGCCGGCATCGCCTGCATCGAATTGATGAAGGCGATGGGCTTTGCGCCCGAAAATATCATCCTTTGCGACACCAAGGGCGTCGTCTTCCAGGGCCGCACCGAAGGCATGAACCAGTGGAAATCGGCGCACGCCGTGAAAACCGGCGCGCGCTCGCTGGCCGAGGCGCTGGACGGCGCCGACGTGTTCCTCGGCCTCTCGGCCAAGGGCACGCTGACCACCAGGATGGTGCAGTCGATGGCCAAGAACCCGATCATCTTCGCCATGGCCAATCCCGACCCCGAGATCACGCCGGAGGAGGTCGCCGAGATCCGAACCGACGCCATCATGGCGACGGGACGGTCCGACTACCCGAACCAGGTCAACAACGTGCTTGGCTTCCCCTACATCTTCCGCGGCGCGCTCGATGTGCGGGCGACCACCATCAATGACGACATGAAGATCGCCGCCGCCCGGGCGCTGGCGGAGCTCGCGCGCCAGGACGTGCCCGACGACGTCGCCGCCGCCTATCAGGGCAACCGGCCGAAATTCGGCCCCAACTACATCATCCCGGTGCCGTTCGACCCGCGGCTGATCTCGGCGATCCCGATCGCGGTCGCCAAGGCGGCGATGGAGTCCGGCGTCGCGCGCAAGCCGATCCTCGATCTCGACCGCTACGCGCAGGAGCTTTCCGCCCGCCGCGACCCGATCGCCTCGACGTTGCAGCGCATCTACGACCGCGTCCGCCGTCAGCCCAAGCGCATCGTCTTTGCCGAGGGCGAGGAGGAGCAGGTGATGCGCGCCGCCGTCTCCTATGTGAACCAGCGGCTCGGCACCGCCATCCTGCTCGGCCGCGACGACATCATCAAGGAAAACGCCAGGAACGCCGGCATCGACCTCGGTAAGCAAGGCATCGAGATCATCAATGCGCGGCTGTCGCGGCGCAACTCGGTCTACACCGACTATCTCTACGAGCGCATGCAGCGCAAAGGCTTCCTGTTCCGTGACTGCCAGCGGCTGATCAACAACGACCGCAACCATTTCGCCGCCTGCATGGTGGCGCTGGGCGACGCCGACGGCATCGTCACCGGCGTCACCCGCAACTATTCGACGGCGCTCGACGATATCCGCCGCGTCATCGACGCAAGGCCCGGCCACTGCGTCATCGGCGTATCGATCGTGCTCGCGCGGGGTCGCACCGTGCTTGTCGCCGACACCGCCGTGCACGACATGCCGAATGCCGAACAGATCGCCGACATCGCCGAGGAGGCCGCCGGCTTCGCCCGCCGCATGGGCTACGAGCCGAGGCTCGCCATGCTCGCCTATTCAACCTTCGGCCATCCGCAGGGCGAACGCTCCGAGCGCGTCCAGGAAGCGGTGCGCATCCTCGACAAGCGCCGCGTCGATTTCGAGTATGACGGCGAGATGGCCGCCGACGTGGCGCTCAACGCCCGCGCCATGGCGCAGTATCCGTTCATCAGGCTGACCGGCCCGGCCAATGTGCTGATCATGCCGGCTTTCCACTCGGCCTCAATCTCGACCAAGATGCTGCAGGAGCTCGGCGGCTCGACCGTCATCGGCCCGCTGCTGGTCGGCCTGAACAAGCCGGTTCAGATCGTCTCGCTGAATGCCAAGGACAGCGATATCGTGAATATGGCGGCGATCGCGGCGTATAGCGCTGGGGCTTGAGGAGCGAGCTTACCCTCCTCTCGCTGGGAAGGGTCGTGCGAAGGCGACGCCTATAGAGGGCAGTGCTATCGCATGGGGGGTTCCCCCTCATCCGGCCGCTTCGCGGCCACCTTCTCCCCGCTGGGGAGAAGAGCCTGGCATCAACCTGGCGACCTCCTCTCCCCTCGGGGAGAGGTCGGATTGCCCCGAATTGCCCTTGGCAATTCGGTTGGCAATCCGGGTGAGGGGGCACTTGCCGATGTGCGATTGCCCTGCCATCGAGCGAGACCGAGCTCCCTACAGCAGCCCCGCCTGTTCGGCCTCTCGGCGCAGGTTCTGCCTTGGCCTTGGGCCGATTTGCTGGATGACCAGCCCGGCGGCCAGCGAGCCGAGATCGCCGCACTGCTTCAGGCTGCGGCCCTGCGTGTAGCCGTAGAGGAAACCGGCGGCATAAAGGTCGCCGGCGCCTGTCGTGTCGACCAGCTCGCGGATCCTGGTCGCCTCGATGGTGACGGTCTCGTCGCCGCGGACGATGACCGAGCCCTTTTCCGAGCGGGTGACGGCTGCGATCTTGCAATCCTTGCGGATCTGCGCCAGCGCCTCGTCGAAGCACGCGGTCTGGTAGAGCGACTTGATCTCGTGGCTGTTGGCAAAGACGATGTCAACGGTGCCTGAGCGCATCAGGTCGAGGAACTCGTCGCGGTAGCGGTCGACGCAGAACGAGTCCGACAAGGTCATCGACACTTCGCGCCCGGCGGCGTGGGCGAGCTTCGCGGTCTGCCGGATCGCTTCCTTGGCGCGCGGCGGGTCCCACAGATAGCCCTCGAAATAGGTGACCGCCGCGCCCGACGCCTTGTCGGCCTCGACGTCCTCCGGGCCGAGCTCGATGCAAGCGCCGAGATAGGTGTTCATCGAGCGCTCGCCGTCCGGCGTGACGAAGATCATCGAGCGCGCCGTCGGCGGTTCGCCGTTGAGCGGCCTGGTGTCGAAGGCGACGCCCTGGGCATGGATGTCATGCGCGTAGATTTCGCCGAGCGCGTCGTTGGAGACCTTGCCGAAGAAAGCGGCGCGGCCGCCGAAGGAGGCGACGCCCGCCGCCGTGTTGCCGGCGCTGCCGCCCGAGGCTTCGATGGCCGGGCCCATGCGGCTGTAGAGCAGTTCGGCGCGCCGCGTGTCGATCAAATTCATCGCGCCCTTGATGATGCCGTTGGTCTCCAGGAACGCCTCGTCGCACTGGGCGATGATGTCGACGATGGCATTTCCGATACAAAGCACGTCATAGTCCGGCATCAATTCATGTCTCCGCCAAAAAACTACCGGCTTTCTGCCACGCCGGGCGCGGGCGGGTCTAGCGGTTTGATGCGGCTTTGCCTAGTCGACAATGCCGCGATCCGACGAATGTCAGCATAGCGACCATCGTTGGATGGCGGCCGAAGCATTTCCCGCGTGCCTGGCTTACAGCATGGCTGAGATGAGCGATGCCCAGAGGTTCCAGCCGGCCATGTCCATGAAAACCGACACGAGGATCGAGCTGGTGCTGCTCGTCGTATTGGCGGTGCTGTGGGGCGCATCCTACAGCTTCATCAAGATCGGCGTCGCGACGATCCCGCCGGTGACGCTGATCGCCGCGCGAACCCTGATCGCGGGTGGCATCCTGCTCGCCCTGATCCGCTGGCGCGGGCTGGCCTTGCCGGGTGATGCCGCAAGCTGGCGCCGGTTTGCATTCCAGGCATGCCTCAACAGCGTCGTGCCGTTCACGCTGATCGCTTCGGCCGAGCGCTCGCTGGATGCCGGGCTGGCCACGATCCTGAATGCGACCTCGCCGATCTTCACCTTCTTGCTGACCGCCCTCATCACCCGCCATGAACCGGCGACCATGCGCAAGCTGTTCGGCGTCGGGGCGGGAATCGCCGGAATATGCCTCGTCATCGGCGTCCCGGCGCTAGGCGGCCTCAGACAGCAATTGTTGCCGCAACTTGCCGTGGTCGCGGCGACGATCTGCTATGCCGGCGCTGCCGTTTTCGGTCGCGGCTTCAGGGGGCTCGACCCGATGGTGCCGGCCGCCGGTTCGATGCTCTGCGGCGCCGCGATGCTGATCCCCTTGAGCCTTGCGTTCGATCAGCCATGGACGCTGGCGCCATCGACGACCTCGATCCTTGCGCTGCTCGGGCTTTCCGTGTTTTCAACCGCGCTGGCCTTCTCAATCTATTTCCGCCTCCTCCATACGCTGGGTTCCGTCGGCACCACCTCGCAAGCCTATCTGCGGGTGCCGATCGGCGTTGCTATCGGAGCCGTGTTCCTTGGCGAAAGCCTTGGTCCGAGCGCATGGTGGGGAATGGCCCTGGTCGTCGCCGGCGTGGCGGCGATGACCATTCCCCAGGCGAAGGTCGCGCGCTAGGAAGCCGCGCTTGCGACTTGGGCGATCTCCGCCTATTCGGAGATATCAGCCACGGGCACGTTTGACATGGGATTGGAAACGCCGTGATCCTCGACGCCGCCCGCGCCGCCTTGAGCCGGCTGTTCTCGCCCGAATTCCGTTCCGTGTTCGTGAAGACGCTGGGGCTGACCTTGCTGGCGCTGGCGGCGCTTTGGTTCGGGATCAAGGGGCTGTTCGAATGGCTGGCCTGGCCGTGGATCGATGCATGGCTGCCCGCCCTTCCCTCCTGGGCCGGATGGCTGGGCGCCGTCGTCGCCGGCATCGGCCTTGCGCTGGGGCTGGCGCTGCTCATCGCGCCGGTGACGGCGATCATCGCCGGCCTGTTCCTCGACGACGTCGCCGAAGTGGTCGAGCGCACCGATTATCCCAACGATCCGCCCGGCCGCGCCGTGCCGGCGCTGCGCTCGCTGGTGCTGGCGATCAGGTTCTTCGGCGTCGTCATCCTCGGCAATATCGTCGCCCTGCTGCTTCTCCTGGTGCCCGGCATCAACATTGCCGCCTTCTTCATCGTCAACGGCTATCTGCTCGGGCGCGAGTTCTTCGAGTTCGCCGCCATGCGCTTTCGCCCGGAGGCTGAGGCCAAGGCGCTGCGCAGAAAGCACGCTGTCACCGTGTTCCTCGCCGGTCTGGTGGTCGCGGCTTTCCTGGCCGTGCCGCTGCTCAATCTTCTGACGCCGCTGTTCGCCGCCGCCATGATGGTGCATCTTCACAAGGCGATCTCGGCACGGGAAGGGAGCTGACCGCCCTTGTTGGTGCAAGTCCGGCGCACAGAAGCGCTGCACTCTTCAGCCATAGTAACGGCATGGATCCTAGGGTCTCCGCGACATCGCTTCGCTCCTGCTCCGCCCTAGGATGACGAAGGCGCGGGGGTTCAAGACAAGTCGCGGACGTCGGAGATTGGCCGTTGCGTCGCAGTGTAGAGGGTGGTAGCGGACGGCAAATCACAACCCTTGGAAGTTAGCTGCGGCCTCCCTCATTTCGTCATCCTAGGGCGGAGCAAGAGCGAAGCGACGCGGCGAAGACCCTAGGATCCATGCCGTGACCCACGAGCATCGCGGCGTTGAACAGCTGCATCCGGCCCTTTTGTCCTGGGCTCGAGGCACCGCCGTTCGCCGGCAGTTGAACATCAACACGCCTTAGCGCAGCAGAAAGCCGCGCCCCAGTTCGTCGTCGTCCTCGACAATGAATTCGGCCCGCCCTGAGTAGTAGGCACGGCCGCCGACGCGGGCGATGATGGCGTCATGCGGCCCGGCTGTGGCCGTGCGCGCGACCGCACCGGAAAAGCGCGAGCCGGCGATGCTCTCGAACAGCCGCGTCCGGCCAATCTCGATTTGCCCCTTGGCGTGCATGGCCGCCAGCCGCGCGGTGACTCCCGAGCCGGTCGGCGAACGGTCGACCTCGGCTTCGGCGAAAACGCAGATGTTTTTGGTCGGCGTATCGGAGAACGCATCCTGTCCGTCGGTGAGGATGGTGCCGTAGAGAAAGGCGAGATCGGCATGGTCGGGATGCGACAGCGGCAATTCGGCCTTGAGCTTATTGGTCAGCGCGGTCGCTGCATCGACGAAATCGCGCACCCGGTTCCTGCCGAATTCCAGCCCGAACTGGCGGCAGTCGGCGAGCGCATAGAAGGCGCCGCCATAAGCGATGTCGAAGCCGACCGGACCATAGCCTGGCAGCTCGATCCGCCGGTCGCGGGCGAACAGAAACGCCGGCACGCTTTCGAAGGACACCGCACCGGCCTTGCCATCCCTTACCTCGACCGCAGCCGAAATCAGCCCGCATGGCGCCTCGATGTTGACGGTCGTCAGCGGCTCGCGTGGCGCCACCAGCCGCTCCTCGACGGCGTAGCGGCCGAGCGCGACGATGGCGTGGCCGCACATCGTCGAATAGCCCTCATTGTGCATGAACAGCACGGCGAGGTCGGCGCCCGGCAGGTCGGGCTCCACCAGCAGCGCGCCATACATGTCGTAATGGCCGCGCGGCTCGAACATCAGGATCTTTCTGAGATGATCGAGATGGTCGCGCACATAGGCACGCTTTTCGAGGATCGTGCCCTTGGGAATGTCGGGGTAGCCGCCGGTGACGATCCGCAGCGGCTCGCCGCCGGTGTGCATGTCGACGACGGTGAGCGTCATTCGCCGGGCCCGACCTAGGCTGACGATTTGGCAAACAGCGCCTGCAGCTTGCCGAACGGCATGGCGGCGCGGGTGAAGCCGAAGGTGCCGTCCTGCTGGATCTCGCGCGCCGCGGTCTCCAGCATGCCGAAGGCGAAATTGGTGAGCCATGGGCCGAGCGAGACGCGCTTTACTCCCGCCATGGCCAGGTCGGCGATGGTGAAGCCGGGCCTGGCCATGACGTTGACCGGCTTGGTCAGGGCCGAGCAGACGGTTCGCACCATCTCGATGTCGCCCAGCCCCGGTGCATAGAGTACGTCGGCGCCGGCCTTCTCGAAGGCCTGCAGCCGCTTGATCGTATCGTCGAGGTCGGGCTTGCCCCACAGAAAATTCTCGGCCCGCGCGGTGAAGACGAAATCGCGTTTCAGTGCCCGTGCCGCTTCCGCCGCCGCCGCGACGCGCTCGACGGCATGCGCAAAATCATAGATCGGCTTGTCGGGCTCGCCGGTATGGTCCTCGATCGAGCAGCCGGCGAGGCCTGCCGCCTCGGCGGCGAAGATGGTTTCGCCGGCACTTGTCGCGCTGTCGCCCTTGCCCTTTTCGAGGTCGGCCGAAACCGGCAACCCGGTCGCCGCCGACACTTCACGGCAATGATGGATCATCGCCTCGAACGTCACCGCGCCATCGGGCAGGCCGCGCGAAAAGGCAAAGCCGGCGCTGGTCGTCGCCAGCGCCTTGAAGCCGAACGAGGCCAAGAGCTTGGTCGTGCCGACGTCCCAGGAATTGGCCATGACGAAGATCGAGGCATGCAGGTCGCGAAAAATCTTGCCCTTGTCCATGGATGCTCCCCTCCAGTGCAGAATGTGAGGCAAATTCTAGCCCGGCGGAACGCGCCGGGCAAACAAATGCGGTTGGCTCAGAAGCGTTTGGCGTTCTCATCTGCCAATCGGTCCAGCGCATCGGAATGCTTGACGTAGTGCGAAGCGTTTTTGTCCCAATGATAGGTGACGGAAATGTCGCGCGAAGACGCCTCTGGCGGCGGCTGGCCGTCGCAGCTTTCTTCCCCCGGTAGCGCCGCGTCGGTCACCGTGACCTTGATGGCTGCATAGGGCTGGCCGTCGGCGACCGCCTGGAACGCCGCATTTTGCGTCCTCCTATGAGTGCAGAGGTTTTCGTCGAACGTATAGATCATGTCGATCAGCTCGAACCTGTCGTTACGGACCATGATCAGCGGCGTGATCCCATAGCCCTGGCTCGAATTGAAATGCATGCTCATGCTGATGATGGCGTCGTCACCAGGCCCGATCGGCAGCGTGCCCGGATCGCGAAGATAGGTGATGCGGTCGACGGCGACATTGACGGCGTCGAGCAGGGCCGGCTTGCCGGTGACGTCGTAGAGCGCCAGCACGGCATAGCCCTCGGCACTGTCAGGCGAGTCGCCAAGGTCGAACAGCATGGTCAGCCGCTCCTTGCCGCCGGCCTTGATGCCGAGCACGCCGGCATTGGAAAGACCCGACACCGCCGGCGGCGAGCCGCCGTAGTCCGGTCCAGCGATGTGACGCATCTCGATCGGCATCGAACCCCGGTAGAAGCCGTCCTTGTCCGCGGCCAGATCTGGAATGACCATCCTGGCGAGGTCGAGATAGGTGACATCGCCGTGGCCGGAGACGGCGCTGCCGAGCTCCGGGGAGCTGACGGCCTCAGCGCTGGCCGTCGTCCAGAGACAAGGCAGCAGCAGGCAGGCAAAGAGGAACCGAACCAGGGAGAAGGTCATGCGCGCGCTCGTTATGTCGGGCGCGCGCAAGCTAGCACAAGCAGCTGCAACATACAGCGCAGCTTGAACAAAGGCCCGATCAGTGGATCGGCACCAGCCCGGCCAGTTCGCGCATGTCGTCGAACAGGATGCCGCCGGCTTCGCTCAGTCCGTCACGGTCGGAAAGCGGGTCGCCGCGGTAGGAATAGACGCGCATGCCGGCGGCGATGGCGGCGTCCCAGCGACGCTGTCCTCGATGACGATACAGTCGGCGGGCGCGAAGCCCATCGTCGCTGCCGCATGCAGGAAGAGGTCGGGGAACGGCTTGCCGCGCGAGACCATGGTCGAGCTGAACAGCGCATGCTCGAACAGCGGCAGCAGCCCGGTCTGGCCGAGTGTGATGTGCATTTTCGATACCCGTGCCGATGAGGCGACACAGGTGGCGATGCCGGCGGCGTGCACGGTTTCGATGAACTCGCGAACGTAGGGGATGGCCTCGACGCATGCGCGAACAGGTCCGGCAGGCCGGCGTTCCAGCGCTCGACAAAATCGGCGCCGAGGCTGACGCCGGTCGCCTCGACTTCCTTCTGCACAGAGACCATGCTGCGGCCGGAAAAATTCTTGCGGCAATATTCAAAGCTGGCCGGAAAGCCGGCCGCAGTCAGCCACTCGGCGAGGCGCCGGTTGGCCAGGTTCTCGGTGTCGACCAGAACCCCGTCGCAATCGAAGATGACGAGTTTGGGTATCTTCATTTCGCAGCGCTCATCAGGCCGTGCCGGTCGATCCGAAGCCGCCCGAGCCGCGCGTTGTACCGCCGGCCAATGTGCGCTCCTCGACCGTCGCCTGCGTCACCGGGGCGAAGACGATCTGGGCGATCCGCATGCCGCGCGTTACCGCGAAATCCTCGTCGCCGAGATTGATCAGCAGCACCTTGACCTCGCCGCGATAGTCGCTGTCGATGGTGCCGGGCGTGTTGAGGCAGGTGAGCCCGTGCTTGAAGGCAAGGCCGGAACGCGGCCGGACCTGGCCTTCGACGCCCTCGGGAATTTCCAGGACCAGCCCGGTCGGCACCAGCGCGCGCTTTCCCGGCAGGATCAAAAGCGGCCTGTCGTCCGGGACGGCGGCGCGCAGGTCCATGCCGGCGGCGCCCGAGCTCTCATAGGCGGGTAGCGGCAACCCCTCGCCATGCGGTAGCCTGACGAAGCCGACAGCCGGACCGATGACGGAGGAGGGATAAAGTGCTGCGCGCATGAGGCTGATCCTATCGTCGCGAACGCCGGTTCAGTCAACTCGGCGGCAATGCTATCAACGGCTTTCTTTCAGCACAGTTCCGCTTCAGCGCAGTTCCATCGGAACGACCGTGGTCTCCTTGATCTCCTCCATGACGAAGGAGGCCGAAACGTCCGACAGCGCCACCTTGGCGATCAGCCGCTGGTAGAGCCGGTCATAGGCCTTCACATCGGCGACGCGGGCGCGCAGGACATAGTCGAGATCGCCGGACATGCGGTAGGCGCCGGTGATCTCGGCAAAGCCGGTCACCGCCGCCCGGAATCTTTGCAGCCAGTCGGGATCGTGGTTCGAGGTGCGGATCATGATAAACACCGAAAGGCCGAGTCCAAGCTTGTCGGCGTCGACCAGCGCCACCCGACCGGTGATGACGCCGTCTTCCTCCAGCCGCTTGACCCGGCGCCAGCAGGCATTGCGCGACAGCGATATTCTTGCCGAGAGCTGGTCGACGGACAGAGTTCCGTCGCGTTGCAGCTCGGCCAGCAATCTCCGGTCTATTTCGTCGATTTCCGGCATCATGTGGGATGATTGTCCCAAAACTTGGCTTGATACAAGGACAATTTGAGACCGATCAACCGAACAGCCGTGGCAGGATATTCATGGCCGGCTCTTCATGCCGGCAGGAGGGATCGACATGACAGCACGGCTCGCAAGAC
The DNA here is from genome assembly GCF_040321655.1 of Mesorhizobium sp. M0306. NCBI lineage: Bacteria > Pseudomonadati > Pseudomonadota > Alphaproteobacteria > Hyphomicrobiales > Phyllobacteriaceae > Mesorhizobium > Mesorhizobium sp. M0306. The sequence continues at coordinate 73,466 of NZ_JAMYRY010000017.1, read as the reverse complement.
TTTTCACCTCTCACCCGGCCGCGGTCGGCGAGAGCTATTTCGGCCATATGGCTTTCGCTGCATGGTTCTCGTCGCGATTGTTCATGGCGGCTTTTGCCGCGCTCGTTCACGCTTTCTTGCCGTTTCTGTTCGAGACCACGGCAAGCGGCATCATCCGTGAGCTCTACGAGCGGACGCACAACAGGGGACGGTAAGCCGTAGAGGTGCCGATCGCGGCGAGGCCGCTGGACAGCGCCGACCCTCAACGGATCCCGGCAGCGCAATCCCGATCAAGCGCCGCCGTCGTCGAAATGCCGAGCCAGGCTTGAAGCCGCGCCGCAATCCGCCATTTTGAGGAGCGCGGCGCGATAGCCCGGAGCATTCAGGATGGATATCGTCTTTTCGTCGACCACCAAACTGGCCGCGGCCATCCGCGACCGTACGGTTTCCGCAATAGAGGTGCTGGACGAGCACCTGGCGCAGATCGACAGGCACAATGAGGCGGTCAATGCCGTCGTAATCCTCGATCGGGACGGTGCGCGGCAACGCGCCGGCAAGGCCGACGAAGCGCAGGCGCGCGGCGAGGCACTTGGGCCGCTGCACGGTGTGCCATTCACACTAAAGGACACGCACGAAACCGCTGGCATGAGAACCACCGTCGGCTTCCCGGCCTTCGCCGACTATGCCCCGAGAGCAGACAGTCCGGTCGTTGCCCGGCTGAAGGCGGCAGGCGGCATATTGGTGGGCAAGACGAACGTGGCGACAATGCTCGGTGACTGGCAGTCGGGCAATCCGCTGTTCGGCCGCACCGGCAACCCCTGGAACCTCCAGCGCACCGCCGGCGGCTCCAGTGGCGGTGCGGCGGCGGCGCTCAGCGCCGGAATGACGCCGTTCGAGGTCGGCACCGACATGCAGGATTCGATCCGGCTGCCCGCTGCCTTTTGCGGCATCTACGGCGTCAAGCCAACCGAGCACCGCGTCTCGCTCGCCGGTGCTTTCCCCGATCCAGGCGGGGCGCCGCGCAGCGTGCGGCTGATCTCCTGCCTCGGACCGATGGCACGCAGCGTCGAGGACCTGGCGTTGATCTACGGCCTCATTGCCGGGCCGGATGGAAGCGATACCGACCTTGCGCCGGTACCGCTCGAAGGCCTGCAGGAACTGGATCTCAAAAATTTGCGCATTGCCGTCGCGCCGTCCTTTCCGGGCTTTCCGGTGGCCGGCGAGATCAGCGCGGCGGTCGAAAGTCTGGCAAAAGAGCTTCAGGTTGCGGGCGCCATCGTCGAGGAAGCCGAATTGCCGAAGCTCGACCTGCACGACGACCTGGAGCAAAGCGGTGCGCTGATCGGCATGATGCTGGAGGCGGCGCAGCCTGGACCACCGGAGAAGCCGACGCCGGTCGCGCGCTGGTTCGAGGCGCTCGCCCGCCGCGACCGCTCCATCCTGGCGTGGGAACGGTTCTTGGACGGCTGCGACGCCTTGTTGTGCCCCGTCGCCATGGTCACCGCCTTCCCGCATTGCGAGCCGGGAACGCCGATCGAGGTCGACGGCAGGGAGCAAAGCTACTGGATGCTGCCGGCCTATGGTGCGGTGTTCAACTACAGCGGCCACCCCGCACTGTCGCTGCCCTGCGGACAGGACAGCAATGGCCTGCCCATCGGACTACAGCTTGTTGGCAAACGCTGGTCGGAGTCGCGCCTGCTCGGGATCGCCAGGGCAATCGACCCGCTAACCAGCGGCTTTCGCCGCCCGCCCGGTTATTGAGTAAGCCGCGCCAGCCCGTAGGGATCAAGCAGCGGATCGCGCTCGCCGTCGAGGATTTCGCGGGCAGCGAACAGGCCGACGGCCGGTGCCAGCGTGATGCCGGAATGCATGACGGCGAGGTAGATGCCGCTCGTGCCTTCGGCGCGGCCAATGATCGGAAAGCCATCGATCGGCGTCGGCCGGTAGCCAACCGTGTGGAAATCGAGTTCCAGCCCGTCCGCGCCGCGCAGCATCGCCTTCATCGCCGCAAATAACTCGCGGGCAGTTGCCTCGGCATCCATGCCGGGATCGGCGCCGCCGAAATCCGAGCCGGCGATGACGCGGCCTTCCGCCGTCTGGCGCATATGCAGGCGGTCGCCGATGACCAGGCCGTTGAGCAGCTTTTCGGTGGGGCGCGAATGCACGATCAGGCCGGGTGGCGTCTCGATCGGCAGTTCTATCCCGGCTGTTGCCGCTAGTGCCGGAGAGCCGGCTCCGGCCGCGATCACCACCTCGTCGGCAGCAATCCGCCCGCCGGATGTATCGACGCCGGCAATCCTGCCGTTGGCCTGCACAAGCGCGGTCGCGGTAACTCCCGTCAGCAGCCGCGCGCCGCGCCGTTCGGCGTCGGCGAGCAGTGCTTGCGTGGCAGCGACCGGCTCGGCAACGCCTTCCCCAGGCACATAAAGGGCGAAATCGGGAAGCTCGGTCAGATTGGGCTCAATGCGCGCCGCTCCGGCACGGTCGACACGCTCGATGCCGTAGCCCCAGGCGGAATGCTCGGCCGCATAGGCTTCGAGCTCAGCACGTGGCAGGTCCCAGCACAGGCCACCGCACCATTGCAACGGGATGCCGGGCACCTCGTTCGCCAATCGCGTCCATTCGGCCATCGACCGAATGCGCAGCCGGAAATAGACCTCCGGATTGCCCCAACTGGCATTGATCCAGGCAAAGGAATTCGGTGTCGCGACGCCGCCGGCGCCGCTGCCGGCAATGACCGTCACCTTTGCTCCGGCCCTGGTCAGGTGCCAGGCGATGGAGGCGCCGATGATGCCGGCGCCGATGACAATCACTTCTTTCGCCGCTGTCATGCTTCACTCCTCGGTCCAACGCCACCACTGCGATGCCATTGCCCGTGGGTTCTGCCAAGAGCGCGCGGTATCAAAATATGCCTCTTGACTTTAATACGTACGTACGTATTGTGTCGCGATGGCTAGACATTCACTTCGCGAAAAACTCCTCGACGCCGGTTTCAAAACCATCTGGAATTCCGGCTATTCGGCCGCCGGTGTGCGCGACATCGTCGCCGCGGCCGATGCCCGCCCGGGGTCCTTCACCAATCATTTTGCATCCAAGGAGGCGTTCACCGGCGAGGTGCTGGACCGCTATTTCGCCTATGTGAGCGGTTTGGTGGAGCAGGCCCTCGCCCGGGACGGCACGCCCCCGGTCGGGCGCTTGCGCCGCTACCTCGAAATCATCACGTCGAAGCTGGAGGCGCATAATTGGGCACGGGGCTGCATGATTGGCAATCTCAGCCTCGAGACGGCGGCTCACAGTGAGGCGCTGAGGCTGCAACTCGTCGCCATTTTCGAACGCTGGCGCAAGCCCTTCGCCGAGTGCATCGCCGAGGGCCAGGCGGCCGGCGATATCACCGACGCGTTCGATGCCGAGGATCTCGCCGATTTCCTTTTGAGTTCCTGGCAAGGCGCGATGCTGCGCATGAAGGTGGAGCGCAGTCCCGAACCGCTCGAGCGTTTCAAGAACATCGTTTTCAAAACAGTCTTCGCAAAAAGGAGCTGATCCGATGAACCCGAAACTCGAAAAGCAGCAATCCCGCACAATGTTGCCGCGCTCGCAAGTCGCGGTACTCGATTCCACCATCTCCTATGTCGAGGCAGGCACGGCCGGTCCGACTGTGCTCTTCCTGCACGGCAACCCGACGTCGTCCTACATCTGGCGCAACATCATCCCGCATGTGGCGCCGTGCGGCCGCTGCATCGCGCCCGACCTGATCGGCTATGGCCAGTCCGGCAAGCCGGACATCGACTATCGCTTCTTCGACCACGTCCGCTATCTCGACGCCTTCATCGAGACGCTTGGCATCACCGACATGGTGGTCGTCGCGCAGGACTGGGGCACCGCACTCGCCTTCCATCTCGCGGCCCGGCGGCCGCAGCGGATCCTCGGCCTCGCCTTCATGGAATTCATCCGCCCCTTCGAGAACTGGGACGATTTTCACCAGCGTCCGCAGGCGCGCGAATTGTTCAAGGCAATGCGCACGCCGGGCGTCGGTGAAAAGCTTGTCCTGGAAGACAACGTCTTCGTCGAAAAGGTGCTGCCGGCCGCTGTGCTGCGCACGATGAGCGATGAGGAAATGGCCGCCTACCGGGCGCCGTTCCCGACGCCGCAATCGCGCAAGCCGATCCTGCGGCTGCCGCGCGACCTGCCGATCGAAGGTCAGCCTGCCGATGTCGCCGCCATCAGCGAGCACGACCATCGGGCGCTCCGGCTTTCCGCCTACCCGAAGCTGCTTTTCTCAGGCGATCCGGGCGCCGTCGTCTCGCCGCAGGCGGCACGGGAATTCGCGGCGGGCCTGAAGAACTGCCGGTTGATCGATCTCGGACCCGGCGCGCATTATCTGCAGGAGGACCATGCCGACAGGATCGGCGCCGCAATTGCCGAGTGGATTCCCGAGGTGGCCTTCGAGAGCCATGCCGCCGAACCGGCCTGACGTTGGGACGTGAACCGGAGACCGCGGCAGCCGGAGAGGTCGACAGCTCTGCACTCAGGTTCCAGGCGATGGAAGCGCCGATGACGAGGATGTCTTTGCTCACGGCCTCCACCTTAAACGGCAGGACTTCATACCCTCCTGCCGTCGTGATACATGCTCACCCTTGGTGCGTCGTGGTGTTCCGTTCTCGAAACGGTCGATGACATTGTCTTTGCGAGAAAGCTTCCGCTGTTGAGTTCCCGACCAGAAATCATGCCCCAGCCACAAAGGGCTCGTTTGCGCCGCTGGACGCGAGGTCTGGCTCTTGGCACTGCCATGGTCATGATCGCTTATGCCGTTTTCTTCGGCCCACTGCCGTTCATTCGATCGTGGTGGCAAGTCGGTGACTACAGCTGGTATGATCCCTTGCATAAACGCCATCGCATCGCCGACAGCCTGGTGCTGACCGGGTGGTTGGTTGGGAAATCGCGCGCAGAAGTCCTTGCGGCGCTCGGCCCGCCGCCTGAGACCGACAAGTTTTCCGATTGGAGCCTGGTCTATGTCCTCGGCCCGGAAAGGGGATTGCTTTCGATCGACTATGAGTGGCTCGCCATCCGCACGGATGATGCCGGTTCGGTCACTGAAGCGGCTGTGATCCGTGACTGAACTCGCGGCCCGCAGTGACATTTGCATCATCTGGCATTGAGGGGCGAAGGGTGTTTCCGTTCGACAGGCCGGAAAAGCGCTGCTAGAAGCCCGCGCCACAGACAGGATTCCATGAAATTGGCTGAAGACATCGAACAAGCGGTATCGCGCCGCCGCACTTTCGCGATCATTGCCCACCCCGACGCCGGCAAGACCACGCTCACCGAAAAGCTGCTTTTGTTCGGCGGCGCCATCCAGCTTGCCGGCGAGGTCAAAGCCAAGAAGGACCGCATCCAGACCCGGTCGGACTGGATGAAGATCGAACGCGAGCGCGGCATTTCGGTGGTGACGTCGGTGATGACCTTCGAATACGAGGACACCGTCTTCAACCTGCTCGACACGCCCGGCCACGAGGATTTCGCCGACGACACCTATCGCACGCTGTCGGCGGTCGACAGCGCCGTCATGGTCATCGACGCCGCCAAGGGCATCGAGCCGCGCACGCTGAAACTATTCGAGGTCTGCCGGCTGCGCGATATCCCGATCATCACCTTCGTCAACAAGATGGACCGCGAAAGCCGCGACCCGTTCGACATCCTCGACGAGATCGAGCAGAAGCTGGCGCTGGATACAGCACCGATCACCTGGCCGATCGGCCGCGGCAAGACCTTTTCCGGCACTTACCATCTGGCGCTGAACGCGGTTCGCAAGGGCGACGCCGAAAAGGAGCGCACGCCGGTCAATGGACCCGATTCCAACCGGGTCGCCGGCCTGTTGCCGGAGAACGAGCGGGAGGCCTTCATCGAGGAGCTGGAGCTGGCACGCGAGGCCTGCCGCCCGCTCGATCTGGAAGCCTTCCGCGAAGGCCATTTGACGCCGGTCTATTTCGGCTCGGCGCTGCGCAATTACGGCGTGCGCGACCTGATCGAGGCGCTCGGCGCCTATGGGCCGCCGCCGCGCGCGCAGGAGGCCGACAGCCGCAAGGTCGAGGCGACCGAGGACAAGATGACCTCCTTCGTCTTCAAGATCCAGGCCAATATGGACCCCAACCACCGCGACCGCATCGCCTTCGTCCGTGTCTGCTCCGGCAAGCTCGAGCGCGGCATGAAGGCCAAGCTGGTGCGCACTGGAAAGCCGATGAGCCTGTCGGCGCCGCAATTCTTCTTCGCCCGCACCCGCGTCACCGCCGACGAGGCATTCGCCGGCGATGTCGTCGGCATCCCCAACCACGGCACGCTGCGCATCGGCGACACGCTGACCGAGGGCGAGGAGATCCTGTTTCGCGGCGTGCCGAATTTCGCACCTGAAATCCTGCGCCGCGTTCGCCTCGGCGATGCCATGAAGGCTAAGAAGCTCAAGGAAGCGCTGCACCAGATGGCCGAGGAAGGCGTCGTGCAATTGTTCTCGCCGGAGGACGGCTCGCCGGCCATCGTCGGCGTCGTCGGCGCCCTGCAGCTCGATGTCCTGAAAGAGCGGCTGAACTTCGAATACACACTGCCGGTCGATTTCGAGATGTCGCGCTTTTCCGTCTGCCGCTGGATATCAGCCGACGACAGGGCAGAGCTCCAGCGCTTCATCGAGGCGCATCGCGGCGACATCGCCCGCGATCTCGACAACGATCCGGTGTTCCTCGCCCAGCACGCCTTCTCGCTCAACTACGAGGCCGAGCGCTGGAAGGCGATCCGCTTCGCGGCAGTCAAGGATTATCAGGTCCGCGACAGAGCGGCCTGATGCGCCGCGTTCCTTCTCCCCTTGTGGGAGAAGGTGTCGCCGAAGGCGACGGATGAGGGGTGTTCCAGGAAACAGCAACGTCTCATTCCGTCCAGCACCCCTCAACCGTCTCGGCGCTTCGCGCCGATCCACCTTCTCCCACAGGGGGGAGAAGGCAAGAGCGCGTTCGTTCACCCCTTGGCTGCCTCTTCGATCTTGGCGATGTCGATCTTGGTCATCTGCATCATCGCCTGCATCACGCGGCCGGCCTTTTCCCCGTCGGGGTCCAGCAGCAGCCTGGGCAGCTGCTCGGGAACAACCTGCCAGGAGAGGCCGAATTTGTCCTTCAGCCAGCTGCACTGGCTGGGCTCGCCACCGCCCGCGATAAGCCTGTCCCAGAAATAGTCGACCTCCTCCTGCGTCTTGCAGTCGATGGAGAGCGAGACTGCCTGGGTGAACTTGAATTGCGGCCCGCCGTTGAGCGCCTGGAACTGAACGCCGTCGAGCTCGAATGAGACCATCAGCACCTTGCCCTCACGATCGCCGCTGCCCTTGGGCCAGCGCATCACGCTCAGCACCTTCGAGTTCTTGAAGATGGAGACATAATGGTTCATGGCCTCCTCGGCCTGGTCCTCGAACCACAGGCAGGTGGTGATCTTTTGCATTCTCTTGCTCCTCGGGCTGGTTTTGGCTTTGTTTTCACTCGCAAAACGGCCGGCTGGCGATTGATGCCCGGTGCCGCCGTCTGCCCAAGGACGCTCGAGCAAAACACGATCCGACAGCACTTCTGACTTTTTTACGGCCTGGACCGGCTGCGTCTTTGGCTGGCCGCTCGTTCCACACCCTGGCGCAGCGCAAAATTGTGGCCAGACCAGAGCGTGGCGTTTATAAGGCCTGCGGCTCAATTCCGGTTTTCCGCACCTTTGGGCGCGACGCAGACAGCAAGGACAGTTCAATGCCCGCCTACCGTTCCCGCACCACAACCCATGGCCGCAACATGGCCGGCGCCCGCGGCCTGTGGCGTGCCACCGGGATGAAGGATTCGGATTTCGGCAAGCCGATCATCGCCGTGGTCAATTCCTTCACCCAATTCGTGCCCGGCCATGTCCATCTGAAGGATCTCGGCCAGTTGGTTGCCCGCGAGATCGAAAAGGCCGGCGGCGTCGCCAAGGAGTTCAACACCATCGCCGTCGATGACGGCATCGCCATGGGCCATGACGGCATGCTCTATTCGCTGCCGTCGCGCGAATTGATCGCCGACTCCGTCGAATACATGGTCAACGCGCACTGCGCCGACGCGATGGTCTGCATCTCGAATTGCGACAAGATCACGCCCGGCATGCTGATGGCGTCGCTGCGCCTCAACATCCCGACCGTCTTCGTCTCCGGCGGTCCGATGGAGGCCGGCAAGGTGGTGCTCGCCGGCAAGAGCCAGGCGCTTGACCTGGTCGACGCCATGGTGGCGGCCGCCGACGACAAAATCTCCGACGAGGACGTCAAGACCATCGAGCGCTCGGCCTGTCCGACCTGCGGCTCCTGCTCCGGCATGTTTACCGCCAATTCGATGAACTGCCTGACCGAGGCGCTCGGCCTCTCGCTGCCCGGCAACGGCTCGACGCTGGCCACGCATGCCGACCGCAAGCGCCTGTTCGTCGAGGCCGGCCATCTGATCGTCGATCTAGCCCAGCGCTATTACGAGCAGGACGATGACACCGCGCTGCCGCGCAGCATCGCCTCGAAGGGCGCCTTCGAGAACGCCATGACGCTCGACATCGCCATGGGCGGCTCGACCAACACCGTGCTGCACATCCTCGCCGCAGCACATGAGGGCGAGGTCGACTTCACCATGGAAGACATCGACCGGCTCTCGCGGCGGGTGCCGGTGCTGTGCAAGGTCGCTCCGGCCAAGGCAGACGTTCATATGGAGGACGTCCACCGCGCCGGCGGCATCATGGCGATCCTCGGCCAGTTGGATAGCGCCGGGCTGATCAACCGCGACCTGCCGACGGTGCATACCGCGAGCCTCGGCGAAGCGCTCGACCATTGGGATATTTCGCGCACCACCAGCCAAAATGTCCGCGATTTCTTCCTCGCGGCACCCGGCGGCGTGCCGACGCAGGTCGCCTTCAGCCAGGATCGCCGCTGGGACGAGCTCGACACGAACCGCGAAACCGGCGTCATCCGCTCGGCCGAACATCCTTTCTCCAGGGATGGCGGCCTTGCCGTGCTGAAAGGCAATCTGGCGCTCGACGGCTGCATCGTGAAGACTGCCGGCGTCGATGAATCGATCCTGAAATTCACCGGCCCGGCAAGGGTGTTCGAAAGCCAGGACGCCAGCGTCAAGGCGATCCTGTCGAACGGGATCAAGGCCGGCGATGTCGTCGTCATCCGCTATGAAGGGCCGCGTGGCGGCCCCGGCATGCAGGAAATGCTCTATCCGACCAGCTATCTCAAATCGAAGGGTCTCGGCAAGGCCTGCGCGCTGATCACCGACGGTCGTTTTTCCGGCGGCACCTCCGGCCTGTCGATCGGCCACGTCTCGCCGGAAGCGGCGGAAGGCGGGCTGATCGGACTGGTCATGGAAGGCGACACGATCGAGATCGATATCCCCAACCGCACCATCCGGCTGGCCGTCGACGACGCGGAGCTCGCCGCCCGCCGCGCGGCGATGGAGGCCAAGGGAATGGCTGCCTGGAAGCCCGAGGAAAAGCGCAAGCGCAAGGTGACGACGGCTTTGCGCGCCTATGCGGCGATGGCGACAAGTGCCGCCAAGGGGGCGGTGCGGTATGTGCCGGAATAGGCATCATTCTTCAACGAGGTGGCGATAGATGGATTTCGACCTTGTGGTGCGCGGCGGGACGCTGCCCGACGGCAGGATCGCAGATATCGGCATCGTCGGCGAAACGATCGCAGCGATAGAACCCGAGCTGAACGTCAGCGCCGGCACGGCGATCGATGCTCATGGCAATCTGGTCTCGCCGCCCTTTGTCGATCCGCATTTCCATATGGACGCCACGCTTTCGCTCGGCATTCCGCGCATCAATGTCTCGGGCACGCTGCTCGAAGGCATTTCGCTGTGGGGCGAGCTGAAGCCGCTTCTGACCCACGAGGCGGTGCGCGACCGTGCGCTCGCCTATTGCGACTGGGCGGCGTCGATGGGCCTGCTCGCCATCCGCACCCATGTCGATGTCTGTGATGACCGCCTGCTGGCGGTCGAAGCGCTGCTCGACGTGAAGAAGACGGTTGCCCCCTATATCGACCTGCAACTGGTCGCCTTCCCGCAGGACGGGCTCTATCGCTCGCCGACAGCGCACCAGAACACCGTCCGCGCGCTCGACCTGGGCGTCGATGTCGTCGGCGGCATCCCGCATTTCGAGCGCACCATGGCCGACGGCACGCGCTCCGTCACCGAGCTCTGCGAGATCGCGGCCGAGCGCGGCCTGATGGTCGACCTGCATTGCGACGAGACTGACGATCCGCTGTCCCGCCACATCGAGCAACTAGCCTATGAGACGCAGCGCCTGGGATTGCAGGGCAGAGTGGCCGGCTCGCACCTCACCTCGATGCATTCGATGGATAATTACTACGTCTCGAAGCTGTTGCCGCTGATTGCCGAGGCCGGCGTTTCGGCGATCCCCAATCCGCTGATCAACATCATGCTGCAGGGCCGCCACGACACCTTTCCCAAGCGCCGCGGCCTGACGCGGGTCAAGGAAATGCTGGCGCATGGGATCCGCGTCGGCTGGGGCCAGGATTGCGTGCTCGACCCCTGGTATTCGCTGGGCACGGCAGACATGCTCGACGTCGCATTCATGGGCCTGCATGTCGCGCAGATGTCGAGCCCGGCCGAGATGGCGCGCTGTTTCGACATGGTCACCAACGTCAATGCCGCCATCATGGGCCTCGACCACCTTGGCCTTGCCGTCGGCAAGCGCGCCAGCCTGGTCGTTCTCGATGCCGGCAATCCGGTCGAGGCGCTGCGCCTGCGCCCCGAGCGTCTCTGCGTCATTGCCAGGGGCAAGGTGGTGGCCGAGCGCAGCCGGCAGGACACGCGGCTTTCGATCGCCGGAAGGCCGGGCACGGTGAACCGGCGCCACGCTTAGTCCAGCCGATTTCCGGCGCTGGTCTTACCGAATTCTTGATTTCCGCCTCGTCACGGCCACCGCTTGCGACTACGACGCGGGTCACCGTATCCACGGCAAGGAACCGGTAACGGAATGGCGCAGCCCGCAGCCCAGAACTCAACGATCAGGAACGTGCTGCTGGCCGGTATCCTGCTGATGCTCGCCGGCGATTTCCTGTTTGCGCTGAACGACGCGATGGGCAAGTGGCTGGTCGCCAGTTTTTCCGTAGGCCAGGTCGTGCTGATCCGCTCGATCGGCGCTTTTTTCATACTCGGGCCGATGATTGCACATCAGGGTGCGGCCAAGCTGTTTCGTATGGAGCGGCCGGAGCTGCAGCTGCTGCGCGTGGTGATGACGACGCTCGACACGGCGCTGTTCTACGCGGCGGTCGTCTATCTGCCGCTCGCCGATGTGATGAGCTTCTACATGGCCGGGCCGATCTATGTGGCGGCGCTGTCGCACTTTTTGCTCGGCGAAAGGGTCGGCTGGCGCCGCTGGGCGGCGATCCTGGTCGGTTTCTGCGGCGTGCTGATCATGCTGAAGCCGTCTTCGGCCGCGTTCTCGCTGTCCTCGATGTTCGCGCTCGCCGGCAGCATTTCCTTTGCCTTCGCCATCATCCTCAATCGGCGCCTGCGCGGCACCAGCGACACGGCGCTTGTGACCTGGCAGACCATCGGCACGCTGCTGGTCGGCGCTGCGTTGACCATCGGCACCTGGAAGACGCCGTCCTCGCTCGATTTCGGCGCCATGCTGCTTCTCGGTATCGTCTCCTGCGGCGCGCATCTGATGATCACCAGGGCGTTGAAGCTGGCGCCGGCCTCGACCTTGGCGCCGCTGCATTACAGCCTGCTATTGTGGGCAGTGGTCTTCGGCCTCGCCTTCTTCGGCGATGTGCCTGGGCCGCGCATCCTGATCGGCTCGGCCATCGTCGTGCTGGCCGGCCTGTTCATCTTCCACCGCCAGAAGGTGGTCGACACCGTGCCGCCAGAAAACGTGCCGAAGGGTGTGAATTAACCCCGGCGCACCGCTGCGAGATGCCGCGAAAATTCCGGCGTCTCCATCAGCGTCTTGCAGCGCGCAAACCGGCCGTCGGCATAGGCGCGAAAGTCGTCGGCCGGATTTTTGTTGGCAAGCTGGATCAAGGCCCACAGCGTCCACAACAGGTCGCACATCGCCTTGTAGATGACGATGCGGCCGCGCTCTGCCGGTCTCGGCTCGCCGCCGAAATAGGTCAGCATCATTTCCTCCTCCTGCGCGGCGTCGAATTGCCCTTCGACCGAGAGGTCCCCGAGATCCCAGAGCGGATCGTTCATCCCGGAATATTCCCAGTCGACGATCCACATCCTGTCGCCCGTGTCGAGAAAGTTTTCGCATAGCGGGTCGCAGTGGCAGGCGACGAGCGGCAAAGGATGAGCGGCAAGTGCCGAGCGCACTGCCTCCGCCTCGCGGACCACATCGTGATAGCCGGAAGGCAGAGCGACATCCTTGGTCGACAGCACCTGCAGATAGTCGTCGATCATCGCAAACAGCTCGAAGCGGAAGGGGAACACCGCGCGGGATGTGTGCAGCTTGCGAAAGGCCTTGCCGGCGCGTGCCGGGCTGCCCGGTCGGGTCTTGAACTTTTCCGGCGACATCGTCTCGGCGCCGGCAACGAAGCGGGTCACCAGCACGCCGGTCTCGGCATCGACATGCAGCACTTCCGGGCTGACGCCGGCCTTCGCCGCCTCCCGCGCCGCCACTGCCTCGTTGGCGCGGTTGATGTATTCCTCGGTACCCTTGCCGGGAATGCGCAGGCAGAAATCTTTCCCCCTGAAGACGAGGTTAGTGAGGCCACCGAGCCGTTCCAGCGGACCGTCATAGCCGGCCAGCATCGGAATGGCCGCAAGTGCGGCGCGTGCCTGGTCATCCGCCATGGCTTTCGCTCCTTTCCCCGTGTTATTGCGACGACGACGGTTCCACAGTTTTCGCCGTTTGGCTATGATCGCGTTGCGGATCGATACCAGGCGACGGAAAGCGATGACGGATAGCAAACAGCAGAGCGCGCTCGCCGCAGCCTATGCGGCGAAGCGACCGGAAGACGTCGCGGCGCTCTACGACAGCTGGGCAGGCACTTATGACGCCGACATGTCGGCGGCCGGCTATCGCCATCCGACCATCTGCCTTGCCTTGCTGGCCCGCCATCTGCCGCGCGGCGCGGCACCTCTGCTCGATGCCGGCGCCGGCACCGGGCTCATCGGCGAATGGCTTGCCATCACCGGTTATCCGCAGGTCGAGGCCCTCGACATCTCGGAAGGCATGCTGGCGCAAGCTGCGCGCAAAGGCGTCTATTCGGCGCTGCACTGCCTGGCGCTTGGCGGACCGCTGCCTTTCGTGGACGATGCCTACGTCGGGATCATCTCAGCCGGCGTCTTCACGTCCGGCCATGTCGGGGCCGAGGGTCTGGACGAGCTGATCCGCATCTGCCGGCCGGGCGGGGTGATCGTGCTGACGGTAAAGAACACACTGTGGGATGCCGGGTTTGCCGCCCGGATCGCCGAGCTCGAGGCGCAAGGCACCGTCACCCGCGCCGAGGAGACGCCGCCCTATGTCTCGATGCCGGGCGAGGCCGATACGGTGCTGAGCCGGGGGCTGGTGCTCATCGTGAACTGAGGCTGAAACCGGAAGGCTCTAGGCCTTCACCTTTGCCCCCGTCGGATCGTAAAGTGGCTCGAGGTGGATCTTAGCCGGCGTCCGTTCCATTGCCACCACCAGCTCGTAATCGCCGGAGGTGAGGAAATCATCGCTGACGCCATCGGCATTGCGCACATAGCCGTAACCGATGTTCGTGCCGATGGTGTAGCCATAGCCGCCGCTGGTGAGATAACCGACCGCCTCGCCGTTGCGCAGGATGGTCTCGCGCCCGAGCAGGACGACATCCGGATCCTCGACAGTGAAGCCGGCAAAACGTTTCCTGAGCGTGGAGCCATCGAGCTTTTCAAGCGCCCGCCGGCCGAGGAAATCGGTGTTCTTCCTGAGCTTCACCGCCCAGCCGAGGCCGGCCTCCTGCGGCGTGTCGTTGGGTGTGATGTCGGCGCCCCAGGCGCGGTAGCCTTTTTCCAGCCGCAGCGATTCCAGCGCCCGGTAGCCGACCGGGCGGATGTCGTGGACAGCGCCCGCCGCCATTAGCGCGTCGAAAACCTCGCCCGTCGCCGCGATCGGCGCATGCAGTTCCCAGCCGAGCTCGCCGACATAGGTGACGCGCAGCGCCCGGACGGCGTGGCCGGCAATGGCGATCTCGCGAACATGGCCGAACGGAAAGGCGGCGTTCGAGACGTCGGCATCGGTCACCGCTGACAGCACGTCGCGGGCACGCGGCCCCATCAGCGACAATGTGCCGAAATCCTCGGTGACGTCGGTCAGCGTCACGTCGAACTCTCTGCCGATATGATCGGCAATCCAGGAGAAATCATGCGTGCGGAAACCGGTGCCGGTGACGATGTAGAATTTCTCCTCACCGAGCCTCGCCACGGTCAAATCGGCCTCGATGCCGCCGCGCGTGTTGAGGAGCTGCGTGTAGGTCAGCCGGCCGACCGGCTTGGCGACGTCGTTGGCGCAGATCCAGTCCAGCGCCTTCAGCGCGTCCACTCCGGTCATTTCGTATTTGGCAAACGACGATTGGTCGAAAATGCCGATCTTTTCGCGTACATGGCGATGCTCGTCGCCGACGGATGAAAACCAGTTCTGCCGGCCCATCGAATAGACGTCCTTCGGCTCGACGCCCTCCGGCGCGAACCAGTTCGGTCGCTCCCAGCCGAGCTTCGAGCCGAACACGGCGCGATGTTTTTGCAGCCGCTCGTATAGAGGCGAGACGATGCGCGGCCGGCCGGTGAGATATTCCTCATGCGGGAAGCCGATCATGTAGTGCTTGCCGTAGGCTTCCAGCGTGCGGTCGCCGACCCATTGCCTGTCGCGGTGCAGATCGGAGAAGCGGCGGATGTCGACCACCCACAAATCAAGCGGCGCCTCGCCGTCGACGACCCATTGCGCTAGCACCCAGCCGGCGCCGCCGCCGGACGCGATGCCGAAGGCATTGAAGCCGGCGCCGACGAACATATTGGGGCATTCCGGCGCCACGCCGAGGATGAAATTGCCGTCCGGCGTAAAGCTCTCCGGCCCGTTGATCATCTGCTTGACGCCGACGTTGGCGAGCGCCGGGACACGCTCTATCGCCTGGCTCATATGCTGCTCGAAATGATCGTAATCATCGTCGAACAGCCGGAACTCCCAATCCTCCGGCACATCGCCGCCCGGCAGACCGGTCGTCCAGGCCTGCGGGTTCGGCTCGTAGCCGCCCATCGCCAGCCCGCCGACTTCCTCCTTGAAATAGGTGCGGCGATCGGGGTCGCGAATTGTCGGCGAGTCGGTCGCTAAGCCGTCGATCCTCTCGGTGATGATGTACTGGTGCTTCACCGGCTGCAGCGGCACGTTGATGCCAGCCAGCGCACCCACCTGCCGCGCCCATTGCCCGGCGCAGTTCACCACCTTGTCGCAGGCGATATCGCCCTTGCTGGTCTTCACCGCGGTGATGCGGCCGTCTCTCATCTCGAAGCCGGTGACCCGCACCTCCTCGAACAATTTTGCGCCGTGCATGCGCGCGCCCTTGGCCAGCGACTGGGTGATGTCGGAAGGGCTTGCCTGACCGTCGGTCGGCAGCCAGGACGCGCCAACGAGGTCGCCGGTTTCCAGCAGCGGCCACATTTCCTTGATCTCGCCCGGCGACAGCAAATGCATATCCATGCCGAAGCTCTTTGCCGTCGTTGCCAGCCGCTTATACTCGGTCCAGCGGTCGGCATTGGTGGCTAGCCGCAGGCAGCCGGTCATCTTCCAGCCGGTGGCGAGGCCGGTTTCGGCTTCCAGCCCCTTGTAGAGATCGACCGAATATTTGAGCACGCGCGTGATCGACGCCGACGAGCGCAGTTGGCCGACCAGCCCGGCAGCATGCCAGGTCGAGCCCGAGGTCAGTTTGCCCTGTTCGAGCAGCACGATTTCGGCCTTGTGGTCGCGCGCCAGATGATAGGCCGTCGAACAGCCGATGATGCCACCGCCGATGACGACGATCTCGGCCTGGGCGGGCAGGGTCATGTCCGCGTCCCGTATTTTGTCCTGTAGTTCTCCAGGGCGGTTTCGAGCCGCGCCAGGTTTTCGTCGGCGTAGGCGGCGTAGTCGATGCCGGGCGCGTCGAGGTAGAGCTCGGAAACCATGCCCCACATCGCCTCGCGCAGCAGCGACGCGCATTGCATGGCGGCGTGCGAGCGCCGTATTGCCGGGTCCGGCTCCTTCATGAAATAGGCGGTCATGAAGGCGAAGGATTCCTCGTCGCTCATGCCGGCATTCGAAGCCGCGCCGGCAAGGTCGAACATCGCCGTGTTGAACCCGGCATATTCGAAATCGATGAGCCAAAGCCTGTGACCGTCGTCGATTATATTAGCCGGCAAAAGGTCGTTGTGGCCGAAGACGATCGGCAGCAGTTTTTGCGCGCGCTCGAGCTCGTCCGCCAGCGTCAAAAGGCGTGGCAATTCGCTCAGCTTGCGGCTGCCGCCTTCCTCCAGCGTGCGCGCATAGTCGCGAATGACGTGGAATACCCAGAACATGAAGCCGGCGCCGGAGACATGACTGGGCATTTCCCGGTGGAAGCCGCGCAGCAACGCGGCGACGCGGCCGAGATCGGCGCGCACGTCTTGCGCGACATAGGCCTTGGCGCCGAGATACTCCGTCACCATGACGCCGGGTCCGGTGTAGTGGACGGCCGGAGCGAAGCCTGCCGCGTGCGCTGCCCGCGCGGTCATCATCTCGCGCTCGCGAAAGACATGGTGGAACGGATAGTCCTGGCCGATGCGCACGACATGCCGCCCGGCCGCGTCCTTGACCAGATAATTGGCATTGCTCAGCCCGCCCGGCAGCGGCGCAATGTCGATGCTGCCGGTCCAGCAAGGCAGCGCGCGGATGCGGTCTTCGACAGTCACGATCTCGTCCAACATTGGGTCAATTTTCCACGCATGTCACGGCTGGCCAGCGATGACAATCGGACCGAGGAATGGAGGCAACGCGAAGATCTCGTCGGTGCAGATCTCGGGATCGGTATCCCGCACCGCACCGACGAGCCCCTTTGTGCCGGGTTCTTCGAGGCCGGCATCCGCCCCCGCGGATCCTGAATTTCGGCACCCTTGCACCCGACAGTTTCCCGGGCGTTCGGGCAGGCGATTTTTCGTGCGGCTCAGCCCCGTCCTCCGTTCCGAGCCTGTCACAGCGATAATGTCGCGCCACGCTGGAGACGTTGTCAACGCGAAATTGTGGTGTTTTCTGGTTTTTCGCCCGAATTTTGCTAAATTCCTTGGAGTTAGTGGCATTTATGCCGTAGAAACGGTCAACAGTGCAACAATCCGACCGGATGGAACCGATGGTCCACTCGAAGCGGCATGGCGAAATCCTGCGCCTCCTCAAGGAGGAAGGCACTGTCACCATTGCCAGCCTGGCCGACCGGCTGGGCGTCTCGCTGGAGACGGTACGCCGCGACGTCAAGCCACTGACCAACGACGGTTCCATCCTCAAGATGCACGGCGCCGTCGGCCTGCCGTCGATTGCCGGCGAAGCGCCGTTCGAGCGGCGCATGCGCGAGAACGCCGACGCCAAGCGGGCAATAGCGCGCCTGGTCGCCGCCACCATCCGCGACGGCGAATCGATCATGCTCGACACCGGCACCACCACCTCTTTCCTGGCCCGGGAACTGCTCGGCCACCGGCGGCTGACGGTCGTCACCAACTCCTCCGACATCGCCCGCACACTGGCCACCGTCAACGGCAACAAGGTCTATATGGCCGGCGGCGAGCTGCGCAGCGATTCCGGTGCTGCCTTCGGCGTCTCGGCCATCGAATTCGTCAGCCGCTTTTCCGTCAGCCATGCGGTGATATCGACCGGTGCGGTCGATGCCGTCACCGGCGTCATGGACTATGATTTGGAAGAGGCCGAGTTCGCCCGCATGGTGCTGTCGCGGGGCCAGCGTTCGCTTGTCGTCACCGACCACAGCAAATTCGGCCGCCAGGGTCTGGTTCAGGTCTGCGGATTCGACGGCTTTTCCGAACTCGCCACCGACCGGCCGCCACCGCACGACATCGCCGCTGCCCTTGCCCAGGCCGGCGCGCGGCTCAGCATTGCCGATGGCGGGAGCGAGGGCTGAGTTCTATCGGCAGATCGGCACCAGCATCCCACTTCCCAGCGCCGCCTCTGCCGTGTTTAGTCCAGCCATGGCTTTCACCATCCGCCAATTGCAGTTCTTCATCGCCGTCGCCGAGCAGGGCACGGTATCGGGCGCCGCCCAGAACCTGTCGATCTCGCAATCCTCGGTCACCGAGGCGATCAAGGAGCTGGAGCACGATCTCGGCGTCGAGTTGTTCGAGCGCCACCCGCGCGGACTGAACATCACCCACAAGGGCCATCAGTTCCTGCGCCATGCGAGGAAGATCCTCGCCGACGTTTCCGATGCGCGCCGCGCCTTCTTCGGCGAACAGATCGCGGCAAGCGGGCGGCTGCAACTTGGCGTCACCTCGCTGGTCGCCGGCTATGTGCTGTCCGATCTTCTTGCCCGCTACCGCCGCGCCTATCCCGGTGTCGAGGTCTCGGCGATCGAGGACAATGGCGACTATCTCGAGCACCTGTTGATCGGCGGCAAGCTCGACATTGCCGTCATGGTCACCTCGAACCTGCGCGACCGCACGGCACTGCAGTCCGAAATCCTCGAAGTCTCGGCTTACCGGCTGTGGCTGCCGCTCGGCCATCCCTTGGCCGGCGCCGACATTATCGGCATCGGTGACATCGCCTCGGAACCGCTGATCATGCTGACCGTCGACGAGATCGAGGAGAACACCGGAAAGCTGCTGACGGCGATCGGCGCCAAGCCGCATGTCGCCTTCCGCACCCGCTCGGTCGAAGCGGTGCGCAGCCTCGTCGCCACCGGCGCCGGCGTGGCGCTGCTGCCCGACCTCGTCTACCGGCCATGGTCGCTGGAAGGCGATCGCATCGAATCGCGCGATATTTCGGGGTCGTTGCCGGTCGTCCAGGTCGGCATGGTCTGGCGGCGCGGCTCCAGTCTGCCGCAGGCGGCGCGCGACTTCATCGGGCTTGCCCAGTCGCAGCGCATGGTGCGCCAACGGCCCGAGAAGATCGGCCGCTGACGTATCGGAAAAACCGATATCGGCTTTCTGATAAATGAATTTGCGAAACCGGAAATTTCGCAGCACTTTTCGGTCAGGGAACAAAGCTGCCGCCGGAGCACGGCCCTTCAGAGCCGCGCATCCAACGTTTTTGAACGGGCGCATGATCTTCTTCCGAAAACCGAAACCGGTTTCGGGGTCATGCAAAATGGGAGATCGACGATGAATTCATTGCTGAAATCATGCACTGCCTTGACGGTCGCGCTGACCTTCTCCGGCCAGGCCATCGCCCAGGTCAAGGAGCTCGGCAAGAGTGAAGGCGAGGTCAATATCGTCGCCTGGCCCGGCTATATCGAGCGCGGCGAAACCGACAAAGGCTACGATTGGGTCACTTCGTTCGAGAAGGAGACCGGCTGCAAGGTCAACGTCAAGACCGCCAACACCTCCGACGAGATGGTCTCGTTGATGAACGAAGGCGGTTTCGACCTTGTCACCGCCTCGGGGGACGCCTCGCTGCGCCTGGTTGCCGGCAAGCGCGTCCAGCCGATCAACACCGACCTCATACCGAGCTGGAAGACGGTCGACGACCGGCTGAAGGATGCGCCCTGGTTCACCGTCGGCGGTGTCCATTACGGCGTCCCCTATCAGTGGGGGCCGAACGTGCTGATGTACAACACCGAAGTGTTCAAGGAGGCACCGAAGAGCTGGAACATCGTGTTCGAGGAAATGAAGCTGCCCGACGGCAAGTCGAACAAGGGCCGCGTCCAGGCCTATGACGGGCCGATCCACATCGCCGACGCCGCCAATTACCTGATGGCTCACAAGCCGGAGCTCGGCATCAAGGATCCGTACGAACTGACCGAGGACCAGTACAAGGCCGCGCTCGACCTGCTGCGGGTCCAGCGTACACTGGTCGGACGCTATTGGCATGACGCCGCCATCCAGGTTGACGATTTCCAGAACGAAGGCGTCGTCGCCTCCGGTTCTTGGCCCTACCAAGTCAACACGCTGATCGCGGCCAAGAAGCCGGTCGCCTCGACCATCCCCGAGGAGGGCGTTACCGGCTGGGCCGATACCACGATGATGGAGGCCGATGCTGCCCACCCGAACTGCGCCTACATGTGGATGGAGCATTCGCTGTCGCCGAAAGTGCAGGGCGACGTCTCCGCCTGGTTCGGGTCGCTGCCGGTGGTGCCCGCCGCCTGCAAGGGCAACGAACTGCTCGGTGAAGAAGGATGCAAGACCAACGGCTACGACAATTTCGACAAGATCAAGTTCTGGAAGACGCCGGTCTCGAAATGCGCCACCCAGAACGACCAGTGCGTGCCCTATTACCGCTGGGTGTCGGACTATATCGGCGTCATCGGCGGGCGGTGAGTTCGCCTCACCTACGAAGCTCGGCGCTGCCCCTCACCCTTACCCTCTCCCCGTGAAGAACGGGGGGTCGCCAGCGTTGGAGCGCCTCCCTTCTCCCCGTCCACTATACGGGGAGAAGGTGCCGGCAGGCGGATGAGGGGCGGCGCAACTGCCTGAAATTTAATGAGCCTGACAGATCAGGACAGCCCCATGACCTCCGCCGTTTCCTTCCAAAACGTCTCCCGCCATTTCGGCAGCGTGCGTGCCGTCGACGCGGTCGATCTCGACATCGTGCCGGGCGAGTTCTTCGCCATGCTCGGGCCTTCCGGCTCGGGCAAGACGACGTGCCTGCGCCTCATCGCCGGGTTCGAGCAGCCGACGGCTGGGTCGATCTCGATCTTCGGCGAACGCGCCGAGGGCGTGCCGCCCTATCGCCGCAACGTCAACACCGTGTTCCAGGATTATGCGCTGTTCCCGCATCTCAACGTGCTCGACAACGTCGCCTATGGGCTGATGGTCAAGGGCGTCGGCAGACCGGAGCGGCAAAAGGCGGCGGAAGAAGCGCTGTCGCTGGTGCGGCTTCCCGGCTACGGGGCCCGTCGCCCTGGCCAGCTTTCCGGCGGCCAGCGCCAGCGCGTCGCGCTCGCCCGTGCGCTGGTCAACCAGCCCAAGGTGCTGTTGCTCGACGAGCCGCTCGGCGCGCTCGACCTCAAGTTGCGCGAAAACATGCAGGAGGAGTTGAAATCGCTGCAGAAGGCGCTCGGCATCACCTTCGTGTTCGTCACCCACGACCAGGGCGAAGCGCTGTCGATGGCCGACCGCGTCGCCGTCTTCAACGACGGCAAGATCATGCAGATCGGCACGCCGGAAGACATCTACCAGCGCCCCAAGACCCGCTTCGTCGCCGATTTTGTTGGCTCGTCCAACGTGCTGCCACCGGACTTCGTCCAGCGCTATGCCGGCCAGCATCGCTGGGGCAGCCTGCGGCCCGAATCCATCCGCATTGGCAGGGCGGCCAAGGGCGAAGGCGTTGCCGCCCGCCTGGTCTCGACCAATTATCTCGGCGCCACGACAAGACTGGCGCTCGATGCAGAGGGCTTGCGGCTACATGCCATCGTGCCGGCGGGTGCTGCCTTGCCCCGGGAAGGCGAGGCGGTGGTGCTCACCTTCAACCGCGAGCATTTGCATTTGATGGATGAGCTGGGATGAGCCTTGACGCTGCCATGCCGCGGGCCACGGCCCCCGCCATCCTGCCGGGCAGCGGCGGCGTACGCGGCGCGCTCTCCGACATCTTCTGGCGCCGGCCGCAACTGCTGCTTCTGCTCATGCTGCTGCCGCCGGTTCTGTGGCTCGGCATCGTCTATATCGGCTCGCTGTTCGCGCTGCTTTTGCAGAGCTTCTTCTCGATCGATGAATTCTCCGGCCTGATCAACCGCGAGTTCACGCTGAAGACTTATGGCGATCTGCTGCAGGCCGCTAATCTCGACATCATCCTGCGCACGGTGACGATGGCGGCGCTGGTGACGCTCGCGTCGGCGGTCATCGCCTTTCCCATCGCCTATTACGCGGCGCGCTATCCGCGTGGCCGTTGGAAGGCGTTGTTTTATCTCGGCGTCATGCTGCCGCTGTGGTCGAGCTACCTGGTCAAGATCTATGCCTGGAAGCTGATCCTCGCCAAGGAAGGCATCCTGACGTGGCTGCTGGCCAAATTGCATCTTCTGTGGCTGCTTGATGCCTGGCTATCGCTGCCGATCGTCGGCGGCAACTCGCTGTCGGTCTCCTCAACCGGCACCTTCATCGTCTTCGTCTATGTCTGGCTGCCCTTCATGATCCTGCCGGTACAGGCCGCACTCGAGCGCGTGCCGGGCAATTTGGTCGAGGCCTCGTCCGATCTCGGAGCCTCGCCCGGCCAGACCTTTCGCAACGTGCTGTTCCCGCTGGCGCTGCCCGGCATCGTCGCCGGCTCGATCTTCACCTTCTCGCTGACGCTCGGCGACTACATCATCCCGCAGATCATCGGCACCTCGCGGCTGTTCATCGGGCAGGCCGTCTATTCGCAGCAAGGCACCGCCGGCAACATCCCGCTCGCCGCCGCCTTTACCGTGGTGCCCATTGTCATCATGGGCTTCTACCTCTGGGGCGCCAAGCGCATGGGGGCTTTCGATGCGCTCTGACCGTGGCCCATCCGCGCCGATCAGCCTGAAGCTCGCTGCCACCGGCGGCCTGCTTTTCCTGCATTTGCCGATCCTGCTGATCTTCGTCTATGCCTTCACCACCGAGGAGAAGAGCTTCGTCTGGCCGCCGCCGGGCCTGACGACGCAATGGTTCGCCATCACCTGGAACCGGCCCGACGTCTGGCAGGCGCTATCGCTGTCTGTACGGGTCGCGGCGATCTCGACCGCCATCGCGCTCGTCCTCGGCACGCTGTGCGCCGCCGCCGTGTCCCGCACAAAATTCTTCGGCCGCGAAACCATCTCGCTGCTGGTCATCCTACCGATCGCGTTGCCCGGCATCATCACCGGCATTGCGCTGCGCTCGGCCTTCGCGCTGGCCGAAATCCCGTTCTCGTTCTGGACGATCGTGCTCGGCCACGCCACCTTCTGCGTGGTCGTCGTCTACAACAATGCGGTCGCCCGTTTCCGCCGCACGTCCGGCTCGATGATCGAGGCGTCGATGGACCTCGGCGCCGACGGTTTCCAGACCTTTCGGCATGTCGTGCTGCCCAACATCGCAACCGCGCTGCTGGCCGGCGGCATGCTTGCCTTTGCGCTGTCCTTCGACGAGGTCATCGTCACCACCTTCACCGCCGGCCAGCAGCAAACGGTGCCGATCTGGATGCTCGAAGAGTTGATCCGTCCGCGCCAGCGTCCGGTCACCAATGTCGTGGCAATGGTCGTGGTGCTGGTGACGCTGCTTCCCATCCTCGCTGCCTATTACCTGACCCGCGACGGCGACCAGATCGCCGGTTCGGGCAAATGATCTCGTTCATAAGGGAGAGACTTCCATGGACACGCAGATGCTGATCGGCTCGAAATTCGAAAAAGGCACCGAGACCGAGGAACCGATCCTCAACCCGAAGACCGGGGCGACCATCCTCAATCTGCCCGAGGCCAGCCCGGCGCAGATCGAGGCGGCAGTGCTTGCCGCCGAAAATGCCTTCGTCACCTGGTCCCGCACAACACCGGCGCAGCGCGCCGGCTATCTCCTGAAGATCGCCGATCGCATCGAAGCTGCTGCACAGGATTTCGCGGCGCTCGAGGCACTGAACTGCGGCAAGCCGATCAATGCCGTGCTCAATGACGAGATCCCGGCGATCGTCGACTGTTACCGCTTCTTCGCCGGCGCGGTCCGCTCGATGCCCGGACAGGTCGCCGGCGAATATATTCCCGGCCACACCTCGATGGTCCGCCGCGACGCCATCGGCGTCGTGGCGTCGATTGCGCCGTGGAACTATCCGCTGATGATGATGGCCTGGAAGCTGGCGCCGGCGATTGCCGGCGGCAACACCGTCGTCTTCAAGCCGTCGGAGCAGACGCCGCTGACTGCGCTGAAGCTGGCAAAAATCCTTGCCGAGATCCTGCCGGAAGGCGTCGTCAACGTCGTGCTCGGCCGCGGCGACAGCGTCGGCAACACGCTGATCAACCATCCGAAGGTCAACATGATCTCGATCACCGGCGACGTCGCCACCGGCAAGAAGGTGCTGCAGGCCGCCGCCAAATCGGTCAAGCGCACGCATCTCGAGCTCGGCGGCAAGGCGCCTGTCATCGTCTTCGATGACGCCGATCTCGGTGCGGTGGTCAACGGCCTGCGCGCCTTTGGCTATTACAACGCCGGCCAGGACTGCACCGCCGCCTGCCGCATCTACGCCGGCAAGAAGATCTACGACAAGCTCGTCGCCGACCTCTCCGCTGCGGTCTCGACCATCAAGTATGATCGCCCCGACGACACCGAGAACGAGATCGGGCCGCTGATCTCGCGCCGCCAGCGCGACCGCGTCTCGAGCTTCGTCGAGCGCGCCTCGGAGCTCAAGCACATCGAGATCACCACTGGCGGCAAGCCCGGCGAAGGCTCCGGCTTTTTCTATCAGCCGACCGTCGTCGCCGGCGCGCTGCAGGAGGACGAGATCGTGCGCCGCGAAGTGTTCGGTCCGGTGGTCTCGGTCACCCGCTTTTCCGAAGTCGACGAGGCCGTTAACTGGGCCAATGACTCTGACTACGGCCTGGCGTCATCGGTGTGGACCAAGGACGTTTCGCGCGCCATGGCGACGGCGGCCCGGCTGCAATATGGCTGCACCTGGATCAACACCCATTTCATGCTGACCAACGAGATGCCGCATGGCGGGTTGAAACAATCCGGCTACGGCAAGGACATGTCGCTCTACGCGCTGGAGGACTATACCGCCGTCCGCCACGTCATGGTTGCGCACGGGTAGGGTCCAGATGCGGGGGAAGGTGGCCTGAAGGCCGGAAGTGTTGGCGCGACTATTCTTCGGCCTCGTCCGTCCCGTCCGCGGCCGGCGCCACCAGCAGTACGGCGGCGCCGAGGATCGCGGAGATGAAGGAGCCGGCGAGGATGCCGACCTTGACCGCGTCCTGCAGAGCGACGTCGCTGGCGAAGGCGAGCAGGCCGATGAACAGGCTCATGGTGAAGCCGATGCCGCAGAGCAGCGAAATGCCGACCATGTGCAGCCAGCCAGCATTGACCGGCAAATCGGCGAAGCCGAGCCGGATGGCGAGTGCGGAAGACCCGAAGACGCCGACCAGCTTGCCGGCGACGAGACCGGCGGCGACGCCGAGCGTCAGCGGCTCGGCCAGCGCGGCAGCGCTGAGACCGCCGAGCGAGACGCCGGCGTTGGCAAAGCCGAAAATCGGGATGACGAAAAAGGCGACGATTTTGTGCAGGCCGTGTTCGAGCCGGTGCAGCGGCGAATGGTCGAGATCGTGGCCGCTGCCCGGCGATATCTTCAATGGGATGGTGAGGGCCAGCGCAACGCCAGCGAGCGTCGCATGGACGCCCGATTTGAGCACCAAAACCCACAGAACGATGCCGAGCACGATATAGGGCAGCAGCGTCAGCACCCGCATGCGGTTGAGCACCACCAGCAGCGCGATGACGGCGAAGGCGGCGCCGAGATAGGCGAGCGACAGGCCGCTGGTATAGAACACCGCGATGATGAGCACGGCGCCGAGATCGTCGATGATGGCGAGCGCGGTGAGGAATATCTTCAGCGAGCCCGGCACGCGGCTGCCGAGCAGCGACAGCACGCCGAGCGCAAAGGCGATGTCGGTGGCGGTCGGAATCGCCCAGCCGGACAGAGCGGCTGGATTGTTGCGGTTGATGGCGACGTAGACCAGTGCCGGCACTGCCATGCCGCCGGCGGCGGCGATGCCGGGCAGCACGCGGCGCGGCCAGGTCGAGAGCTGGCCGTCGAGCATCTCGCGCTTGATCTCGAGGCCGACCAGCAGGAAGAACACCGCCATCAGGCCGTCATTGATCCAGTGCGAGACGCTGAGCGGTCCGAGATAGGCATGGAGGGCGGAGAAATAAGCCTCGCCCAGCGGCGAATTGGCGACGATCAGGGCCAAGGCCGCCGCAGCCATCAGGATGAGGCCGCCGGCCGCCTCGCTGTCGAGGAATTCGCGCAGCATGGAGACCAGCCGCTTTTCGTCCTGCATGTCGCCTCCGTCGTATCAGCGGCAAGGTCCGACACCGCCAAGCGATGATGCGCAAACAGCGCTGGCCGGGCAAGCCTGTAGTCAGAGCCCTTTAGCGCGGCGCGCGCTTGGCGAGGATGCGTTGCAGCGTGCGGCGATGCATGTTCAGGCGGCGTGCGGTTTCCGAGACGTTGCGGTCGCACATTTCGTAGACGCGCTGGATGTGCTCCCAGCGCACGCGATCGGCCGACATTGGATTTTCGGGCGGCGCTGCGCGTTCGCCCGCGGTGCGGGTCAGAGCCGCAAAAATGTCGTCGGCATCGGCAGGCTTCGACAGATAGTCGATGGCGCCGAGCTTTACCGCCGTCACGGCAGTGGCGATGTTGCCGTAGCCGGTGAGGATGATGGCACGGGCATCGTCGCGCTTCTCGCGAATGGCAGCGACGACGTCGAGGCCGTTGCCGTCGGCCAGCCGCATGTCGACCACCGCATAAGCCGGCGGATTGGCGCGCGCCTTGGCAACCGCCTCCTCGACGCTCTCCGCCGTCTCGACCACGAAACCCCTGGTTTCCATGGCGCGGGCAAGCCGCGTCAGGAACGGCTTGTCGTCGTCGACGATCAGCAGCGAGGTGTCCTCGCCTTCGACCATTGCGCCAATCGTTTCGTCAGTACTCATCGTGCTGAAAATCCTGCTGCCTGATTTTTACGCAAATATAGTTTCGCAACGGTATTGTCCAATTTAGGCCGTGTCGAACATGGTGGCCGAAGCCTGCTCGGGATTGAGGAAGACGCTGCGCGGCCACGATATCTGCACGATAGCGCCCTCGCCGGGCTCGCTTGAATTGCGGAAATCGAGCGTCGCGCCGGAGCGTTCGAGCAAGGTCTTGGCGATGAACAGGCCGAGGCCGAGGCCGCCGCCGGCTTCGGTGCCCTGGCGCGTCGACATATAAGGTTCGCCGATGCGGTCGATGATCTCCGGCGGAAAGCCCGGCCCGTCGTCGATGATCGAGAAGCTGACGGCGGCCTCATTCCATTTCCAGCGTATGGTGACGTTTTTGCGGGCAAAGTCGACGGCGTTCTCGACCAGATTGCCGAGGCCGTAAATGACGCCGGGATTGCGCCGGCCCACCGGTTCCGGGCCAATGCGCTC
This sequence comes from Mesorhizobium sp. M0306, assembly GCF_040321655.1. Lineage (NCBI taxonomy): Bacteria > Pseudomonadati > Pseudomonadota > Alphaproteobacteria > Hyphomicrobiales > Phyllobacteriaceae > Mesorhizobium > Mesorhizobium sp. M0306. Next base: position 46,212 of record NZ_JAMYRY010000017.1, on the reverse strand, counting down.
GCCCGGCCGAAGCTTGATCGAAATGCCGAAATCGCGGTGCGGCGCCGTCACTTCCTCGACCAGCGAGGTCAGCGGCAGACGCGAGAGGTGCACCTCGCTCTCGGAGGAAAGGCTGGTCAGGCGCTTCAGGATTTCGCGGCAGCGCTCGCTCTGCGAACGCAGCAGCTTCACGTCCTCGCCGTATTTCGGATCTTCGCCAAGCGCCTTCTCCATCTCCTTGGCGACAAGCGTGATGGTGGCGAGCGGCGTGCCGAGCTCGTGCGCGGCGGCCGCGGCGAGGCCGTCGAGGGCCGAGAGATGCTGCTCTCGCTGCAACACCAATTCCGTGGCGGCAAGCGCGTTGGCAAGCAGCCGCGCCTCCTCGGCCACCCGGAAGGCATAGATCGCGGTAAAGGCGATGGAGCAGAACACCGCCATCCACATGCCGGCGACATAGACGAACGGCATCGCCAATGGCGCGCCCTCATGCCAGGGCAGCGGCAGGTGGTAAAAAACCAGCAGCGTCGCCGCCACGATCACCAGCGCGCCGAGCATGGCGGTCAGCCGCAGCGGCAGCGACGTCGCCGAGACGACGACGGGCACGGTCATCAGCAGCGAAAACGGATTGGTGAGGCCGCCGGTCATGTAGAGCAGGCCGGCAAGCTGCAGGCTGTCGAAGGTCAGGATGGCGAAGGCCGAGAACGGTGTAAGCCGATGCGCCGCCGGATAGCGGAAGGTCAGCAAAAGGTTCATCCAGGCCGAACAGGCGATCAGCGCAAAACACATGCTGACCGGCAGCGGAAATTTCAGCCCGTAAGCGACGACAAGCACGGTCAGGCTCTGGCCGACGATGGCAAGCCAGCGCAACCTGATCAGCGTGTTGAGGCGCAGCCGCTGGCTTTGCTGGAAGTCGGGTGCGTGCAGGATGTTTATCATGGCCGACGATTATAGAGGGGAAACAGCCGGAGGTCTTTTCCGAAAACCGCCGAAGCTGGCCCTCGGTTCAGGATGACAGTCTGGAAGCATCAGGTACCGCGCGGCTTGGCTCGGCTGGTGGCGGCGGCGAGAAGCGGGTTCTCCGGCCATACGTGCCTGGGATAGCGGCCGCGCATCTCTGCCCGGACATCGGCCCAGGAGCCGCGCCAGAAGCCGGGCAGGTCGCGCGTCGTCTGGATCGGCCGATGTGCCGGCGACAGCAATTCGAGCGTCAGCGGCACAGTGCCGTTGGCGATCGCCGGATGCCGGTCGAGGCCGAACAGTTCCTGCACGCGGATCGCCAGCACCGGCCATTCACCGTCATAACGGATCGGCAGCCGGCTGCCCGACGGAGCGTCGAAGTGGGTCGGCGCCAATATGTCGATCTTGCGTTGCAATTCGTGCGGTACCAGCGTCATCAGGCCTTGCGAAAGCACGCTGGGATCGATTGCCGCAAAGGATTTGGCACCGGAAAGGAATGGCAGCAGCCAGTCGTCGAGGCGCTCGACGAGCGCGGCATCGGAGACATTGGGCCATGGTGCGCCAAGGCCGCGATGCAGCCAGCCGAGCCGCTGCCGCAACGTCTCCGCCTCCCTGTTCCACGGCAACAGGGACAGGCCGTGTTCGCGCAAGGCGCCGAGAATGGCGCTGTCTGCGTCGGCACCGGTCGGCGCCGGCAGCATGCGTTCGGACAACATGATGGCGCCGAGGCGAACCGTTTCGCGCACCCGCACCGCGCGCCTGTCGCGGTCGAAGCTCACCTCCCGGCGGGTCTCGATCTTTTCCGCCAGCGCGGCACGGATATCCGTCTCATCGATGGCTGCCGCTGCGGTGATGCGGGCGTTCTGCGCCTTGCCCTGCAGGTCGGCGACGACGAGCCAGATCTCGCCGGCCAGCGGATCGGAGGCGTCGAGCATGGCGCCCGAGCCGTTGGCAAGCACGAAGCGACCACGCTCGCCGCGCGCTTTGGCGACCCGATCCGGCCAGGCATGGATGAGGAGCGCCCCGGCGGTGCTGCCCTCCCCCTTGAGGGGGTCCGAAGGACGGGCGAGACCCGCGGCTCGCCCCGGCGCGTCGATGCGCGTAGCGGATCGGGGTGGGGTCGGTCCGGGCACGCCATCGGCGACCCCGCCCCGTCTCCCTCGCTTCGCTGCGCTCAACTCACTCGCCGACCCTCCCCTCGAGGGGGAGGGTGAAGCCTGCTTTGCCAACCTCTCGGCCAGCTGCCGGGCAGCGGTGGCACGCGGCGATTTTTCGGCGTGAAAGCGCATCAGTCGCCGTTCGAGATCGGCGCCGTCGCCGCCAAGGCCACGCTCAGTGAGCAGCACGGCGAGCATCGCCGCCTCGAGCGCCTGGCCGGTCCTTGCCGCCTCGGCGACCATGTGGGCGAGCCGAACCGGTAGCGCCAGCCTGCGCATCGCGGCACCGGCATCCGTCAGGCGTCCTGCCGCATCGACAGCATCGAGGGCGCGCAGCAGCGCCCTCGCCTCGGTGAGCGCCGGAGCCGGCGGGGGGTCGAGGAAGGACAGGCTGGTCGGATCGGCGACGCCGAAAGCGGCGCAATCGAGCAACAGGCCGGAAAGATCGGCCTCGAGGATTTCCGGCGGCGTGAAGGCCGGCAGGGCCGCCGTCTGCTCGGCCCGCCATAGCCGGATGGCGACGCCCGGCTGTGTGCGCCCGGCACGGCCGGCGCGCTGGTCGGCGGAAGCGCGGGAAGCACGCACCGTCTCCAGCCGCGTCAGGCCGCTCGCCGGCTCATAGCGCGGCAGCCGCGACAGGCCGGAATCGATGACGACGCGCACGCCGTCGATGGTGATGGAGGTTTCGGCGATCGATGTCGCCAGCACCACCTTGCGGCGGCCGGGCGGCGCCGGCTTGATCGCCGCGTCCTGCGCCTTGTTGTCGAGCATGCCGTAGAGCGGCACGATGTCGGTGTCGGCGCCTACCTTGCCCGCCAGCCGCTCGGCGGTGCGCTCGATCTCGCGCTGGCCGGGCAGGAAAGCGAGCACGCTGCCCTCCTCCCCGGCAAGCGCCGAGCGGATCGCCCTGGCCATCGCATCCTCGATGGTGACGCCGGCCGGCCGCTCGTCATAGCGGATGTCGACCGGGAAGGCGCGGCCTGCGCTCTCGATCACCGGCGCGCCGGACAGCAATTTTGCGACACGCGCGCCATCGAGCGTCGCCGACATCACCAGCAATCTGAGGTCGGGCCTCAGCGCACTTTGCACGTCGAGGGCCAGCGCCAGCCCGAAATCGCCGTCGAGCGAGCGCTCGTGGAACTCGTCGAATAGCACCGCCGAAACACCGGGCAGCTCGGGATCGTCGAGGATCATGCGGGACAGCACGCCTTCGGTGACGACGAGAATCCTGGTCTTTGCGGAAGTGCGGTTTTCCATGCGCATGGCATAGCCGACGGTTTCGCCGGGCTCTTGGCCAAGCAATTCGGCCATGCGGCGGGCGGCAGCGCGGGCGGCGAGGCGGCGCGGCTCGAGCAGAATGATTTTTCCGGCGCCGAGCCATTCAGCGTGGAGCAGCACCAGTGGAACCAGCGTCGTCTTGCCGGCACCGGGCGGCGCCACCAGCACGGCGCTATTGCCATGGCCGAGCGCTTCATTGAGCGCCGGCAAGACAGCGGAGACCGGCAGTTCCGGCAAAGGTTTTGTGGTCATTGTCCCAAGGATGTGCAGCCAGTTGGCAGCGACCGCATATCAGCGGTGGCGGTCGCGGCGCAACCTCCGCGCCGACTCAAAGCCTGGTCCGCGAAAACGGGTTCCAGCGCACGGTGCCGAGCCGCACCTCCTCGCGCACCATCGTCAGCAGACCGGAACCACCGACCACGGCCAAGCCGACCAGCGACAGAAAATCGGGATATTCCCTGAAGAACAGCGCACCTAGAATCACCGCCCAGACGATCTGCGAATAATGCGTTGGCGCGATGCGGTTGGCCGGTGCGTATTTGATCGCCAGCAGATGCAGCAGCTGACCGCCGGCGGTAAAGGCGCCGGCGAGCACCAGCCACGCCCATTGCCTGCCATCCGGCAGCGAGAACGAGGTGGCCGCCGCACCGACGCCGTTGAAGAGCAGGCCGTAGCCGATCAGCACGCCGAGCATCGTCGTGCGCTTTTCCTGCGCGGCCAGCGAACGCATCAGGATGACATTGGTGGCGGCCAGGAAGGCGATGATGAACGCCGCCAGATGACCAAGCTGCAACTCGCGAAACCCAGGCCTGACGACCAGCATGACCCCGGCAAAGCCGGCGACGACCGCCAGCCATCGCCATGGGCCGACCTTCTCCTTGAGGACCAGCGTAGCCAGGATGGTGACGAACAGCGGCGCCAGGAAGATGAGCGCATAGACTTCTGCCAGCGGGATGGTGGTGAAGGCATAGACGCTGAGCACGCCCGAGGCGATGCCGGCCCAGGCGCGGGCCTGTACCGCCCACGGCCGGGTCGTGCGCCAGAAATCGCGCCAGCGCTCGCTTGGCGGCCTGGCAAAGAGCAGAAAGCAGCCGGCAAACAATGTCGAGAAGAAGCCGATCTCGAAGACGTTGAACTGCCCGCCCAGGCTTTTGACAATGGCGTCGCTGCACGAATAGCTTGCATAGGCGATGAGAGCGAGCAGAATTCCGTTGGGCACGTTTTTCCGTTTCCGGGAGAGATGAGAGTGAAGATACTGGCGCTTGGCGCGCATCCGGACGACATCGAGATCTTCATGTTCGGTACGATGGCGGCCTATGCCGCGCAAGGCGCAGAACTCTTTTTTGCCATAGCCACGGATGGCGCCAGGGGCGGCTACGGCGATCCGGCCGCGCTTGCCCGCACGCGCCGCAAAGAGGCGACGGCGGCGGCCGGCCTGCTTGGCGTGACGCCGCGCTTCCTCGACTTTCCCGATGGCGCGCTGGTGGCGGATGCCGCGCTGATCGGGGCGCTGAAAGCACTGATTGGCGAGATGGGGCCGGATCTGGCGATCACCCATGCGCCGAACGATTATCATGGCGACCACCGCGCGCTGTCGGATGGCATGCGCATCGCGGCATCATTTTCCGTGCCGGTGCTGCATGCCGACACGTTCGCCGGCACCGGGTTTTCGCCAACGCACTACGTCGATACCTCCAGGTATTTCGATCTCAAGGCGGAGGCGATCCGGGCGCACCAGTCGCAGGATCCCGAGCGTTTCGTCGACGCGGCGCGCACGCAGAACGCCTTTCGCGCCGGCCAGTGCAACGGCCCAGCCGGATCGTTCGCCGAGGCCTTCCGCTTCGAGCCGGTCTTCCCCTTCGCCGATATCCGCGCGCTGGTGCCGCTGGCCCCGGTGATCCGTCCGGTGGCGGTCAGCAACAAGACGGTGACCTAGGCAGGTCGCCGCAACTTCTCACGTTGCTTTCCTATCCAGCATGCTGCGATGCAGCAACGAATTCGCTTGCCTTGTTTAGTAAAAATTGCATCACTAAACAAATTACTAAACATCCGGTGCGCCGCCGCGTCGTTGTGTTTGGGCCCCGGAGGAGGGGTTTAGCGGGCTCTTGAAACCGTCATCCGGACGCGTTTCGCAAATGGGAGGAAGGCATGAAATCGACCTTGAAACTGACGTTGGGACTGGCCTCGACACTCTTTGCGTCGACAGCCGTTTCGAACGTCGCGCAGGCAGAAGATCTGACGCTTTGCTGGGCAGCCTGGGACCCAGCCAACGCGCTTGTGGAATTGTCCAAGGACTTCACCAAGGAAACCGGCATCGGCATGAAATTCGAATTCGTGCCGTGGACCAACTATGCCGACCGCTTTCTCAACGAGCTGAATTCGCACGGCAAGCTGTGCGACCTCATCATCGGCGACAGCCAGTGGATCGGCGGTGCCGCCGAGAACGGCCATTACGTCAAGCTGAACGACTTCTTCGACAAGGAGAAGATCAGCATGGACGATTTCGTGCCGGCGACCGTCGTCGGCTACTCGGAATGGCCGAAGAACTCGCCGAATTACTGGGCGCTGCCGGCCATGGGCGACGTCGTCGGCTGGACTTACCGCAAGGACTGGTTCTCTAAGCCGGAGCTGCAGAAGGAATTCAAGGAAAAGTACGGCTGGGATCTTGGCCCGCCGACGACCTTCGACCAGCTGAAGCAGATCGCCGAATTCTTCCAGAAGCGCGACATCGACGGCAAGACCGTCTATGGCGCGTCGATCTACACCGAGCGCGGCTCGGAAGGCATCACCATGGGCGCCATGGACGTGCTCTACAGCTTCGGCTTCCAGTACGAAAACCCGAAAAAGCCCTACGAGATGGAAGGCTTCGTCAACTCCGATAAATCGGTGAAGGGCCTGGAGTTCTACAAAGCCCTCTACGATTGCTGCACCCCTCCCGGCGCCTCGAACAGCTACATGGGCGAAGGCGTCGATGCCTTCAAATCCGGCCAGGTGGCAATGCACATGAACTTCGCCTTCACCTGGCCAGGCCTGCAGAAGGACGAGAATGTCGGCGGCGACAAGATCGGCTATTTCGTCAATCCCAAAGGTCCGGACGGCGACCAGTTCGCCCAGCTCGGCGGCCAGGGCATCTCGGTGGTCTCCTATTCCGACAAGCAGGAAGCCGCGCTCAAATACATCAAATGGTTCGCCAACAAGGACGTGCAGTCCAAATGGTGGTCGCTCGGCGGCTATTCCTGCCTCAACGCGGTTGTCAAGGACCCGGGCTTCCCGGCCAGCCAGCCCTATGCGCAGACCTTCCTCGACTCGATGGCAATCGTGAAGGACTTCTGGGCCGAGCCGAGCTACGCGCCGCTGCTGCAGGCGTCGCAGAAGCGCTTCCACGACTATGTCGTCGCCGGGCAAGGCTCGGCCAAGGATGCCCTCGACGGCCTCGTCAAGGACTGGACCGAGGTCTTCCAGGACGACGGCAAAATGTAACCGGCTCCTCCCGAGCCCATGACCGAACCGTCCCGTGCCACCCTTGGCACGGGACACAGTTCAGATAAATTCCATTGTCGAGACGAACCAAGTGACCGAAGCGGGACTGACCATGCTCAATCGGACGGCGGACAGCGTTGCCCGGGCTACGCCCGAGCCGTTGGCCCGCAAGGTCCGGGGCATCAGCGACAAGGGCCTCGCCTGGCTGTTCATCTCGCCGACGATCCTGTTGCTTCTAGCCATCAACATCTTTCCGCTGTTCTGGGCAATCTATCTGTCCTTCACCAATTTTCGCGCCAATCGCCCCAACGAGGTTGTGAAGAATCTCGGGCTGGCCAACTACAAGCGCATCCTCGCCGACCAGGACATCTGGATCGCCATGCAGACGACGGCGCATTTCGTGTTCTGGACCATCCTGCTGCAGACGCTGATCGGCTTCACGCTGGCCTGGCTGATCGACCGTAAGTTTCGTGGCCACGCCTTCTGGACGACAATCATCCTGGTGCCGATGATGCTGTCGCCGGCGGTGGTCGGTAATTTCTGGCGCTTCCTCTACGAGCCGCAGATCGGGCTGTTCGCCTACGCCGTTTCGTTCGTCACCGGCATCCCGGCAACGCAGATCAGCATGCTCTCCAACGTGTCACTGGCGCCATGGTCGATCATCATCGTCGACACCTGGATGTGGACGCCTTACGTGATGCTGATCTGCCTCGCCGGCCTGCGCTCGATCCCCGAATACATCTACGAAGCGGCCGAGGTCGACCGCGCCTCCAACTGGCGGCAGTTCTGGTCGATCACACTGCCGATGGCGCTGCCCTTCATCATGCTGGCGGTGCTGTTTCGCGGCATCGAGAACTTCAAGATGTTCGACATGGTCAATTTGCTCACCGGCGGCGGGCCGGGATCGACCACCGAAGTGGCCTCGATCACGCTGAAGCGGCAGGCCTTCGAAAGCTGGCGGACGGGCTATTCCTCGGCCTTCGCCATCATCCTGTTCGTCGCGGTGTTCGGGCTGGCCAACATCTACGTCAAGGCGCTGAACAAGGTGAAGCAGAGATGAGCCTGACGTCAGCCCACTCCGTTGTCGCACCGTCGGCCACGTCGAAGCGCGTCGCCGGCACGATCATCGTCGTCTACGCGCTGATCTCGATCGTGCCGCTGCTGTGGATCTTCGCCACCAGCTTCAAGACGCCGCCGGATTCGATCGCCTACCCGCCGAAGATCCTGTTCCAGCCCAGCCTCGAAGGCTATTGCAACCTGTTCACGACGCGGACCAGGCAGACGCCGGAATACATCAACTCGCTGGGGCCAGCGGCCGGCCTCTGCGATGCGACGGTGCGCAAGCGCAATATGGTCATCGCCGGCCCGTCGAACTTCATGCCGCGCTTCGTCAATTCGCTGATCATCGCCTTCGGCTCGACCTTCTGCGCGGTGTTCCTCGGCACGCTGTCGGCCTACGGTTTTTCGCGCTTCAAAGTGCCGCTCGCCGACGACCTTTTGTTCTTCATCCTGTCGACGCGCATGATGCCGCCGATCGCGGTCGCGATTCCCATCTACCTGATGTATCGCGAGCTTGGCCTGTCGGACACGGCGCTCGGCATGATCCTGCTCTATACGGCCGTCAACGTGTCCTTGGCGGTGTGGCTGCTGAAAGGCTTCATCGACGAGATCCCGCGCGAATACGAAGAAGCGGCGATGATCGACGGCTACACCAGGCTGCAGGCGTTCTGGCGGACCGTGCTGCCGCAGGCGACCACCGGCATTGCCGCAACAGCCATCTTCTGCCTGATCTTTGCCTGGAACGAATATGCCTTCGCCGCGCTGCTGACTTCGGGCACGGCGCAGACCGCGCCGCCCTTCATCCCGACCATCATTGGCGAAGGCGGCCAGGACTGGCCGGCGGTAGCTGCCGGCACGACGATCTTCCTGGTGCCGATCCTGGTCTTCACCATCCTGCTTCGCAAGCAATTGTTGCGCGGCATCACCTTCGGCGCGGTGCGCAAATGAACCTGACCACTAAACGCAAATCGCGCTGGCCCGTCTGGGCCAGGCGCGGGCTGATGGAAAACGTCGCCACCGCGATCATCGCCATCGGCTTCCTGATGCTGTTCCAACCCTTCGCGCTGGCGCTCTACACCTATTCCTTCATCACCATGCTGGCCGGCACGGCGATGTTCATCATCGTCTCGAAATTTCCGGAGTAGACGATGGCCGAGATCAGGGTGGAACATCTGAGGAAGGCATTCGGCGATTTCGTCGCCGTGCAAGATTCCAACTTCGTCGTCGAGGACGGCGAATTCTTCGTCATGCTGGGGCCGTCGGGCTGCGGCAAGACGACGACGCTTCGCATGATCGCCGGGCTCGAACTGCCGACCGGCGGCAAGATCCTGCTTGGCGGCGAGGACGTCACCATGCGGCGTGCCCGCGAGCGCGACATCGCCTTCGTCTTCCAGCTGTTCGCGCTCTATCCGCACATGAATGTGCGGAAGAACATCGGCTTTCCACTGCTGGCGCAAGGCATGCCAGGCGCCGAAATCCGGGCCAGGGTGGAAGAGACGGCGAAGCTTTTGCGGATCGACCATCTGCTTAACAAATCCGTCTCCGGGCTTGCCGGCGGCGACCGCCAGCGCGTTGCGCTCGGCCGCGCCATCGTGCGGCGGCCAAAGTGTTTCCTGATGGACGAGCCGCTCGGCACGCTCGACACCGAATTCCGCGACCTGATGGTCCATGAGCTGCGCGAACTGCACAACCGCATCCACGCCACCACCGTCTATGTCACGCATGACCAGATGGAAGCGATGTCGATGGCCGACAAGATCGCGGTGATGAACCATGGCGTCATCGAGCAGTTCGGCACGCCGCGTGAGATCTACGATCGGCCGGCAACGATGTTCGTCGCCGACTTCATCGGCTCGCCGCCGATGAATTTCCTCAGCTTCGGCGGCGGGCTTTCAAAGGGTACCAGGGAAATTGTTGTGCAAGGCGCGAAGGTGGCCGTGCCGGAGGTGCGCGAGGATGTTGCGCCGGCCGAGATGGCGCTTGGCATCCGGCCGGAGCACATCCGTTTCGACGACGCTTCGAAGCTGCGCGGCGCCATTTATGGCACCGAATATCTCGGCACCACGCAGATTGTGGCGGTGGAGACGGCAGACGGCATCATCAAGGCCAGGGTGCCGGCCGAAATCCGGCTCAATCCGGGCGATCATGTCGGCCTGGCGCTGAGCAGCGCGCGGCTGTCGCTGTTCGCAAAAGGATCCGGCCGTGCGGTGCGCACCGAAATCCATGACTCGGCCTCCCAGGGGAGAGCGCATCATGGCTGACGTTCACATCAAAGGCGTGACCAAGGTTTTTGGCGAGCATGTCGCCGTCGACAATCTCGACCTGCATATCGCCGACGGCGAATTCGTCGTGCTGCTCGGGCCGACCGGCGCCGGCAAGACGACGACGCTCAGGCTGATCGCCGGGCTGGAGCGGCCCGAAGCGGGCTCGATCCATATTGCCGGCCACGACACGACGACGCTGTCGCCGGCCGAGCGCGACACCGCTTTCGTGTTCCAGCAATATTCGCTCTATCCGCATCTGTCGGTCTACGACAACCTCGCCTTTCCGCTGCGCTCGCCGGCGCGGAAAATGCCGGAGGACCAGATCCGCCGCCGCGTCGAGGATGTGGCCAAGATGGTGCGCATCCACCACAAGCTGAATAATCGCTCGACCAAACTCTCGGGCGGCGAGATGCAGCGCGTCGCCATCGGCCGCGCTTTGGCGCGCAAGCCGTCGATCTACCTGATGGACGAGCCGCTGTCGTCGCTCGACGCCAAGCTGCGCGCCGATCTCAGGCTCGAGCTGAAGCGCATCCAGGCCGAACTCGGCGCTACAATGCTCTACGTCACACACGACCAGATCGAAGCGATGACCATGGCCGACCGCATCGGCATCCTCGCCGACGGCGTGCTGGTGCAGATTGGTTCCCCGCGCACGATCTATTCTGAGCCGGCAAACCTTCACGTCGCGGCAAGGCTCGGCCAACCGGCCATCAATTTGTTGCCGGTCGGCTTGCTGCCGGATGGCGGCGCGCCGGCGGGAACCAAGACAATCGGTGCGCGTACCGAACATCTTTCGATCGAGAAGGCCGCGAACGGCCATGCCGACGGCGTCGTCGATTGGGTCGAGCATCTCGGCGACCAGAACCATCTGCACGTGACGGTGGGGACCAAGAAGCTGGTGACGCTGACCGACCCCGACACCGACCTGGCGCAGGGCGACAAGATCATGATCCGCTATCGCTCGCCGCTGTATTTCGGCGCCGATGGGCGACGGCTGATGTGAGCGCTGCGCGAGTGTTTTCCTGGCACCTTTCAACCGGCAATTTCGGGCACCGGACTGGACCAATTCGATGAAGCATTTTTTCAATCGCAGGGATACGATCGTAACTGAGGCCCTGGACGGCTTTCTCGGCACGACCGGCGCCGGCGATCTCGCTCGCCTCGACGGCTATCCCGAGATCAAGGTCATTCTCCGCGCGGACTGGGATAAGACCAAGGTCGCGGTCATTTCCGGCGGCGGGGCCGGGCACGAACCCGCGCATGCCGGTTTCGTCGGCATGGGCATGCTGACGGCGGCGGTTTCGGGCGAGATCTTTGCTTCGCCGAGCGTGGAAGCGGTATTGGCCGCCATCCGCACGGTGACCGGTCCCGCCGGATGCCTGCTGATCGTCAAGAACTATACCGGCGATCGCCTCAACTTCGGCTTGGCCGCCGAGAAGGCGCGCGCCGAAGGCTTCCGCGTCGAGATGGTGATCGTCGCCGACGACATTGCCCTCCCTGACATTGCCCAGCCGCGTGGCGTTGCCGGCACCTTGTTCGTTCACAAGATCGCCGGCCATCTGTCGGAAGCAGGCGTTGATCTGGCGGGGGTTGCCGCGGCGGCGCGGGCCGCGGCGGCGGACATCGTTTCCCTCGGCATATCGCTGTCATCCTGCTCGATCCCCGGCCAGAGCCATGACGAAAGATTTGGCGCCGAGGACGCTGAACTCGGCCTCGGCATCCATGGCGAACCGGGCGTTGAGCGGATTGCGGTGCAAAGTGCCGAAGCGCTGGTTGCGATCATGTCGGAGCGCCTTGCCGCGCGGCTCGATCCCGCCAGCGACTACGCCTTGCTGATCAATAATCTCGGTTCGGTGCCACCGCTGGAAATGTTGCTTGTCGCCAATGCGGTGTTGGCTTCACCGCTGGCACGAAAGGTGACGCTGACGATCGGGCCCGGGCAGCTTATGACCGCGCTCAACATGAACGGCTTTTCTCTGTCGCTGATCCGGCTCGATGCGCCGCGCGAAGCAGCCTTGCGGGCGCCGGTCGGCCCTCACGCCTGGCTGCCGGCAAGAGCCGTTCGCCCAACGAGCGTCGTGCCGGTGGCCAAAGCTGCCGGCCCGGACAACGCGTCGAAAGCCAGCCAGGACGCGCGCACCGAGCGGCTGGTGGTCGCGGTCTGCGAACGGCTGATCTCGCTTGAAGGCGCGTTGAACGGACTGGACGCCAAGGCTGGAGACGGCGACACCGGATCGACTGTGGCGGCCGGTGCGCGCAGCGTGCTTGGCCGCGTTGCGACACTGCCGCTCGCCGACCCTGCCGCAACGCTCGCCGCCGTCGGCGACATCCTGAGCGCCAGCATGGGCGGCTCTAGCGGCGTGCTGTTGTCGATCTTCTTCACCGCCGCCGCGCAGGCGCTGCAGTCTGGCGAAACGCCTCCCAAGGCACTTCTCGCCGGCCTGGATCGGATGTCCTTCTATGGCGGCGCGAGGATCGGCGATCGCACGATGATCGATGCCCTGGAACCCGCCTTGAGGGCGCTGGATAGGGGGAGTCTGGAAGATGCGGCGGTCGCGGCGCAACGCGGAGCCGAGGCCACCGCGGCCATGCGCAAGGCCAAGGCCGGGCGGTCCGCCTATATTGGCAGCCAGCTCGACGGCGTGGTCGACCCCGGCGCCTTTGCCGTCGCCGAGGTCTTCACTGCCCTCGCCGCGTTGCTCGAACCCGCTTGACTGGGGAAAAGAATGCTTCAATTGCCGGATATGCAATTTTCTCGTACTGCCGGCGGCGCAGGGGCCAGGAGCATGGGTGACATGGCGGTAGCGGATCTCTCCAGGCTGATCGAGGCGTCGGCAAACACCATCGCCGCCCATGCCGAAGAGCTGACCAGGCTCGACCAGGCGATCGGCGACGGCGACCATGGGCTCAACATGAAACGCGGCTTCGAGGCCGTGCGAGCCGAGGCCGGTGCGTTCGCGGCAAAGCCGTTGCCCGAGGCGCTGAAGGCGATCGGCACCAAGCTGGTGATGACCGTCGGCGGAGCCTCCGGTCCCTTGTTCGGCACGCTGTTCATGGCGCTCGGCAACGAGATTTCCGCCGCGCCGGATCGCGCCAATCTGGCGGCGGCCTTCGGCAAGGCTATCGAAGCGGTGGCCGCCAGAGGCAAGTCGCAGGCCGGGCAAAAGACCATGCTCGACGTGCTGCAGCCGGTGCATGAGGCCCTCCTGCAGGGAAAGACGGCAGCGGACATCGTCAACATTGCCGACAGTGCAGCCGAGGCGACCGTGCCGATGAAGGCGTTGCGTGGGCGCGCCTCATTCCTTGGCGACCGTTCGATCGGTCATATGGATGCCGGCGCACGCTCGACCGCGCTTCTGGTGCGGGCCGTAGCCGAAGCAATCGAGAGGCGCGCATGAGCAATGTCGGCATCGTCATCGTATCGCATTCGCCGCTGGTCGCCGAAGGCACCGCCGACATGGTGCGGCAGATGGTTGGCAACGAAGTGCCGCTTGCATGGTGCGGCGGAAACGGCCATGGCGGGCTGGGAACCAACGTCGAGGCGATCATGGGCGCCATCGACAAGGCTTGGTCGGAGGCGGGTGTCGCGATCCTCGTCGATCTCGGCGGTGCCGAGACCAATAGCGAGATGGCGGTCGAGATGATCGGCGAACCACGCGCCCAGAAGATCATCGTCTGCAATGCGCCGATCGTCGAAGGCGCGGTGATGGCGGCGACCGAGGCTTCCGGCGGCGCCTCGCTCAAGGAAGTGGTGGCGACGGCGCACGAATTGTCGCCGTCGTGAATGAACGGGAATTTTGACAAGCATGTCCGCAGCAGCCGAAGCCAGCGTCCTGATCACCCATGAGGTGGGACTGCATGCGCGTCCTTCGGTGAAGTTCACCAAGCTTGCCAAGACGTTTTCGGCCGACATCGAGATTGCGCTCGCCGCCAACGGACCGTGGCTCGACGCCAAGAGCATCGTTAAGGTAATGGCTGCGAAAGCGCCGAAAGGTACTGTCCTGCATATCAGAGCCAGAGGGGACGGCGCCGGTGAGGCGGTCGGCGCGCTGGTCGAGCTGGTGCGGCGCGATTTCGACGAAGGCAAGGACCATGCCCGAACCGCTTAGGCTGCAGGGCATTTCGGCATCGGCCGGCTATGCCGAGGGGCCGCTGTTCGATCTGGACCAGGCTACTGTGCGTTATGTCCGCAAGGCGACTGCCGCGGACGAGAAAGCGGCGCTTGAGGCCGCCATCTCCATTGCCGCAGGCCGGCTCGCGACATTGATCGAAACCAGCGACAGCGAGGCGGCCGGGATCCTCGAATTCCAGCTCGCCATACTGGAGGACGACGCGCTGACCGGCCCGGCTTTTTCGCACATCGCCGAGGGCATGGCTGCTGATGTGGCTTGGCGAACAGCGCTCGACGCCGAGATCGCCGGCTATGAAACATCCGACCAGGACTATTTCCGGGCGCGTGCGGCCGATATGCGCGATATACGCGACCAGGTGCTGCGCGCGCTGACCGGGGGCGGCGACATTGCCGCACCGGCGGGTGCGATCTTCTACGGCGAGGATATCGCACCGACGCGCTTCCTCGAAACCGACTGGAGTGCCGGCGGCGGCATAGCACTTACAGCCGGAAGTGCCGCAAGTCATGTCGCAATGCTGGCACGCTCGCGCGGCGTGCCAATGGTGGTGGGGCTTGGACTCGTGGCGCATGGGGTGGCCGGGCCCGGTGCTTCGCCGGCTCACCTTACCGGAATCGCACTGCTCGATGCCGAACATGGCGGCATCGTGTTGGCGCCTTCGAAAGCGGAGATCGCCATATTCCGGCGATCGTCGTTGTCTTTCGCAGCGCATCGCGGCAAAGCGGCAGCCTATCTGACAAGGCCGGCGGCAACGAAGACCGGCATAGCGGTCCGGATGCAGGTGAATATTGCCGATCCGTCCGATGTCGACACCATCGATGTCGCGACCTGCGACGGTGTCGGGCTGATGCGGACCGAATTCCTGTTCGGCAAGACACTGCCGGACGAGGAGACGCAATATCGCGCCTACCGCAAAGTGCTGGAATGGGCAGGCGACAGGCCGGTAACGATCCGTACCGTCGATGCGGGCGGCGATAAGCCTGTGCCGGGCCTGACCGTCGAGGAAGGTAATCCATTCCTTGGCCTGCGCGGGATCAGGCTGTCGCTGGCGCGCCCAGAGGTCTTTCGCGTGCAGATCCGCGCCTTGCTACGCGCCGCCATGCACGGCAATCTGAAGGTGATGTTCCCGATGATCGCCGTCCCGGAAGAGTATGGACGCGCCACCGCGCTGTTCGCAGAGGAGCAGGCTGACCTTTTGGCGTGCGGCATCGCGCAAAAAATGCCGCCGCTTGGTATCATGGTCGAGGTGCCGTCGGTGGCGATTGCGCCGGAGGCATTCGCCAGGGCCGCCTTCTTCTCGATCGGTTCGAATGATTTGACCCAATACGTGATGGCCGCCGCTCGCGACAACATTTCTGTCGCACATCTGAATTCCGTCAGGCACCCGGCCGTGCTCCGGCTGATCGCCTCCGTTGCCGCCTTCGGCCGCGAGCATAATATCCCGGTCAGCCTGTGTGGCGATGCCGGCGGCGACCCCGCCTCGATCCCGGCGCTGCTCGAAGCCGGCCTGCGTGACCTCTCCGTCGCTCCCGCCCAACTCGCGATGGCTAAGGCGGCCATCGCGGACGTTTCGATCTAGGCCCCGGCATGGCAGACAAGGCGTCGCAATCCGGCCCCGAAGAGGCGATCCGCGCCTACAAGACGATCCTGTCGCAGGTGATCGACCAGCGCCCATCCGGCATGCGCCAGCGCCTCGCCGACGCGCTGGGCAAGCACCGCAGCTTCGTCACGCAGATTTCCAGCCCGGCCTATTCGACGCCGATACCATCGAAGCATTTGCCGGCTATCTTCTCGGTCTGCCATTTCAGCTCGGCCGAACGCGATCATTTCCTTGACGCATATCATCGGGCGCATCCGGGAAAGATGTCGCTGGCTGCAGGCATGCGCAAGACACGCCATGTCTCGCTGATCGTTCCCGATTTCGGCGACGACAAGCAGAACGCGGCGCTCGACCGGGCGGTCAACGATTTCATCCAGAAGATCACCAGCATCGCCGGCAAGGGCAGCTGACGCTGGGCTATTTCGGGAGGACAGCCATGAAGAAATTTCTGAATTCGGTCGATACGGTGCTGACCGAGAGCCTCGACGGCTTCGTTGCCGCGCATGCCGACATCCTGGCGCTTGGCGAGGAGCACAAATTTGTCCGCCGCAAGGTGCTCAAGCCGGGCAAGGTGGCGCTGATCTCCGGTGGCGGCTCGGGTCACGAGCCGCTGCATGGCGGGTTCGTCGGGCATGGCATGCTGGATGCCGCCTGCCCCGGCCAGGTATTCACCTCGCCGACGCCTGACCAGATGATGGCGGCGGCCGAAGCCGTCAATACGGGCGCCGGCTGCCTGTTCATCGTCAAGAACTACGAGGGCGACGTGATGAATTTCGACATGGCCGCTGAAATGACGGAAGGCGTGATGCAAATCGTGACCAATGACGACGTCGCGGTCGAAAACTCGTCCTACACCACCGGCCGGCGCGGCGTCGCCGGTACGCTGGTGGTCGAGAAAATCGTCGGCGCGGCAGCCGAACAAGGCATGCCACTGGAGCCGTTGAAGGCGCTGGGCGAGCGCGTCAACGGCGCGACGCGCTCGATGGGCGTGGCGCTGACCAGTTGCACCGTGCCGGCGGCGGGCAAGCCGACCTTCGATATCGGCGACGGCGAGATGGAGTTCGGGGTTGGCATCCATGGCGAGCCCGGAAGGCGGCGCGACACATTGAAGAGCGCCGATGCTATCGCCGAGGAGATCTGTACCGCAATCCTGGGTGACCTGGGCGACGGTGCCAGAGGCCAGGCGCTACTCTTCGTCAACGGCTTTGGCGGCACACCGTTGATGGAGCTCTATCTGATGTACAACAGCGCCCGCAAAATCTTCGAGAAGCACGGCGTGACGGTGGCCCGTTCGCTGGTCGGATCCTATGTGACCTCGCTCGACATGGCCGGCTGTTCGATCACGCTGAGCATGCTCGACGACGAGGCGGCTGTTTGGTGGGATGCACCGGTACATACGGCCGCGCTGCGCTGGGGCATGTAGCGGCGCAGGATGTCCCAGAAATAGTCGGTGATAGGACCGACATCGGCAACGCCGCGCATCGTCAGACAGTTGCCCTCCTCACCCTGCGTAAGATAAAGGATCTGCGGGTTTGGGGAGTTCGAGGATGCGTTACAATTGGGATCGGGCGCCGACGGGTTTCGAGCGCCATGGAAAGATGCTGGCAGCCGCCTTGCTGATCGCCGGTGGGGTCGGCCTTATGCTCGCTGCCCTCCCGCTCTAGGGACAACAACTCGGGTAGCGGACTACTTCTCAGCGCGTTGCCTCAGCGCGCCTGGCCAGTCACGGCGATGAAACGGCGGTCGCGCCCTTCAAATCCCTGACTGAAGCGCTGCACGAGCACGACAAGCACGCCCGGTTTTCCATCCGGGGTGAATGCGTAAGATTCCGACAGGCTGTAGGAAGTCGGGCAATTCCTCGAACCGGGCACCGCCTTGTCCTCATGGAGCAGCTTGATCGGCTTGCCGTCCTGACCCTGCAGCGTCAGGCGAAAGCCGAGCGCCTTGCCGATCGTCTCGCCTTGCTGCGTCCCGTCGAAACTCGCTGAACAATCCGCAGTACTATCGGCAAGGATCTGCTCGAGCTGGATGGTCGAAATGCCAAGCTCGTCATAAGCCGGCGAAAGTCATTTCTGCGAAACCTGCTCGAGGCGCGCAATGTCGTTGTAGGCGACCAAGTCGTCGGGAAAGGTGAATTTGTCTAAGCCCGTCCGCTCGCCGCGCGGCGCTATGGCATATTTGGCCAGCAAGGGCGCCGCCTGCGCCGCGGCACGCTCCCGCGCCTGCGCAAGCGTCAGTGTCGCATCCTCCGTCTCGTCGACGATGACGATCGGCTTGCCGCCGACGAACTCATCGGTGCGCGTGTCGATGATGTCGATCTCCGACCAGCCCGAATCCGAAGCACCGGCATCGAGCGTGCCGTACTGTTCGAAGGCGAAGTAGTTGCCGTCGGGCGAAAAGCCGATGACGCGCCGGGCCGCCGCGTCGCCGGCCTGAGCAGATGAAGCGAGCACCAACGCCAGCATCGCAACCACGGAAAACCCAAGCTCGCATCGCAATTTCATCGCGCCCTGCCCCTAATGCCGAAAATTCGGCCGATACCGGCCCCCAGACCACCATGACCCGCACTTGCGGCCAAGTTAGAACGACGGCAAACGAAACGCACAAATACATGGTTACACAAACCAGCATACGCTATTTCAAGGACAGCAAACATTCCTGGGGAGGAAGCTGGATGGCGTCACGCTACCATGAGGTCTATGACGACTGGAAACGCGACCCGGAAAAATTCTGGGCCGATGCAGCGAGTGCAATCGCCTGGTTCTCGCCCTTCGAGACCGTGTTCGACGCCAATGCCGGCGTCTATGGCCGATGGTTCAATGGCGCCTCGTGCAACACCTGCTTCAATGCCGTCGATCGTCATGTGACGGGCGGTCGCGCCGACCAGATCGCGTTGATCCATGACAGCGCGATTTCCGGCACAATCACGAAATTCACCTACGCCGAGCTGAAGCGCGAGGTGGTCGCGCTGACCTCGGTGCTCAAGAACCGCGGCATCCAAAAAGGCGATCGCGTCATCATCTACATGCCGATGGTGCCGGAAGCAGCCTTCGCCATGCTTGCCTGCGCGCGGATCGGCGCCGTGCACTCGGTTGTCTTCGGCGGCTTTGCCTCGCATGAGCTCGCCACGCGCATCGACGATGCCAAGCCGAAGCTGATCATCTCTGCGTCCTGCGGCCTGGAGCCCGGGCGTGTCGTTGCCTATAAGCCGCTGCTCGACAAGGCGATCGAGATGTCGCGGCACAAGCCCGAAAGGTGCCTCATCCTGCAGCGCGACCAGCTGCGCTGCGAGCTCAGGGAAAATTACGACATCGACTATGCCGACGCCGTGGCGCGTGAGCGGGCCGCCGGCGCCAATGTCGACTGTGTTCCGGTGCTTGCCACCGATCCGCTCTACATCATCTACACGTCGGGCACGACCGGCCAGCCGAAGGGCATCGTGCGCGACAATGGCGGCCATATGGTCGCGCTGAAATGGTCGATGGAAAACGAGTTCGGCGTCAAGCCGGGCGAAGTGTTCTGGGCGGCTTCCGATGTCGGCTGGGTAGTCGGCCATTCCTATATCGTCTACGGCCCGCTGCTGCATGGCTGCACGACCGTGCTGTTCGAGGGCAAGCCGGTCGGCACGCCCGACGCCGGCACCTATTGGCGCGTGATCGCCGAGCATGGGGTGGTTGCGCTGTTCACCGCACCAACCGCCTTTCGCGCCATCAAAGGACAGGACCCGAAAGGCGAATTCGCCCCGAAATACGACCTGTCCAAATTCCGCACGCTGTTCCTCGCCGGCGAGCGCGCCGATCCGGAAACCATCAAATGGGCGGAGCAGAAATTGAACGTGCCGGTGGTCGACCATTGGTGGCAGACGGAGACCGGCTCGCCGATGACCATCAACCCCGCCGGACTGGGCCTTTTGCCGGTCAAATACGGCTCGCCCGGCGTGCCGATGCCTGGCTACGACATTCGCGTGCTGGACGATGCCGGGCATGAGGTCAAGCGCGGCACGCTTGGCAATGTCGTGGTGAAATTGCCGTTGCCCCCCGGCTGCCTGCCGACGCTGTGGAATGCCGACGAGCGGTTTCGCCAAGCCTATCTCGAGGAGTTCCCCGGCTTCTACAAAACCGCGGATGCCGGCATGATGGACGATGACGATTATCTCTATGTCATGGCCCGCACCGACGACATCATCAATGTCGCCGGCCACCGGCTGTCGACCGGCGCCATGGAGGAGGTGCTGGCCGCGCATCCCGATGTTGCCGAATGCGCCGTCGTCGGCATTGCCGATGCGATGAAAGGCCAGGTTCCACTCGGCTTCGTCGTGCTGAATGCCGGCGTCGACCGCGACGCCGGCATCATCGAAAACGAGGCGGTCACGCTGGTGCGCGAACGGATCGGCCCGGTCGCTGCCTTCAAGACGGTGGTGACGATCAAGCGCCTGCCGAAGACGCGCTCCGGCAAGATCCTGCGCGGCACCATGCAGAAGATTGCCGACAAGGAGGAATGGGCCATGCCGGCAACGATCGACGACCCGGCCATCCTCGACGAGATCACCGCCGCGCTGAACCGCCGCGGCATCGGCCTGTAGGGACGCCGAAGCGGAGTTGCGTCCGAAGCTCCGGTATGGAACGACCGGCGCCGGACATGGTATCCACGCGGTGTGTCGCCATGTTGTTCCGAAATCGAGGCGCACCCACAGCCATGCGAGATGCCATACGTGACCCTGTTCCAGCGATCGAGAAAGCCCCAGGCCGCGGCACGCCAGCGGCTGGAGATCGATATGCGGGGCACAGTCGTCTATGCGATCGGCGACGTGCATGGCTGCTACAAGGAACTCCGCGCGCTGGAGCAGAAGATCCTGCTCGATTCGGCATCCTTCGAAGGGCGCAAGCTCATCATCATGCTCGGCGACTACGTCGATCGCGGGCCTCAGTCGGCGCGTGTGCTCGATCATCTGCTGGCGCCGCCACTCCAAGGCTTCCAGCGCATCTGCCTTGCCGGCAACCACGAAGTCGTGATGCTGAACTACGTCGACGGGATCATTTCGCGAGAGTCGTGGCTGGCGATAGGCGGCCTGCAAACGCTGTTTTCCTACGGCGTCGATCCGTCGCGCATGGCCGATCTCTACGGTTCAAGCGAGGAGGTCGACCGGCGCATTCGGGAGATCATTCCCGCCGGCCATATCAGCTTCATGCGCGCGCTGCCGGTCATGGTCTGTTCGGCGAAATTCGTGTTCGTTCATGCCGGCATCAGGCCGGGCATCGAGCTGGCCGCGCAGGACGAGAACGACCTGCTCAACATCCGCTCGGAATTTTTCGAAGCCGCGCATCTTCTCGACCGCTACGTCGTGCATGGGCATACGCCCGTCGACATTCCGCAGCTCGAGGGGCGCCGGCTTGGCATCGACACCGGCGCGTTCCAAAGCGGCCGGCTAACCGCCCTCAGGATCATCGACAAGCGCGCCAGGCTGATATTTTCCTGAGCGGGAAGGTCTCGAGCCTACTACGCACGAGTAGGCCCAAAGCGCTGGGTTGTCCTGCTCAGTCGGACGCCAGCAGCGTCGCATATCGCAATCATGGTGGCTTAAAACACTGCGAGGTACTTCAGCAGCGAAATGATGCCGATAATGATCACGATAATTTGGGCAATCTGACGAGTACGACCATCAAGCGGCAGCCGGTTGACCAGATACAGCACCAGAATGATTACAAGGAAAGTGATCAGAATGCTGATCAAAGGAGTGCCGGCCATTGTCCCTCACTGTATGAAACGTAGAAAAACAAGCCAGCAACACCGCGCTGCGTGAAGATTGCCCATGCTTGCTCGAGCCGTAGCACCTGGCGAGTGATTCGAACAGCCTGGCTGGCGGTGTCGAAAGCTGTCTGACACGCCATGGAACCTTGACCTCTTTAAATCGTTTTAAATTCGAAGAGGGATATCAACCATCCCTTCAAAGGAGATTTATGAACAAGATATTATCGGGTTTGCTCGCGGCCACGTTGTCAGTTTCATTCGTGACGGCAGCCGGGTCAGCCGGCGCAGCTCAACTGTTCCTGCCGCAAACACCTTCCGTTTCGTCCGATGTGGCGACGGTCGACTACAAGCCGTGGATGAAGCGGAAATTCAACCGCAATCGCAATTTTTCGCGCAACGATGGCGTGAACTGGAACGGTCATCGCGGCTATCGTGAATACCATCGCGGCTATCGCCGCCATGGTGACTACTGGTTTCCGCTGGCGGCCTTCGCTGCCGGCGCGGTGATCAGCGGCGTGATCATCAACAACAACCAGAACCGGGTCAGTCGCGGCGATTCGCATGTACAGTGGTGCTATGACCGATACCGGAGCTATCGAGCTTCAGACGATACATTCCAGCCTAGCTATGGCCCTCGGCAGCTGTGTAATTCGCCGTACTGAGACGTAAGGTTTTTTACCGCATCAAAAACCCCGCATCGCGCGGGGTTTTTCGTAGCGGCGCCAAGGCGGCGAAGGAAAGGCGAACGTAGCGTGGATCTCGGCTTGAGTGTCTATTCCAGACGGAATTCGACAGCGTGCGCTTCAGCCTCCGTAATAAGGCCGCCGTCGACGGCGGCTTCGAATGCTTTGGCAAAATACTGATCATCGGAAGTCTGGTGATCCTGGCCCGAAAGATCGACCGGATACGCGCCGATCACCCGGCCCGTAATTTTCTCGATTACCGTCACGGTCCGCTGCATCGGTTTTTCTCCAATTAAACAGAACCTATAGCACACAGAATAGGAACATCAGCGGCAGCCGCTCGCGAGCGGCTTCGAAACATTCGAGCTACACCCACATGATGGGACGATCTTCGAGGCACTATTCGGATAACCGCTTAAAGCCTACGCCAAGCGACCAAGCTATGCTGCTTTCGGCATCCGCGACGTGAATGTCGCTCTGGTAACGGCGATCGTCGTGCCAGTGTTGCCCGTGACGGTGTCAATGCGTGCTTCAAGCTGTTTGACAAGTGCCTCCACGATCGCTGTCCCCAGTCCCGCACATGGAATGTCGCCAACGGGTTTGCCCCACCCGTTGTCCGATACGGTCAACTTCCAATCCTCAGCATCGGTCTCATAGGTCACCAAGATCAGCGCATCGACCTTTTCTGTCGAGAATGCATACTTGATGGCGTTGAGAACGAGCTCGGTTACGATCAGGCCAAGGCTCACCGCCTTCTGGGAATCTATCCTTCCATTTTCCGCCATGACGTTGACGGCAATAGCCTGTGTTTCCCCGATCATCGAAGCGGCCAAACTGCTGCAAAGCTTCGACAGATAAGAACCAACCTCGATTTCGTCGGCACCGGTTGAGGCATGGAGATGCCGTTGCACTTCGGCCACCGACAGCACGCGTTGATGGGCATCCTTCAGGTGCTGCCGCGTTTCATCTGAGGTGACGGACCGAGCCTTCAGCAGCAAAATGCTGGCGATGATCTGTAGGCTGTTGGCGACCCGGTGTTCCATTTCGCGCAGCAGCACATCTTTCTGGCGCAGCAAGTCTTCGGTGCGGCCGAGAAGCTCTTCCTTTTCCCTTTCGATGGCGCGGCGCGCCGTGATGTCATTGAAGGCGAGCAGGATGGTCGCGGCTGAACTGTGGTCGTAAAGGACCTTTCGCGCGTTGAGCAGCATCGTGCGCCGGCCGATATCGGGGAAATCATGCTCGACCTCGAAGCCGTCCATGGCGGTCTTCTCGGGAATGATCGTCTCCAAGAGCAGGTGAAGCGCTGGAATGTCCCACTGGCCGTCGCCCAGCGCGTAGAGCAGCGAGCCGTGCGTCTGCTCGGGGTCGACCCTGAAGGTCTGATAGAAGGAGCGGTTGGCCGCCAGCACGCGAAAGTTCTCATCGAGAACGAGGAAGGGTTCGACGATCGTATTGACGATGGCCTGCGCCAGCGTCTGCGCGTCTTCGATATTCGCAATGGGGTGGAACATAGGCTTCGAGGCCAATCCAGGGGCCGTGTCCCCTTGATTTTCTTTCTACCGGTTTGCCAGCCACCTGTCGCGAAATGAATCGGCCAAACGCAGCAGTGAGTGGCGGTCCGTGTGCCCAATTGTTTTAGGAATGGCCTTGGGGCACCCGAGGCACTAACACCGGCTCGATGATTCCAGCACTCGACCTTCCGGAAGATACTTTCGAATTCGACGATGATGCGCTGTTGGATGCTGTGCAGCGGCAGACGGTGCGCTATTTTTGGGAAGGCGCGCATCCCGTCAGCGGTCTTGCCCGCGACCGGCAGAAGACCACAGGTGATCCTGCCAACGATCTGGTGACGATCGGGGGGTCCGGTTTTGGCATTGCAGCTATCATCGTTGCGGTCGAACGGGAATGGATCGACCGCGCTGCGGCTTTACCGCGACTGCATGGCATGCTCGATTTCCTGGAAAACTCGCCGCGCTACCACGGCGTTTTTCCGCATTTCGTCAATGGCCGTACCGGTGCGACAATTCCATTCGGTCGCAAGGATGACGGCGCTGATCTGGTCGAAACCACTTTCCTGTTTCAAGGTCTGATCTGCGCCCGTGAGTACTTCGCCGAGATGGCAACCGAGGAAGTTCTCCTTCGCCAGCGCGTGAACGCGCTGTTGCTGCCGGCCGAATGGAATTGGTTCGCACGCGGGGCCCGGCAACTGATGTGGCACTGGAGCCCGAACCACGGCTGGGCGATGGACAGCCCGATCAGGGGTTGGAACGAATGCATGCTCACCTTCGTGCTGGCGGCGGGATCAACTCGCCACCCCATTGATCCGGGCATCTATCACGAAGGCTTTGCTGGTGGATCCGACTTTCGAAACGGGCGCGATCATGACGGGATCGTCCTGCCATTGGGAATGGATTCTGGTGGTCCGCTCTTCTTTTCGCACTATTCTTTCTGTGGGCTCGATCCACGGGGCCTAAGCGACCGCTACGCCGACTACTGGCAACAGAACCTCCGTCATACGCAGATCAATTATCGGCACTGCGTTCGCAATCCCCATAGCCATCTGGGATACGGCCCTGACTGCTGGGGTCTGACCGCGAGCCATGGGCCGCGAGGATACGTCGCGCATGCACCCGACAGGGACTTTGGCGTAATCACCCCGTCCGCTGCCCTGTCGAGCTTCCCTTATGCACCGGCGGAGGCGATGCGCGCACTGCGTGGCTTCCTGACCAAGCCTCGGAAACGCATATGGGGCCGCTTCGGCTTTGTCGACGCGTTTTGCGAAAGCCGCAACTGGTACTCCCGAACCTATCTGGCCATCAATCAGGGGCCAATCATCGCGATGATCGAGAACCATCGTACAGGGCTGTTGTGGCGGCTTTTCATGCGGGCGCCGGAAGTGCGCAGAGGCTTGGAGAAGCTTGGCTTCATCAGCAAGCATCTCAGAACGTCAACACCCCAATAAATATTTGCGACGCCGGGTGATTCCGCTGGGGTGCAAAATGGTCGAAACGCGCGGACTGCACTCAGGCAGCCGCCTTGGTGCGCGCTTCCGATTTTTCCAGATAGTAGCTCGAATATTTGTCGAAGAATTTTTCCGAGCCGCCGATCGCGCCATACTTGGCCAGCTTCTTCAGTTCGACCTTGTTCAGCACCGCGCCAATGATCTTCTTGGCGATGTAGGGCTCCGAGCTGAGCACGGATTGCACCATCGCACGCGGCGTGCGTCCCCACTCGGTGACCAGCACGAAGCCGTCGACAAGCGGAGCGAAGGCCTTGGCGTCGACGACAGGCCCGAGCGGCGGCAGATCGACGATAATGTATTCGAAGGTTTCCTTGGCGTTATCGATGAAACGCCGCATGCCGGCTGAAGACAGAAGCTCGCTGGTATGCGAAAACTGGCCACGCAGGACGGCCGGGATGATCGCCAGCTTAGTCTGCCGGTCGATCTTGCCGACCGACTGCCACGTCTGCCCGCTCACCACCGCTTCCATCAGGCCCTGTTCGGCCTCCATACCGAGGCTGCGGCTGAGGCCGGGATTGCGCAGGTCGCCGTCGATCAGCAGCGTTTTCGATCCATTGACGGCAAGCAGCCCGGCAAGATTGGCCGCCACCGTCGACTTGCCTTCGCCGGGAAGCACCGAGACCACGCCGATGACCCGGCTGCCCTGGCCCTCCATCACGACGTCGAAGGCGATCTTTGCGTTGCGCAGCGTCTCGGAGAACATCGATGCCGGTGCATCGACGGTTACCCGCATCCGCGCACGTTTTTCGGCTGCCGACAATGTTTTGGAGGGCTGGGATTTGGAGGACTTGGCGGTCTTGGATTCAACGACTTTGACGTCAGGCTGACCGCCATTGCGCTGGTCATCCTTGCCAGCCTTGCCGATGACCGGGAGATAGCCGAGGAATTTGAGGCCGACACGGTCGCGCACATCCTCGCCGGTCCTGAAGAAGCGTTCCCTGAATTCATTCAGACCACCAACCCCTGCCCCCATCATTACGCCAAGCGCCAGCGAAAGCCCCAGCACGATGGCCGTTCGCGGGGTTGCGGCCGACTGCGGCATCGTCGCGTCCGAGATGACCCGGATCTTGCCGACCGGGAAGGATTGCTGCTGGGCGGCCTCCTCATAGCGGTTCAGGAACGTCTGGTAGAGCGTCGACAGCGCCGTCGCCTTCTGGTCCAGCTCACGCAGCTTGACCTGCGACTGGTTGTCGATGGAGCTCTTGCCAGCCGCCAAGGCGACATTTGCGCGGAGCGCGGTTTCGCGCGCCAGAGCGACCTCGTATTCGTTTCGGTAGCTTTCGGTCAGTTGCTTCAGCTCGCCGAAAATCTGCGCCGATATGTCGGCCTTCTCCTTGGCGAGCGCGACGGCCTGCGGATGTTGCGGGCCGAAATTCGCTTCGACGTCCTGCTGCCGCTTGGCGACGGTGAGATAGCGGTTCTTCAGCGTCGTGATGACGGAGCTGCTCGGCTGGTCGTTCGATATCGCGGCGTCCTTGAACGCATTATCCGAGCCGCTTTCGACGATCGACTTGTACTGCTGATAGCGGGCGCCGGCACGTGCGGTATCGGCCTGCGCGACGATCAGCTGGGTGTTGAGATCGGACAATTGCTTGTCGCTGATCAACTGGCCGTCATTGACCGCCAATCCATGTTCGGCCCTGAACTTTTCGACCGCCAGTGCGGCCGCCTGGGAGCTCTCACGAAGCTCGGTCAGCCGGCCTTGCAGCCAGACCGCCGCCCGCTCGGTCGCGTCGAAGCTGGCATCGAGCTGATCGGCGAGATAGGCGTCGGCATAGGCTTTGGTGATGGCGGTCGCGAGCGCCGGATCCGTCGCCTGAAAGGAGATGCTGATGACAAAGCTTCGGCCGATCCGCTCGGCGTCGAGTTGGTTCTGCAGTTTGAAGATTGCATAGTCGCGGGGCGACGAGGATGCGGTGATCGCGTCACGCGTCGCAGCATCAAGCTGAGTGACATCGGTTGTGCCAGCGGCGCGCTTGGGGCGGACCGACTGGATGATACCGCGTACAAAGCCTGACACTTTCGACATGGCCGATGTCGGAGGGTTCATAAAAGCGTCGTTCTGATCGAGCTTCAGCTTGTCGACGACCACCCCCGCCAGCCTGGCCGACTGCAGAATTTCGATCTGGCTCAGAACGGCGGAGTCGGTCTGCATGCTGACCGACGCCGCCGAAATGTCGTCGACGACCTTGTTCAAGCCTTCGTCGATCAGCACGCTGCTCGTCGCCACATAAGTAGGAGGCGTCGTCTGCAAGTAGAGCACGCCGAGAAAGAGACCGATGACGGCGCAGGCGGCAACCACTTTCGCCTGCCGCGCGGCCATGCCAAGCAGGCGCTCGATGTCGATGAAGTCTTCGGCGTTTGCCGCATTTGAAGCCGGCAATGGCGTCCTCTTGTCGACAGGAAAATTGGCATAGTTCATCTTCGGTCCAATTCTAGTTTGCAGGCGCTACCGCCTCGAAGGTCGGGACATAGGGTGCAAACCTTGCGCCGGACAGTGCGCGTTACGCGCGGCGCAACGGCCTGTCCTGCGTCATCAGCCGCACCCACAATGCCTCAAAAAAATGGACATTATGCGGCTTCTTCCCGACGCTGATGCGACCGGACGAATTCCTGCAGCATCTCGAAGATCGGACCCTTCATGTCCTCCCGCGCCAGCGCGAAAGCGACATTGGCCTGGATGAAGCCCTCCTTCGAACCGCAGTCGAACATGCGGCCGTTGAAAGGCTGGGCGAAGAAGGCCTGCGTCTGTGCGAGGCGCACCATTGCGTCGGTCAGCTGGATCTCGTTGCCGGCGCCGCGCTGCTGGCTGGCCAGCAGCGAGAATATCTCGGGCTGCAGGATGTAGCGGCCGTTGATGTAGAAGTTCGACGGTGCGTTGGCAGGAGCCGGCTTTTCGACCATGGCCGTCACCTCGAAGCCCGTGCCGACATCCGCGCCGCGCCCGACAATGCCGTATTTGCTGGTCTCGGTCGGATCGCAACGCTCGACGGCGATAACGTTTGCGCCAGTTTGCGCATAAAGATCGGCGACCTCGGCGAGACAACCGCGCCCGCCGAAGGACACCATGTCCGGCAAAAGCAATGCGAAGGGCTCGTCACCGATGACTTCGCGCGCGCACCAGACGGCATGGCCGAGGCCTTGCGGCGACTGCTGGCGGATGAAGCTCGTCGCGCCGGCGACGGGAAGCAGGGTTTCAAGCGATTCGAGTTGCGCCTTCTTGCCGCTCTGCTCCAGGGTTCCGATCAGTTCAGGATGCAGGTCGAAATAGTCCTCGATCACCGCCTTGTTGCGGCCGGTGACGAAGACGATGTGCTCGATGCCGGCCTCGAACGCCTCGTCAACCGCATATTGCACGACAGGCCTGTCGACCACCGGCAGCATTTCCTTCGGCATGGACTTGGTCGCCGGCAGGAACCGCGTTCCAAGCCCCGCCACCGGTATGACTGCCTTCCTGACTTTTTTCATTGCATGTTCCTTCTGAGGAGATCGATTTCAACCTGTCGCAGGCGGCGAAAACTGTCTTCATTCATTCGCCTGCAGCCCTTCACCTCCCCGCCACCACGGCAAACTGTGCCGCTACCCTTCGCAGCCGGACGGCGATCGGCATGCTCATATGCCGAACCGCCGCCGGATCGCTGAGCGCCGTCCATATCGCCTTGAGCGGGGACCGCGCCTTGATGTGCTGGACCAGCGACAGGAATGATGCCGCCCGCCGCAGGCTGCGAGCGCGCCTGACGAAGGCCGCCGCGGCCGCAGCATCCATGGAATGGGTCCCGGCGAAGGTGGCATCGGCCCTGCGCATCGCCTCGACGTGATGAAGTTCGAGCACCCGGGAGATGGAACCGGTGCGGATGTGATAGACATAGCCTGTCGTCGGCTCGACCACGCATTTGCCGCCCTTGGCCAGAGCACTGGCCAGGAGGATATAGTCTTCGCCAATGATCAGGCTTTCATCGTAGCGAAGCCCGTTCTCGTTCAGGAACCGGCGCTGGAAGATCGGCTTGAGATAGCCGAGATTGAACCTCGATTCGAAGAGGACATTGCCGCCGATGTAATCCGCCAGCGAGATTTCACTGAGCCCTTCCAGATAGTCGGCCGGGAACATCGTCTCTTCGGCAACGCCATCCTCGCGAACGACCTGCAGATTATCGACTGCGATCTCGGCGCCCGCTTTCTCCGCGCGTTCGATCATGGTGCAGATTCGCCCGGGATAGACCGCGTCGTCGGAATCGAGGACCGCGACCCATCTGCCGCGGGCAAGCTCAAGGCCGGCGTTCCTGGCGCCGCCGGGGCCACGGTTTTGCTCAAGCGCGACAACGCGCACGATGTCTTCGGGGTAGGATCTCGCCAGGTCGAGCGTCCGGTCGCGCGACTTGTCGTCGACGACGATGACCTCGACGCGGACATTGCGCTGGGCGACGGCGCTGGCAATCGCCCGATCGATGGTCGCCTCGGCATTGTAGGCGGCAATCACGAAGCTCACGTCAGGCTGCACGCTTGCCCCCTTGCTGCGGCGAAGACAGGCCGTATTGGCGGATTTCACGAACCCCGACGAGGCCGCTGACGACGCCGGCATGCATAATGCCGCGAAGCACGCTGCGGTTCCGGCGTACGGGGTCGATGGCGACCGGAATTGCCGACAGGAAACTGTAGGCGGCCTTTGCCGTGGCAATGCCGACCTGCTTGAGCCGGGCAAGGCCGTGTGCGTTGCGCCCCAGAAGATGACCGTGCGTCTGCCCGACGCGGAACCGGCGCCGGCCGAGCCAGTCGAATGCCGCCCTGGCAGATGGCACCGCTTCGTCGACCCAAGCCTCCGGCGAAAAGGCGATGCGGCCGCCGGCCTTGACCATCTGGTCGAAGAATTCCGTATCTTCGCCGCCGGTCTGGCCACGTGCCAGGCTGAAGCGCCGGCCGCGCAGGCTCTCAGTGCCCATCCTGAGCACGACGTTGCAGGTGTAGCCGGTGCGGATCTCGCCGCGCACCCAGACCGGCGAGGTCGAGTGGAAATCGCCTTTGCGCATCCAGGCGGGCGCATCCGGCTGGTAACGGGCTTGCACCGGCCCAAGCACCGCCGCAGCACCAGTTGCTTCCGCCGTCGCCACCAGTTCGGCAAGCCAGCCAGCGGTGGCCGTCTCGTCGTCGTCGATAAAGGCGACGAAATCCGACGCACTGGCATCGAGGCAAGCGTTGCGCGCGATCGAGATGTTGCGGGCCGGGGCGTGCCGGTAGGTCACCGGCAGCTTCAGCTCCCCTGCCAGCTTGGCGACCAGCGGTTCGGCCGTCGGCGTATCGTCGTTGTCGGCAATGACGATACCGACATTGTATCCCGCAGGAATATCCATGGCTGCTACGGAGCGAAGCGTGTCGGCAAGCTCCGGCCGGCGAAATGTGCAGACGCAGATATCGATGCTTAGATTTTTCCTGACCGGGTCCATCACGCTACCCCGCGCTGCGGTCGCGGTGCGAGCAGTTGCAGCCAGAAACCGACCGACCAACCGAAATGCATGACCATTGCCGAGACCCCAGCAAGTGCAATGTCGGGTTTGCGCTGACTGAGGGCGGTCCAAAAGCCGTAGCCGAGGCAGACCGACGCCCATAGCAAAAGCGGCACGGCCGCCAGCCAGTGGACGAAGGAAAAGGCGGCGAGAAGAACCACGGGGAACACCAGAAGCGGCACCATCTGCCGGATCTTCGGGATCATGCGGTGCTTGAGAACGTTCTTCGCCCGGCCACGGCCATAGCCGAGATACTGAAAATAGAGGCCCTTCAGCGAGGAGCGCGGGTAGTAGACCATTTGCGTCTTGCCGGTCATCCAGATGCGGTAGCCGGCCTGGCGGAGCCGATAGTCGAGCTCGGCATCCTCATTGTGACTGAACGTTTCGTCATAGCCGCCGACCGCGGTGAAGGCCGAGATCCGCATCAGTGCGTGGTGGCCATGATCGACCCATTCCCCCGCCGAAAGGTGCCGGTGCTTGGAGCCGCCGGTGCCGAGCCTGGAGTTCTGCGCCGCTGCCGCTGCTTTCTGCACCATGCCGCTGCCACTGGTCAGCATCGAGACGACGACCGAATCTGCGCCGGTAGCCTGCGCTTCTTCGACCAGCCGGTCGCAATAATCCGCGGGATAGCCGCCGTGCGCGTCGATGCGAATGAGATAGTCGACGCCGTCCCCGAATCTGGCGACGGCGAGATTGATCGCCGCGCTCTGCAAGCGCTTTTCATTGTGGAGCAGGATCACCCGCCGATCTTTTGCGGCGATATCTGCGACGATCGTTCTGGTGCTGTCCGTACTGCCGCCATCGGCAACGATGATCACGGCGCCCAGCCTCTCGGCCGCAGGGCGGAGCTCTCGAAGCAACGCGCCGATATGGGCCGCTTCGTTCAGGCACGGAACCACGATCATGCAGGATGGGAGCGTTTCGGTTTGCCTCATCGGTAGTCTTCCTATGCCAATGCTTCGGCAGCATATGGACCGGGAGCCGCGACCAGGCCGCGGAGTTTTTCGACCAGCGCCCGGCAATCGGCGCGGTCGTGGCTCCAGGTGCGCGGATTGCGGGCGAGAACACGCGCCCTCAATGTCTCGAACCGATGCTGCTCCATCGTGCCGACGGCAGCTTCAAGCGCCTCGGGCGTGGCTTCTGGCAAAAGAACGCCGATGCCTTGTCGGTCGAGGAACCGGCCGGTTTCGGTGTTGCCCATTGAAATCGGCACGGCTCCGAAGCGGCAGCCTTCATAGAGCCGGTTGGGCAGCAGCCATTCGGAATTCAGGCCCTGCTCAAAAAAGTCGATGGCCCAGGAAAAGTGAACCTCGCGGTAGATCGCCGCCATATCCTCGGGATTGCGGTAGGGCCCGCCAAACGACAGCCAGGGTTCCGATTCAACGAAACCATGGAAATCGGGAAATTCGGACAGCGCCGGCCGGCCCCTGAGGACGATTTCAAAGCGGCCGTCGAGGCGGCGCGAAAAGTCGGCCAGAAGTTCCAGGGATCGGCGGCAGCGGAGCGCACCGAACCAGCCGATCCGCCATGGCGGCGCAACGGGATTCTCCGCCGTAATGCGGTCATCCAGCGAAGCCGCGGCCGGCTCGAAATACTTGTTTTCGAGCAGCTCGACCGGCGCGGCAATCTGTCCGAACGGCTTGAAATAGTTGGCGATGAAGGCCGGAGAGCTGGTCACCAGAAGCTTCACATCCCTGGCCAGGAAGCGTTCTGCGCCGCGCATCGCCCAGCCCAGCGGATCGTCGCGAAGCAGCAGGCGATGGATGTCCAGGCACTCGTAGACGATCGGCACTGTTGCCTGGAAGACCGACCTGGCGCGGCGGGCAAGCGCCAGCATTTCCAGATTGCGCGCGATAATGAGGTCGGGCCGTGGCATTGAGCCCAGCTTCGAGCCGGTCGAGACCACCGCCTTCATGATCGCCGCCAGACGCTGGGCGAATCGGCCATCACGAGTCGGGCCGAGATCGATCGGCTGCAAGCCCTCGACATCAGCAACTGCGCTTGCCGTACGACGAAAGCCCGCCAGCGTAACCTGGGCGCCGCCTGCCTTGAGCATTATGATCCGCCGGCGCACTGCCGGGTCGGAGACGTCGTGTACCAAGTACAAGACATGCAGCATGAAAACTCGACCGCTGTTGGCCCGCCCGCGACGATGCTAGTACAGCTCTTGCTGCATCGCAACATTTTTGGTTGCAGCGTAGCAAAGTTCCACATTTTTTGTTGCACTGCAAAATCGATGGGTTAATCTCGCTCTGCTTGGGCCGCATGGACCGCGCGTTGGCCTGCCATCGGGCTGCGCGCCAATAATCACGACGCGAGGACCATCCTGGCGTGCAGCATTTTCGGCCAACCCGCCCCTCGGCATCCGTCGACCGAACCGCGGGACTACTCACGAAATGAGGTCATTCCATGAAGATCGCGGTTGAAAACACCGTCTGCCTGAATACCGGGGATGCAGCGATTCTCCTGGCGATCCGCCATGTTTTCAAGACGATCGTCCGGGACGACATCCAGTTCTACGTCTTCGACAGCCAGCCGGAGGTAGCGGCGAGGCTCTACACGAAGAAGGACTATCCTGATCTCGAATTCCACAAGCTGCTGTCGGAATCGCTGTTCCGCTACAAATACGGCAGCGGCCTGAAGAACCTGTTCAAGCCGATCTACAATCGGCTCGTCCTCAATGCCCTGCGGCGGTTCGGCATCCGCGGCGTTCTCGGGCGTTTGTTCAGCTCAAGCAATCGCCGTGGTCTCGAGATCTACAGAGATGCCGACCTCGTGGTCACGACAGGCGGAACCTATCTCGTCGAGACCTACAATCTGGAGCGGCGCCTCAATCAATTCAGGATCGACGCGATTCTGGGCAAGGACCCGGTCTTCTTCACGCAATCGCTCGGCCCGTTCAACAAAAGTTACAATCGCCAGGAGTTGAGCCCGATCTTCGATCGGAGCCCGCTTATCCTGCTGCGCGACGAACGTTCGAGAGGCCACATTGCGGACATGGTGAAAGACCCCGGCAAATGCCACGTCGTGGCCGATGCCGTCTTTGCCCTGGCCGACACCGACAGAATCGGAAAAATTCTGGCCTCTGGCCAGTCGGCGACCGTCACCGGCCGCGTCGCCATTTCCGTCCGTCACTGGAACTATGTCAGCGACGGCGAGGGCGGCATGCGCCGCTACATCGACTCGATCCGCGAGATCGCGACCATCCTGGTCAGGGACCACGCCAAGGAGGTCACCTTCGTCTCCACCTGCCAGGGCGTGCCGGAATACGCCCATGACGATTCCAAGACGGCGCGGGCGATCGTTGCCGAGCTCGATCCTGAGATCGCCAAGCATGTAAGCGTGGACGCTTCGTTCCACACGCCGGAGCAACTGATGGCCCTGGTGAAAGGCTTCGACTTCGTCGTCGCAACGCGCATGCACATGATGATCATGTCGCTCTGCGTCGGCACGCCGGTGCTGCCGATCGCCTATGAATTCAAGACCAAGGAACTTGCCAAGCGGATCGGCGTCGCCGACCTGCTGCTCGACATCGACACGGTGACGCCCGAGGAAGCGAGCGAGAAGCTCGGCAGACTTACCGCCAATCTCGACCTCTATCGCAGGACGAGCCTTGAGGCAGTGCTTGAGGAGCATGCGTCGGCGATGTCGGCAGGTGAGCTTTTGAGGCCGGTGATTGCCGGCCTAGCGGGCGTTGCGCATGGCGCTGGAAAGCGTGGTGAACAGGGCGCTGCGCGACTGGCGAAGGGCAAGCATGAGTACCAGTCCGATCGAATAATTGAGGGCAACCGCCAGGACCACCGCGAGCAGGTCTGACTGGCCGGTCAGCGATGCCGGCAACTCCCGGTACACGGACCAGGCAAGCAGCGACGACGCGATGAAAAGCCCCTGCATGATCAGGAAGTCGGCTGCGGTCACCGGGCCGACCCTGTGGACAAGAACGGCGAGTACCGGGACGCGTAGCACATAGCCGCTGATCGCGTAGGCCGCCGCGACACCGACGGCGCCCCAGTGCAATCCGATGATGAAGGCGGCGACCGTCGTCAGCGACGAGTAGATGCCCCAGTGGAACATGGTCTTGGTCTTGCCCTGGCAGATGAAGATCCAGCCTGTGGTGCTCGAGACGGACTGGATCAGGCTGGCGATGCCCAGCCAGGCGAAAATCGGCGCCACCGCCGTCCAGCGCCCGCCGAAGAGAAGCCCGACGACCTGGTCCGACGTCAGCGTCAGCGCCGCGATCCCGGGCATAGTGATGGCCGCTAGCATCCAGTTGGTTCGCACATAGATGTCGCGAAACCGCGCCTTGTCCTCATGGATGCGGCTCAGCAGCGGCACCATCACGCGTGTCAGCGGCTGGTTGATGTTCTGCAGCGGAAAAAGCAGGAGCTTATAGGCGCGGTCATAGTAGCCGAGTTCGATCGCGCCCGAATATTTTCCGATCAGGATGTTGTCGAGATTGCGCGAGAAGAAGTTGGCCAGATTGAAGCCGGTCAGATTGGCGCCGAAGGACAATATGTCGGTATCGACCTTCAGGTCCGGCCGCGACGGCGTCCAGCGCGCCACCTGCCACGCCGCCGCCAGCGCGACAACAGCCGAAACCGCCGGGCCGATGACCAGCGACCAGTAGCCCAGTCCCGCATAGGCGGCGATTGCTGTGGTCGCAAGTCCGGCAGCGGCGGTAATCACATCGTTCATTGCGAGCTGGCCAAAGCGCAAATGGCGGTTCATCAGCGCCAGCGGCACCGCGGCGAGACTGCCAAGAAGCAGCGGCAAGGCAGAGCCGATGGTGATCCCGACCATGCGTTGATCGCCATAGAAGGCAGCGATGGCGGGCGCCAGGCATGCAACCACCACGGCACTGCCCATCCCCACCAGCGCACTGATCCAGAATACCTGGTTGAGCTGCTCGGTGCTGATGTCCTTGCGCTGGACCACAGCCTGTTGCAGGCCAAGATTTTGAAGCAGCCCGACAAAGGCCACGATCGGCCCGACGGAAGCCACCAAGCCGAAATCCTCGGGCACGAGCAGACGGGCAAGTATGATGACCGAGAGAAACTGGATCGCCATCTTGAAGCCTTGCGCGCCGATCGTCACCACGCCGCCGCGCAGGGCGACGCGACCGAACTGGGGGGGCGGGTTGGCGTTCATGCCGGGCGCCTGGCTTCGGCCAGTTGAGCAACGATCTGCGCAAAACGTTCGTTGAGTACGTCCGCGTTGAAATCCTGCTCGATCTTGCGGCGCGCCGCACGTGCGATGCGCTCGCATCTGTCCGGGTTCTCGGCCACCCAGACAAGCTTGCGGGCCAACGCCGCAACGTCTCGCTCCGGTGCGAGGAAGCCTGTCTCCTGATCCTCGATCAACTCGGGAATGCCCGAGTGATAGGTGCTGACCACGATCAGCCCGGCGGCCATAGCCTCCATCAGCGCCACCGGAATACCCTCGAGATCGCCGTCCTGTGCGGCAACGCTGGGCAGGAGGAATACGTGGGCATTGCGCAGGCGCTGCTTGACCTCGGCGTGCGGGCGCGGCCCGAGGAAAGTCACCCGGTCGGCAATGCCGAGACTTGCGGCGAGCTTCTTCAACTCCTCCAGCAATTCGCCGCCGCCAATCACCGAATAGACCCAGTCGCGCCGCGGTAGGCTGGCGAGGGCGCGAAGGGCGAATTCGATGCCCTTCTTTTCGGTCAGCCGGCAGACCGAGATGAAGGACAGCGTGTCCCGGTCCCAGGAACGCCAATGGTAGCCGATCTCACCGGGCCGCACGCCCATATGGTGAACCATGACTTGCGCGGGGGGTGCGCCGACGCCGATCAGGGCGTCGCGGAAAAACGCGTTCACCGGCAGCTGGAGTACGCCCTTGTCGAAGACAACCTTGTAGCGCGTGAGCGTGTTATCATGCAGCGGTTCGCCGACATCGCGGCCGTGGAATATGGTCACCAAAGGAGCCGAAATCCGGCCTCGTTTCATGGCACGGGCGACGCGCATGCCGTTATTGCCGAAATGCGCGACAATCACGTCGGCGTTCTGCAATTTGCGTGCAAAGGCGATGTCGATTGCGGTCGAGAGCTTATCCCAGAACCTGCCCGACCATCTCCTGAGCGTCGGGCGAAAGCGCCCCAGTCTGCCCCACCAGCAGACGACCTTGCCAGGCAGCGCCTGCCAGCGGCGATCGTCGATGTTGCTGTCCTTGCCGAAGGACGTCTCGTTGCAGACGACGCCGACTTGCATGCCGCGCTCGAGGCACCCTTCTATCTGGTCGAGGACGAAGGTCTCCGACAAAGAGGGGAACTTATCAACTACGAAGCAAATCTTCATCGAATGGACGATCTTTCGAGGCCGGTCGGCGATCTGCTCGCGCGGATGAGGGCTGACGCCAGTCGCCGTAGTGCGAGGCGCTTCAAGCGTCCGGTGTTGTGCGCGATGTTGTCCCAAGCCATCCACTCGGGTCAGGCGCGAAGGCTGGCTTTTGGGCGACATGCATGGCTTTGGGCGAAATGCATCAGGCGGCACGCTCCAGTGCGCCTTGCCTGGCGTTGTCGAGAACGCCGAGGAAGGTCGCGAACTGAATGTCGGGATTCATCTGCGGCCGCTCCGAAAACAGCTGCGCCGCCGCCGACAGCCGGTCGTACTCGGCCTTGTCGCTCCATAGCCGCCTGACCGCGGCGACCCAGTCGTCGACCGGTGCGTCGTAGTCGAGCACCACGCCGCCGGCGCCAATCGCTTCCGGCAGGCCGCCGCGGCGGGACCCGACGACCGGAATACCGCTGCAATGGGCCTCGGATGCCACCCGCCCCCAAGCTTCTTCCCATTTGCTGGGCGCCAGCAGGATCTTGGTGCGGCCATAGACGGTCTTCATGTCGCTGGTGCGGCTTTCCAGCCTGACGTTGCGCAGCGGCGCGATGATCCGTTCGATCTGCGCCCGGTGGTCGTCGTCGAGCTTCCAGCTTTCGACGAACAGGAACGGAATTTCGGGGCATTGGCCGGCGATGCGCACGGCGAGTTCGAACCCTTTTTCATTGTAAGGATTGATCAGTGTGACGAATTCACCGGTCGTCGGCGTGCTGTAGAGCCCGGGATTGATGGTCGGCGGGATCACGGTCGAATCGATGCCGAACTTTTCCTTATAGGTGCGCGCGGTGAATTCGGAGTTGGCGATATAAAGTGCCGAATGCAATTCGCGCAGGTCGCCGGCCAATTCGTGGAATTCGACGTTCCGCAGATAGACCACCAGCGGCACGCCGAGCGCCTGCAGCGCCTTTCCGATCGGCACCGATTTGTGGCACTGCACGACGGCGACATCGGGATCGAGCCGTTCGACGGCGAAGCGCGCCGCCTCCCAGGGAAACCATGCCCGCACGACCGGATAGCCGGGATAGCTGTCGATGACCGCACGCTGACGAAGCAGCTTCATTTTGGCACGCGCCTTGAAGCCGAACATGCCGTCACCGAACAGCGCCGCCAGAACCGAGGCGTCATGACCGTGCTCGCGCAGCTGCTCGACCAGATGGTGCGTGCTCGACTGAACGCCACCGCTGAACTGCGGCGTGTAGCCGTTGCCGCCTGCAAACAGAACTTTCATGGACCTGGCTCCTTGCTGGACCGCCCTAGCGTCACGCCGCCATTCTGCCGATGCTGTGGTATTCGATGCCGTGGCGGGCGATGACCTTGGGGTCGTAGAGATTGCGTCCGTCGAAGATGACGGGCGTGGTCAGCGCGTTCTTCAGCGCATCGAAGGACGGCGCGCTGAAGCTTTTCCACTCAGTCACGATCAAAAGCGCGTCGGCGCCTCGCACCGCAGCCTCCTTGGTGCCGCACAGTTGCAGGTCGTCGCGCAGCCCGTAGATCGCCTGGCATTCCTGCATCGCCTCGGGATCGTAGGCCTGCACATTGGCACCGGCGGCCCAGAGCGCTTCCATCAGCGTGCGGGACGGGGCCTCGCGCATGTCGTCGGTATTGGGTTTGAAGGCCAAGCCCCACAGCGCAAAGGTCTTGCCTTTGAGATTGCCCTTGAAATAGCGGTCCACCTTCTCGAACAGGACCGACTTCTGCTGGTTGTTGCGCTCCTCGACGGCACGCAGCAGCTTGGCGTCGAACTTGACGGCCTCGGCGGTCTTGATCAGGGCACGCACATCCTTCGGGAAGCACGAGCCGCCATAGCCGAGGCCCGGATAGATGAAGTGGTAGCCGATCCGCGGGTCGCTGCCGATGCCCTTGCGGACCTCCTCGATGTCGGCACCCAGTTGCTCGGCCAAATTGGCCATTTCGTTCATGAAGCTGATCTTGGTCGCCAGCATGCAATTGGCCGCGTATTTGGTGAACTCGGCACTGCGCACGTCCATCACGATCATCTTTTCGTGGTTGCGGTTGAACGGCGCGTAGAGCTCGCGCATCACCGCCTCGGTGTCCTCGTTGCTGGTGCCGACGATGATGCGGTCGGGCTTCATGCAGTCGCTCACAGCGGACCCTTCCTTGAGGAATTCCGGATTGGAGGCGACGTCGAAAGCCAGATCCTCGCGCCCGCGCGCCTTCAGCGTCTCGGCGATCCTGGCCTTTATCCTTTCGCAGGTGCCGACCGGCACGGTCGACTTGCCGACGACGATCTTTGGCGCGTCCATCTCACGACCGATGGCCTCGGCGACGGCCAGCACATATTTGAGGTCTGCCGAACCATCCTCGCCCGGAGGCGTGCCGACGGCGATCATCTGAATCTGGCCATGCTTGATCGCCGCGGCGGCGTCGGTGGTGAACTTGATGCGGCCGGCGGCATGGTTCTCCTTGACCATGTTTTCGAGCCCGGGCTCGAAGATCGGGACATGACCCTGGTTGAGCCGCTCGACCTTTTTTGCATCGATGTCGACGCAGACCACCTGATGGCCGACTTCGGCAAGCACCGCCGCCTGTACAAGACCGACATAGCCGATTCCAAAGACAGTCAAATTCATTCGGTTTCATTCCTGTTCAAGGCTTCGGGCCTGTTCGAGCTTCGGTTTTCGGACCACCTTCGACCCGGCCGGTTCAGATGCGCTTCTAGTTTGTGTTGCATGCCAGCGATTCGGGGAATTGGCAGGGCTGGCCGAGTGCGGTGAATGCGACGCGATCCACCTGCATGGTGAGCTTGCGGCCGGGATCCGAGAACGGCCCCATCCAGCCCTTCATCGTATCGCTGCCCCACAGGCTGAAATAGATCCTTTGCGAATGGGTGGGCAGCTTCGCCGGATCGGTGATCTCGTGGACAAGCTTGCCGTTGACGTACCAGCGCAGCCGGTCCTTTTCCCAGACGAAGGCGTAGTCGTTGAAGGCCTTGTCGGTGCCGCCGGCGACGTCGACCAGTTTCTCGTTCTTGCCTTTGCCGGCTATGTAGGCGTTGACCTGAACCTTGGACGTGTCCTTGGTCAGCACCTCGAAGTCGATTTCATCATGCGGCTGCTTGTCGGCATCGCCGACGAAGCTGAAGAATGCCGCGTTGACGCCGGAGCCCGTGTCGGTCTTCATCCGCGCCTCGTAGGTGCCGTAGCCGAAGCGCTGCTTGGTCTGGATCTCGGCGCAGGCGAATTCGCGATCCTTCAGCTTGCGCTTCTCGAAACCGAGCGTCAGCATGCCGTCGGAAAGCCCGATCAGGCTTTTGGACCAGGTACAGTTCTGATGCTTGCCGTTCGTCCAGCCGTCGGAAACATACCAGCGCGCGCGACTGAGGCTGGTGAAATCATCGACAAAGGACGGCGCGGTTGGGAGATCCTGGGCACGGACGGGCACCAGGCCCGCAACCAGGCTGACGAGAACGAGCAGCAGAAACGCGCCGTCTGAACGGAGCCGTCGCAGCTTGCCCGGGATCGGGCGCGTGAACCGGGTGCCGCGGGTTGCCGGGGCGGACGTGCTTTTAGGATCTGCGTTCATATCAAACTCACCTTTGTGCTGTGCGCCCCCAAAGCGATCGTTCGAACCGTGACGAAACAACCTGATCTTGACCTTGTCGCTCCCAAGCTCCGTGTTGTGCCTAAAACCATTGCGCCGACCCGGGGTGTTCGCTCAGCCTGTGCCGGAATCGGCGGGCTTCACAAAATCGGTCCTTATGTCGGGACCGTTCTGCCGCTTCTCCTCGAAGATTTCATCCAGCGAATGACGGAGATCCTTCATCATCTGCATCTGGCGCGACAGCGCTGCGATCCGCCGCTCGCAATTCAGGATCGACCTGGTCAGTTCGCCGACTTCGGAAGACCTGCGAGAGGAGACCGCTCCGTTCTCCATGGCCTCGACCAGAAAGGCGGCATTGGTAGCCGTTGTCCTGTAGCGGTTCTCAAGTCCGCTCTTCTCCGCCTCGACTTCGGCCGCGATCTGGTCCAGCAGCTTTGCCAACCGATCGAGGCGCGAGGTGTCGGTCTGCGTGTCGCGCGCCGGATCTCTCGACCGGAAGCGAAAGATCGAGGCCATGTCGTCAGCGCCCCATCATCGTCGAGCTGGTGACCGGCCTTGGCGCCAATCCACATTCAAAAGACATTTCTTGCATCGTCCAGCTCCTCCGACAGGGGATGTCTCGGGCCAGTTCGGTTGGCCGTCCAAAATTGCTGCACCGCAACATAGATTGCCATTCCCTGCGCGCATAGGCAACCACCTAGATCGTAAACTCATGAATCTCGTTGAAATGGTGCGAGCCGGCCGAAGGGTAAGGGCGCGGCTACCGCGATCGCACGTTGACGGGCCTAGCTTTCGCTGGCCGTGCTGGTTCCGGCCATGAGGAAGCGCAGCGGCGGCACATGCTGACGCTTCGCGGCGAGGCCAGCGCGGCGAAACAGCGCATCCAGCTTGTCGGAGGCAACGCCGCGGACGACGGCTGTGAGGTTGGACGAGCCGGCCAAGGCGTAGGCCGCGGCCGACGCCAGCCCGCGCTCAGCCTTCACGTCTAAAAACTTCCGCAACCGGTATTTGTCGCGGATGTGCCGCTCGTGCCTTCTCAGCGCAGCCTTCGATGCCTCCGGCAAACTGTCGATCGCAAGCAGTGCTAGGTCGGCATCGGCCAGATGCTTCAGGTCCTGGGTCTTGTGCCGTCCGCTAAGCGAATCGGCGCGCACGATCGCGCCGTAGCCACAGGATTTGATGACCTTGAAGCGCGCGCCATGGGCAACCGCGCGCGCATAGAGTTCATAGTCTTCACCCAGGCGCAGCTTCTCGTCGTAGCGCAGCCCATGCCGATCAAGAAAGGCGCGGCTGATCACTGGCTTGAGGAAGCCCAGTTCCCCGCGTTGCACACGGCGCCTGGAGATGTTGGCGTCGATGAAACCCTCGAAATCGAGGAATTCCGGTTCGGGCGAGAACGGCGGAGCAACGATTTTCGAAACGTCGGTTGCCGCGTCATCCCTGACAAGCATGATGTTGTCTGCGGCGAAATCCCAATCGGTGCTGGCGAACAGTCTGTGAAACCTGCCTTCGAAAAAGAAATCATCAGCGTCCAGAATGCTGATAAACGGCGATCTGGAACCGGCTATCGCGGCGTTGCGGGCAAAAGAGGGGCCGCGATTGACGTCGAAGCGGATGACGGAAAGGCGGCCCGTGCCGTCGTCGGACGCGCGGGCGACTTTCGCGGTATCGTCGGTGGACGCGTCGTCGACGACGACAACTTCCGCAACCTCCGGCTCGCGTAATGCCGATGCAATGGCAGCCGGAATTGTCCGCGCCGCATTGCGGGCGGCGATGATCACGCAGACCTGGGATGATGTCATGGACATGCCTCTCGATTGCAGAAGTCGTTGCTGATTTCTTTGCCCTCCCCGCTCAATGCGTCATCGCCCGTCTGAAATGCATCGGCCCAAACGCCTATGCTGCAAATGCGAAGCAAGCATCGCCAAAATCATCGGCGCAGTCCAGTTTTTCATTTGCTGGTGTCATGGCGCGGGTGGGCGGGCGGCGAGTCTCAATCGGGATGGCTCCAGAAATGCGCCGCTTGGCAGAGCCGTTCCTACACGCTCCATCAGAGCGTTCGATTGGCGGAAACCAGTTGCTGGTCCTCGCCGACCGGATGGCGGCGACGCAGAGCGAGCGCGTCGAGGCCGGCAGTGTCAAGCAATTGAAAGAACAGGAATGCCGACAGCCGGTGTTGTTGAGGCGGGGAATCCGTCAGAGGACCGGCAAGCTTAGCCACAGGTCACATGGACATCGCAGACCGCGGCCAGGCCTGAAATCAGTGAAGGCCCCTTCTGGCGCTGAATTTCTCGCCTTCGGCCGCTTCGTTCGAACTCAGCTTTCGTTCAGCGTCGCGAATTTTGTCGGCCGGGGTCGGGGCATTTCTGGCGATCATGGCAAAGACCAGCAGAAAATAACCCAGTTGGATGACTATAGCGCAGCCGATGACGCGAAAAACCGTCGTACCGAGCGAGGCGCCGCCCAAATACGACCAGACGATCACGATCGCCAGCGCAAAACACATTCCGATAATGAACTTTGGCAGTGACATACCCGATAGCCCATCAACCGGCTCGGGAAAAAATGTCGACAAGCCCACCCCGAGCACCTCCCTTAAACTCTGCGAGCTTATTTAGGTTGCCCGCATCTGGCCGGTTGCTTCCGGCCTAGCCCAATCTGTCCATAGTCCGACAGCAACAATTTGCAACTCTATTGACCCGAGCAATAGGCGGCAAGGGCAGCTGCGGAATAATTTTAAACGAATCCTCGGGATCGACTCTGCCATGGTGCAATGCACACGTCGGCATCACCACTGATTGCCGGATATCGACTCGCTCCAGTAAGATTTATAATATTGGCCAGTATTTTAGCATAACATCAGTCGATATTTTGAAATTCTAAATGATGGCAAAGCTCCACAGCAGGGTATAAAGAGCGATTCGCCTAAAATCAGCCCCAAAATTGGACTAGCTTTTCCAAAATTGCCCATAATCTGTCTCTTTTGCGACATAAAGGCGAAATTTTGTGCAGGACGAGTTTATTATTTAGTCAGTTCATGACGCGACTATTACAGCCGTCTGGGAAATTGTGTGTTGCGCTGCAACATTTTTTTGGTATCGTGCGGTAAACCATCCGTTCAACGTATGGAGTTTACGCATGAGGGACGTAGCCAAGCCGG
Source organism: Mesorhizobium sp. M0306 (assembly GCF_040321655.1). Classification (NCBI taxonomy): domain Bacteria; kingdom Pseudomonadati; phylum Pseudomonadota; class Alphaproteobacteria; order Hyphomicrobiales; family Phyllobacteriaceae; genus Mesorhizobium; species Mesorhizobium sp. M0306. Next base: position 2,286 of record NZ_JAMYRY010000017.1, on the reverse strand, counting down.
CCGATGCGGATTTTTCGCAGGCCGGCGTCGATTTTCCGCCACCGATCGGCGGCCTGCTCAAACGCAGCTTCGATATTGCCGGTTCGCTGATCGGCCTGATCGCTCTCAGCCCGCTGTTCGTGATGATAGCGCTGCTTGTCAGGTTTTCCGATGGCGGGCCGATTTTCTATGGCCACAGCCGGATCGGCCGCGGAGGACGGATTTTTCCGTGCCTCAAGTTCCGCACCATGGTTCCAGACGGCGAGCGGGTGCTTGCTGCCTATCTCGCCGCGAATCCGGAGGCCAACGCCGAATGGATAGCGACCCGCAAGTTGAAGAACGACCCGCGGATCACGCGCGTCGGAGCGGTGCTGAGGAAGCTCAGCCTCGATGAGCTGCCGCAGATCATCAACATCCTGCAGGGGGATATGAGCCTGGTGGGGCCCCGTCCCGTGGTGCGCGATGAGCTGGAGATCTATGGCAATTCGGCCGTCTATTACCTGAAATCGCGCCCCGGCCTGACCGGGCTCTGGCAGGTCAGCGGACGCAACGATGTTTCCTACGACAGCCGCGTCGCATTCGACAGGCACTATGTCGAGAACTGGTCGATGTTCGAAGACATTCGCATCATCATCAAGACCGTACCTGCGGTCTGGATGTCGCGAGGCTGCTACTGACGGCCGCTTGCTGGCCGTGCATCGAGGAGCGACTGTCCAGAATTCGGGCCTAGAACTCAGGCCCCTAACTCAGGCATCGGCAGCTCATCGGGCGGGGCAAACCAGATCGGAAACGCTCAGTTGAAAGCAGATATAATCGATATCTTTTGCACCGGCATTCTCTCCAGACGCATGCGGCGAGTACGGCTTTTGACGACTTGCCTCACAATGGCGACCGGCCTGACGCTGTCGCTAGCCCTGCCACAGTTTGCCTTCGCCGACGACTATCGGCTTGGAGCACAGGACAAGCTGACCATCCGCGTGGCGGAATGGCAGACCGTCGAAGGCACGTTCCGTGACTGGTCGGCCATCAATGGAGAATACACAGTCGGCCCCGCTGGAACCTTGTCGGTTCCCTTCGTCGGCGAGATGCCCGCATCCGGCAAGACGACTTCGGAGATCGCGGCATCGCTCGGCGAGGCACTGCAGCGCAAGCTCGCTCTGGCCGACAAGCCGGAGGCTTCCGTCGAAATGGCGCAGTACCGGCCATTCTACATCTCTGGCGAGGTGCAATCGCCCGGCCAGTACCCTTGTGTGCCTGGGTTGTCCGTGCTGAAAGCGATGAGCATTGCCGGCGGAGCCCGGCGGAACCCGGAGAGCGGGCAGCGCTTCGACCGCGACCTGATCAATGCCAAGGGCAATTTCGACGTACTACAAGACCAATTGGTCAGGCTGACCGTCAAGCGCGCCCGCGTCGAAGCGGAACTAGCGGACAAGCCGACATTCGCGGTGCCGAAAGAGGTGGCCGACGATCCGAAACTGCCCAGCATCGTTGCCGATGAGACGGCGATCCTGGCGGCCGACCAGAAGAAACTCAAGCTGCGCTTGCAGGCGCTCGACGATTTGAAGGCGCTGCTGCAGAGCGAGATCGATTCGCTGCAGAAAAAGATCGTCAACCAGCAGAAGCAGGTCGATCTTGCGAAGGAGCAGCTCAACGGCATCGGCTCGCTGGCGCAAAAGGGCCTGGTCGTCAACACGCGGGTTTTGAACTCGCAGCAAACCATCGCCGACCTTGAAGGCCAGATCCTGGATTACGAAACGGCGATTCTCACGGCCAAGCAGTCGATCAGCAAGGCCACCCAGGACGCCATCGATCTGGAGAACACGCAGAACTCCAGCCTCGCGACCGACCGGCAACAGACGGAAGCCGATCTCAACGAGGTGACGCTGAAGCTGAATATGGAAAAGGCCTTGATGTCCGAAGCCTTGTCGGGCAGCCCCATGCCGCAATTCTATGGCAACAACGAACCAGCGGCCTTGTCATTTTCCCTGGTGCGGGTGGTCGACGGCAAGACCAGCGAAATCACCGCCGATGAAGACACGCCGGTGCTGCCAGGGGACGTGATCAAGGTCAAACCGGCGCCCCTGGCCATCCAGTAGCTTCTTTCCACCGGAGCGAAGCACCAACCCCGCAGGCAGCGGTCTGCGGGTTTTTGGGCTTGGTATCCTATGGATCAGAAAACAAGGCAGCCTTCGGGCAACGAACCGCCTGGATCCGCCCGCTCTGAGCGGTTCCCCCTTTGACGGAATCAAAGGGGATTCCAGATTTATCTGTTTTGTGATTCAAGATGCTGGCTGGAGTGGAGGCCAG
>NZ_JAMYRY010000016.1:0-126801 GCF_040321655.1 Mesorhizobium sp. M0306 | reverse complement strand
ATCTCCCCCCTCTAGTGGGGAGATTGGCTGTCATCTCGGCTTCGCCAATCTCGTAGGGTGCAGAAGGGGCACTGTCCCCGAAGCTGCCGATCTCCCCCCTGGAGGGGGAGATGTCCGGCAGGACAGAGGGGGGCACTGTCCCGCCAACCTTGGAAGAGTATCAAGGCGGTTTTAGCCTCACGCGAATTCCATGATCACCGCATCGACCGCAAGGCTGTCGCCGGGCTTGGCGTTGAGCTTCGAGACGATGAGGTCGCGCTCGGCGCGCAGCACGTTTTCCATCTTCATCGCTTCGACCACGGCAAGCGTCTCGCCGGCCTTGACCTCCTGCCCCTCGACAACGGCGATCGACACGACGAGGCCGGGCATTGGGCAGAGCAGCATCTTTGAGGTATCCGGCGCGATTTTTTCAGGCATCAGCCTTTCGAGCTCAGCGGTGCGCGGCAGCATGGCGCGACCTGTCACCGACATGCCTTTCCAGGCGATGCGGAACCCGTTCAGCACCGGCCTGACTTGCGCCGCGACCTTGCGGCCGCCGACCGTGCCGCGCCAGATGAGATCGCCCGGCCGCCAGTCGGAGGTCACCGTCAGTGGCTCGCCGCCGTCGATCGACAGGTCAAGCTCGATCGGAATGGAAATCATGCCTTCGACGATGGCCACCGAAAGATAATCCCGGCCGATCTTCACCACCCAATCGCGTTTCAAGGCACCCGAATGCGGCGCCAGCCGCCCGCCCAGCCGGTCGAGCCGGTCGCGGCGCAGCAGTTCCACCGCGGTGGCAATCGCGGCCAGCACCGCTTTCTCCTCGGCGTCTGGCACGATCGGCGCGAAGCCGTCGGGGTATTCCTCGGCGATGAACCCGGTCGATATCTGACCTTCCCGCCAGCGCGGATGCTGCATCAGCGCCGCCAGGAACGGTATGTTGTGCTCGATGCCGTCGACGACGAAACTGTCCAGCGCTTCCGACATCGCGTCTATCGCCGCCAGCCGTGTCGGCGCCCAGGTGCACAGCTTGGCGACCATCGGGTCGTAGAACATCGAGATTTCCGAGCCTTCGGTGACGCCGGTATCGTTGCGGATGACGATTTCGCCGAATTTTCCCTCTTCCGGCGGCCGGTATCTCGTCAGCCGGCCAATCGACGGCAGAAAATTGCGATACGGATCTTCGGCATAGAGGCGGCTTTCCACCGCCCAGCCGTTCAACTTGACGTCGCTCTGCTTGATGGCGAGCTTTTCGCCGGCTGCCACGCGGATCATCTGCTCGACCAGGTCGATGCCGGTGACGAGTTCCGTCACCGGATGCTCGACCTGCAAGCGCGTGTTCATTTCCAAGAAATAGAAGTTCTTGTCGCTGTCGACGATGAATTCGACCGTCCCGGCGCTCTGGTAGTCGACCGCCTTGGCCAGCGCCACCGACTGCTCGCCCATGGCTTTGCGGGTCTTGGCATCGAGGAATGGCGACGGCGCCTCCTCTACGACCTTCTGGTTGCGGCGCTGGATCGAGCATTCGCGCTCGCCGAGATAGAGCGTGTTGCCAAGCGCGTCGGCGAGCACCTGGATTTCGATATGGCGCGGATCGACGATGAACTTTTCGATGAAGACGCGGTCATCGCCGAACGAGCTTTTGGCTTCCGACCGCGCCCGGTCGAAGCCGTCGCGCACCTCTGCCTGGCTCCAGGCGATGCGCATGCCCTTGCCGCCGCCGCCGGCCGAGGCCTTGATCATCACGGGATAGCCGATTTCGCCGGCTATTCTGTCGGCATGGGCGGCGTTTTCGACGACGCCGAGCCAGCCGGGCACCGTCGACACCTTGGCCGCATTGGCGAACTTCTTCGATTCGATCTTGTCGCCCATCGCCTTGATGGCCTTGGGCTTCGGGCCGATGAAGACAATGCCTTCCTGCTCCAGCGCTTCGCAGAAGGATGCCCGCTCGGACAGGAAACCGTAGCCGGGATGCACGGCCTCTGCTCCTGTGGCCTTGCAGGCGGCGATGATCTTTTCCGGGACCAGATAACTTTGCGCAGCCGGCGAAGGCCCGATATGCACCGCCTCGTCGGCCATTTCGACATGCACAGCGTCGCGGTCGGCGTCGGAATAGACCGCGACGGTGGCGATGCCCATCTTGCGCGCCGTCTTGATCACGCGGCAGGCGATCTCGCCACGGTTGGCGACCAGGATCTTTGTGAACATGCAGGCCTCGTCCCTCGGCTGCCCTTCTTTTACGGGCTTCCCGTTTTATGGGCTTCAGGGGGCCGGTCAAGGCAAAGTCGGAGCCTATCCCGGATGCAAATCGGCGGGCGCTGACGAAAATCCGGGGTCGGAACGTCGCTTCGTGCATAGCGCAGAGCTGAATGGTAAGTTAAATCTAACCTGGATTGCAGACTGTCTTGGGAGGATTGCCTGATGAAAACGCGCGCCGCTGTCGCCGTCGCCGCCGGAAAGCCGCTGGAGATCATGGAGGTCGACCTCCAGGGCCCTCGCGATGGCGAGGTGCTGGTCGAGATCAAGGCAACGGCATCTGCCACACCGACGAGTTCACGCTGTCGGGCGCCGACCCGGAAGGCCTGTTTCCGGCGATCCTCGGCCATGAGGGCGCCGGCATCGTCGTCGACGTCGGCAAGGGCGTCACCTCGGTCAAGAAGGGCGACCATGTCATCCCGCTCTATACGCCGGAATGCCGGCAGTGCCCGTCCTGCCTGTCGCGCAAGACCAATCTGTGCACCGCGATCCGCGCCACGCAGGGACAGGGCTTGATGCCCGACGGCACCTCGCGCTTCTCGATCGGCAAGGACAAGCTGTTCCACTATATGGGCTGCTCGACCTTCTCCAATTTCACCGTGCTGCCCGAGATCGCGGTGGCCAAGGTCAACCCGGACGCGCCGTTCGACAAGATCTGCTACATCGGCTGCGGCGTCACCACCGGCATCGGCGCTGTGATCAACACGGCCAAGGTCGAGCAAGGCGCGACGGCCGTCGTCTTCGGCCTCGGCGGCATCGGCCTCAACGTCATCCAGGGCCTGCGCCTGGCCGGCGCCGACATGATCATCGGCGTCGACCTGAACAACGACAAGAAGGAATGGGGCGAGAAATTCGGCATGACGCATTTCGTCAATCCGAAGGAGATCGACGGCGATATCGTGGCTCATCTCGTCAACATGACCAAGCGCGGCGCCGACCAGATCGGCGGCGCCGACTACACGTTCGACTGCACCGGCAACACCAAAGTCATGCGGCAAGCGCTTGAATCGTCGCATCGCGGCTGGGGCAAGTCGGTCATCATCGGCGTTGCCGGCGCCGGCCAGGAGATCTCGACGCGGCCGTTCCAGCTGGTCACCGGCCGCACCTGGATGGGCACCGCCTTCGGCGGCGCGCGCGGCCGCACCGACGTGCCGAAGATCGTCGACTGGTACATGGATGGCAAGATCGAGATCGATCCGATGATCACCCACACGCTGAAGCTCGAGGACATCAACAAGGGCTTTGACCTGATGCATGAAGGCAAGTCGATCAGGAGCGTGGTAGTCTATTGAAGGAGGTACTGATCCGGGTTCGGATCCGATATCCGAATTTCAGCGAGTCGCTCAGTATGCAGAGCTGGCAATTCGGCGAACATCTTTGGGTAGCGCTTAGGAATAACAACCGCGTTCGCATCGACCTCGATGATGAGATCGACCGCGGCAGAGAAGAAATATCGTTTCTCGTGCGCGATACATATCTGAGCAAAGCGCTCAAGGTGGTTGAGCGCGTCAAGCAAGAACACCGTATGGAGAATGAAGCGGTAATCGAAACGGAACCAGCATAGAACCAAGGGAGGAAATAAAAATGCCGGAAAAACTGCATCCTAAGATCGACAATGGACTGCCCAGGCAAAAGGCCGATTTTGCCGGCGGGACGCTAGTCTGCGCCTGCACCAGCAACCCGGTCAAGGTGAAGGTCAAGGGCCAGATCGCCCATAACCATGCCTGCGGCTGCACCAAATGCTGGAAGCCGGAAGGCGCATTGTTCTCGGTCGTGGCGGTTGCCGGTACGGGCGACGTGACGGTGACCGAAAACGGCGACAAGCTGAAGATCGTCGATCCGGGCGCGCTGATCCTGCGCCATGCCTGCACAGGCTGCGGCGTCCACATGCACGGCCCGGTCGAGCGCGACCACGCTTTCAAGGGGCTTTCGTTCATCCATCCGGAGCGCTTCCAGGAGGATGGCTGGTCGCCTCCGGGCTTCACCGCCTTCGTCTCGTCGATCATCGAATCCGGTGTCGATCCGCGCCGCATGGACGGTATCCGATCACAGCTGAAGTCGATCGGGCTCGAACCTTATGATTGCCTCAATCCCGGCCTGATGGATTTTATCGCCACCTGGACGGCGAAGAGATCCGGCGCGTTGCCGGCCTAGTAGCTGCTCGACTATCATCGATCGAGCCGGGCGACGCCGCCCGGCTCTTTCACATTTGGAACAACGATGCCCGCACCCGCCATTCTCGTCGATGCCGATGCCTGCCCGGTGAAGGCCGAGGTCGAAAAAGTCGCCGAGCGGCACGGCATCGTCGTCACCTTCGTCTCCAATGGCGGCTTGCGTCCATCGCGCGATCCGATGATCCGCAATGTCGTCGTCTCCAAGGGTGCGGACGCCGCCGACGACTGGATCGTCGAAAATGCCCGGTCCAACGACATTGTGGTGACCGCCGACATCCCGCTTGCCGCCCGTGCGGTGGCGCTTGGCGCCCATGTGCTCGGCCCGACGGGACGCCCATTTACGCCGGAAACGATCGGCATGGCGGTGGCGATGCGCGACCTCAAGCAGCACCTGCGCGAGACTGGCGAAAGCAAGGGCTACAATTCGAGCTTCGCGCCGCAGGACCGCTCGCGATTCCTTGGCGAACTTGACCGCATCTTGCGGCGAGCGCTGAAATCGGCCTCAGCGGACTGAGAACCATGACGACCGGTACCCCGACCAAAATGCCCATGCAACGCCACACGCCGTTCGCGCTGTCGGCCTGCATCGGCGTGGCAGCCTTTGGCGCAGCGCTGATCTGGCGTGCGCCGCTTGCCTATTCGATCGGCGCCAATGTGTTCTTTGCCGCCTATCTCTGTCTTGTCGTCGCCCACATGCCGCGGCTTACCGGCAGCTATCTGCGCAAGAATGCAGGCGACACGGACCTGCCGGTACTGGCCATCTTCGCGGTCACGCTGGTTGTGGTCGCCATTGCCATCGTTTCGTTGTTTCAATTGATCAACAGGGAGAAGAGCGCGGATCCCGTCGAGCTTACGGTGGCGTTGTTGTCTATCCCGCTTGGCTGGTTGACCATCCATGCGATGGCGGCGCTTCACTACGCGCATCTCTATTGGTTGGACGGCGATGCGATGGATGGCGACACCAAAAAGAAAATTCCGGTCGGCGGCCTCGACTTCCCGGGCGGCAAACGGCCGGAAGGCTCGGATTTCCTCTATTTTGCGACAGTGATCGGCATGACGGCGCAAACCGCCGACACCAACATCACGACCTCGCAAATGCGCCGTGTCGTGCTTGTGCATTCGATCCTGTCGTTCTTCTTCAACACGGTAATCGTGGCAGCCGCGGTCAATCTCGCCGTCAGCCTCGGCAGTCCGTAATAAATCCGTGATCGGGTGAAACATCGCTTAAGCTGGCGACGTATTGGGAGGAGAAGAGATCTGACAGGCCGCGGCGAACACGCGGCCGGAGGGAACAACAGATGGAATCGGTTGCCAGAGGCGAAGCCAGCACCGGAGCAGATGGCGCTGCTTCGACGGATGCGACGCTGATCTATCGCCAGTCGCGCTGGACACGGCTGACGCATTGGCTGTGGGCGATCGCGCTGTTCTTCATGCTGCTCTCCGGGCTGCAGATCTTCAACGCCCGCCCGCAGCTCTACATCGGCAAGGAGTCGGGCTTTGGCTACAACAACACCATCTTCGCCATCGGCGCCGAGAACACCGCAAGCGGCCCGCGCGGCTACACCGAAATCTTCGGCAAGCGCTTCGATACCACCGGCGTACTAGGCTGGTCGGGTCCGGCCGGCCAGGAGACCTCCCGCGCCTTCCCGTCCTGGGCGACGATCCCTTCCTACTACGATCTCGGCACCGCGCGCGTCGTCCACTTCTTCTTTGCCTGGGTGCTGACGGCCACGCTGCTGGTCTGGCTGGTCGCCAGTCTGATCAACGGCCATTTGCGCCGCGATCTTGCCCCGCGCCTCGATGATATCAGGCGCCTGCCGCGAGACATCGTCGAGCACGCCAGGTTCAGATTCCACCACAAGCGCGAATACAACACGTTGCAGAAGATGGCCTATGGCGGCGTGCTGTTCCTGCTGCTGCCGCTGATGATCATCACCGGCCTTGCCATGTCGCCGAGCATGGATTCGGTGCTGCCATTCCTGAACGACGTACTCGGCGGCCGGCAGACGGCGCGCACCATCCACTTCACGGTGATGCTGCTGCTCGTCGCCTTCTTCGTCGTCCACATCCTGATGATCCTGGCCGCCGGCCCGATCAACGAGCTGCGTTCGATCATCACCGGCTGGTACCGAACCGACCCGCCGGCGCGTAGCGACAAAGCACCCGAGAGGAGCGCCTGACATGGCGAAATTTGAGATCAGCCCCAAGCTACAGATAAGCCGAAGGAAATTCCTGACCTCGGCCAGCCTCGGCCTTTCCGGCATCATGCTGTCGGGCTGCGACGCCTTCGACAGCCAGCTTGGCGTCGGCGACGGCCTGCGCAGCTTCCTCGAAAGCGCCAATGGCCTGACCTGGCGGGCGCAGCGGCTGCTTGCCGGCCGCGATGCGCTGGCGCCGGAATTCACCGAGGCCGACATTCGCCAGCCGCAGCGGCCGAACGGTGTCACCGCACCGGACGACGACTATTACAAAGGCCTGCTCGCCAGCGATTTCGCCGACTGGCGGCTGGAGGTTTCAGGCCTCGTCGAAAAACCGCTGTCGCTGAGCCGCGAGCAGCTGATGAACATGCCGAGCCGCACGCAGATCACCCGCCACGACTGCGTCGAAGGCTGGAGCTGCATTGCCAAATGGACCGGCACGCCGCTGTCGCTTGTGCTCGACCAGGCAGTGGTCAAGCCGCAGGCGCGCTATGTCATGTTCCACTGCCTTGACACCATCGACCGCAGCCTTGCCGGCGATATCAAATATTACGGCTCGATCGACCTGATCGATGCTCGTCATCCGCAGACGATCCTTGCCTATGGCCTCAACGGCAAGCCATTGCCGGTCGAAAATGGCGCGCCGCTGCGCGTTCGCGTCGAGCGCCAGCTCGGCTACAAAATGCCGAAATACCTCTACAAGATCGAGCTGGTCGACGGCTTCGCCAATCTCGGCGGCGGCAGAGGCGGCTATTGGGAGGACAATGGCTACGACTGGTACGGCGGCATCTGACGCCGCATTGTACCAACGATTTACTGCCTTTTGTTCAAGCGACCCTGTCGATCAGCGGCTTGAGCGCAGGGTGTATTTCCGGCGAGGCGTGCTTGATCAGGGTCAGCAGCGCACGCTCGTTGTCCTGCAGCGGCCGGTCGCCGATGTGTTCAGCAAGCCATTTGGCCTCGCCGGCATCGACCGTCTCGGCGCGGCGGGCCAGAGCCTCGGCTGCCTTGTTCCTCGATTCCCATTCGGCCTCGACGTCGCCCGGTGAGCGATAGGCCTCCATAATGCCAGACAGGCCGCCCGACACCATACGGCTGAAGAAACCGCCGATCTCCGGATCGGCCTGCTCGAAGAAGGAATCCCGGCGCAGCGCCACATCGCGGATCGGCGCTTCGTAGCCGGCCGAGCACATGACGAAATTGGCGATCGCCTTGACGAACAGATCGTTCCAGGACGGATCGTTGTCGGCCGCCGCTGTCCGCTCGTTGATCTTGAACAGCACCTCGGCCTCGGCGCGGCTGATGGCGATGTTGCCATCGCCACCATAGGCGTAAAGGATGCGGCGCAACAGCTCGACCTCGGCCTTGGCAATCGACCCGGGGATAAGTCTGCCGCCGCCGGTCATCAGCGGCCCCTGGCCGTCCACGACCGCATGAGCGACCTGCTCCAGCGCATAGCTGGAAAGCGTGCTCGGCGATGATTTGGCAGCTTCCAGCACGTGCACCAGCAACTCGAGTTCTGTCCGGCTATCGACCATGCCGTCGCGCGAAATCGTTCGGATCAGCCAGTCGGCATTCTCCTGCGAAACATAGCCGGCCGGCTGTTCCTGGTGGACGATGAAGTCGGTCACGGCCTCGACGAAAAACTCGAGCCATTCCGCGCATTTGTCCCGCGCCGTCGCGTCGAGTGCAAACAGCGCCTCGGCCTCGCCGCGCGTTACCACGCCGTCGCCGAACACTTCGCCGCGCAGCATGACCACGTCTTCAGCCGTGATCCGATTTTTCGAGGTCAGCCCGGCCATCGGCGCGCTCATGATCAATTCGCCCATTTTCTTCCCCGCCCGCCGCAATCGCCGGTCCTTATCCGGTATATCGGCAAGGTCTTGAGAAACCGGCAAGCGGCGTGGTTAGCGAAGGCTTGCCTGGAAAGAAGGCCCGCAAAGAAGACTTGCCAGTAAAAATGTCGCTGGCAGGTGACAAGGTGTCGTCCACGGGCTATGGATAACGAGTCGAGGGCTCTTAACCGAGTCCTACCTGTTTGCGGGAGAGAGCAGCGAGAGCTGCCGCCGAAGGGGAAATCGCCCGAAATCTCTCAGGCAAAAGAACCGTAGACGGGAAAGACACTCTGGAAAGTCGGGGCTTGCCCCCGCGCCGAAGGTGTAAGCGCTGCCGACAGAGTTACGGGGCGCGAGTCTCTCAGGCTTCAGACAGAGGGGCACGGACTGGTCGCCATTCGCGACCGCTTGCGTGCGACTCTGGAGATGACATGACGGGCGACACCAAACACCTTCCCCTCGAAGATCTGCACATGGCAGCCGGTGCGCGCTTCGGCGCCTTCGCCGGCTGGTCGATGCCGCTGACCTACCCGGCCGGCGTGATGAAGGAGCACCTTCACAGCCGCGAGCATGCCGGCCTGTTCGACATCTCGCACATGAAGCTGTTCGAAATCAGCGGCCCGGGTGCAGCAGCGCTTCTGAACCGCGCCTGCCCGTTCGATGCCGGCGCGCTTGAGATTTCCCAGTCCAAATACACGTTCTTCCTCAATGAGGCGGCCGGGATACTCGACGATCTGATCGTCACCAGGCTCGGCGCCGAGCGCTTCATGATGGTCGCCAATGCCGGCAATGCCGCCGCCGACGAAAAACATCTGCGCGCACTGGCCGGGGATTTCGACGTGAAGGTGGACGCACTCGACCGCGTCTTCCTGGCCATCCAGGGCCCCGAGGCGTGGGCCGCCCTCTCCCGCGCCGGCATCGAGACCGGTTCGCTGGTGTTCATGCACGGCATCGAGCCGCGCGAAAAATGGTTCATGAGCCGGTCTGGCTATACCGGTGAAGACGGCTTCGAGATCGGCCTGCCGGAAGCGGATGCGCGAAACCTCGTCACCAGGCTGCTCGAGGACGAGCGGGTGATGTGGATCGGCCTTGCCGCCCGCGACAGCCTGCGGCTCGAAGCCGGACTGTGCCTGCACGGGCTGGACATCACGCCGGAGATCGATCCGGCCAGCGCCGGGCTGATGTGGGCCATCCCCAAGGAGGTTCGCGCCTCCGGCGCGTTCGTCGGCGCCGATGCGCTGCGCGCCATCCTGGAGCGCGGCCCGGCGCAAAAACGCGTCGGCCTGAAGCCGGAAGGCCGCCAGCCGGTGCGCGCCGGTGCTGCCCTTTTCGATGCCGACGGCGACCCTGCCGGCCATGTCACCTCCGGCGGCTTCGGCCCCTCGGCCGGTCATCCGGTCGCCATGGGCTACGTCCAGACGCCGCTTGCCAAATCCGGCGCAAAACTGTTCGCCGATGTCCGCGGGACGAAAATCCCGGTCGACATCCACCCTCTGCCCTTCACGCCCCATCGCTACCGCAAAGGATGATTTCAATGGCAAAGACCTATTTCACCGAAGATCACGAATGGCTGCGCGTCGAGAGCGGCATCGCCACCGTCGGCATCACCGACTACGCACAGCAGCAGCTCGGCGATCTCGTCTTCGTCGAGCTGCCGGAATTGGGCAGAAAACTGGCCAAGGGCGACACCGCCGTGGTGGTCGAATCGGTCAAGGCGGCATCGGACGTCTACGCGCCGGTCGACGGCGAGATCACCGAGGCCAACACCTCGCTGTCATCGGATCCTTCGCTCGTCAATTCGGCGGCAACCGGCGACGGCTGGCTGTGGAAGATGAAGCTGGCCAATGAAAACCAGCTCGATGGGCTCCTCGATGAAGCCGCTTACAAAGCCCATATTGGTTGATAGCAGGACCAGGAAGATGACCGCAGCACCCTACCCCTTCTCGGCTCGCCATATCGGCCCGGGCCTCCATGATGTCAGAGCCATGCTGGCGACGATCGGCGTTCCTTCGGTCGAGACCCTGATCAGCCAGGCAGTGCCGAAGTCGATCCGGCTCGACCGGCCGCTGGCCCTGCCCGCCCCCGCAAGCGAAGCGGAAGCGCTGACCGAGCTCGCGGCGACGATGGCAAAGAACACGGTGCTGAAGAGCTTCATCGGTGCCGGCTATCATGGCGTCCATGTGCCGCCGGTGATCCAGCGCAACCTGTTCGAGAACCCGGCCTGGTATACGGCTTACACGCCGTACCAAGCCGAGATCAGCCAGGGCCGGCTGGAAATGCTGTTCAACTTCCAGACGCTGGTGACAGAACTGACTGGCCTGCCGGTGGCATCGGCCTCGCTGCTCGACGAAGCGACGGCGGTGGCCGAAGCTGTCGGCATTGCGCTGCGCCATCATCGCGACAAGCGCACCAAGGTGGCACTGGCCGGCACGCCGCACCCCCAGACGCTGGACGTCGTGCGCACCCGCGCCGAGCCGCTCGGCATCGAGGTGGACGGCGAGGTGATCGACGACAATACCGCCGCTCTGCTGGTCTCCTGGCCCGATACATTCGGCGTCTATGGCGACCACAAGGCAGCGATCGACAAGGCCCGCGCGGCCGGCGCGTTGGTCGTCTTCATTGCCGACCCGCTTGGCCTGACGCTGACCGAGGCGCCGGCCAGGCTTGGCGCCGACATCGCCGTTGGCCCGATGCAGCGTTTTGGCGTGCCGATGGGCTTTGGCGGGCCGCACGCCGCCTATTGCGCCGTGTCCGACAGGTTGACGCGGCTGATGCCCGGCCGGCTCGTTGGCCAGTCGACGGACAGCAAGGGCCGTCCCGGATATCGCCTGGCTTTGCAGACACGCGAACAGCATATCCGCCGCGACAAGGCGACCTCCAATATCTGCACCGCACAGGCGCTGCTCGCCAACATGGCGACGGCCTATGCGATCTGGCATGGCCCTGCCGGGCTGCAAGCGATTGCCGGCCGCGTCCACACACTGGCCAACCGCCTGGCTGCCTGCCTCCAGGCAGCAGGCGTTTCGGTGCTCGGCGAAAGCCGCTTCGACACGGTGACCGTGGAAGTGAAGGGCAGAGCCGGCGCGATTGCCGCCGCCGCAGAAAAGACCGGCCGGCTGCTGCGCGTCATCGACGCCGACCATGTCGGCATCAGCTTCGACGAGACCTCCACCGAAGCCGATCTGGAGGCAATCGCAGCACTTTTCGGTGCCAAGGCCGGCGTTGCCGCCGGCAGTTCCATGCCAGGAAAACCGCGCGGCAAGGAGTTCCTCACTCAGCCCGTCTTCCGCGAAAACCACTCGGAAACCGACATGATGCGCTTCCTGCGCCGGCTGGCCGACAAGGACCTGGCGCTTGACCGCGCCATGATCCCACTCGGCTCCTGCACCATGAAGCTCAACGCCGCCGCCGAAATGATGCCGGTGAGTTGGCCTGATGTCGCCAACCTGCATCCCTTCGCGCCGGCAAACCATTCGATAGGCTATCGCGCCATGATCGACGAGCTGGAAGGCTGGCTGGCGGAGATCACCGGCTTCGACGCGGTGACCCTGCAGCCCAATGCCGGCAGCCAGGGCGAATATGCCGGGCTGCTCGCCATTCGCGGCTATCATCTGTCGCGCGGCGAAGGCCATCGCACCGTCTGCCTGATCCCGTCCTCGGCGCATGGCACCAACCCGGCAAGCGCGGCCATGGCCGGCATGAGCGTCGTCGTCGTGCGCTGCACCGAAGACGGCAATATCGACATGGACGACCTGCAGGCCAAGGCGGCCGAGCATGCGCAAGACCTCGCGGCGCTGATGTTCACCTATCCTTCGACGCACGGCGTCTTCGAGGAAGGCGCGCGCGACCTCTGCGCCCTTGTCCACAGCCATGGCGGCCAGGTCTATTTCGACGGCGCCAATCTCAACGCGCTGGTCGGCCTCGCCCGTCCCGGCGATATCGGCGCCGACGTCTGCCACATGAACCTGCACAAGACTTTCTGCATCCCTCATGGCGGCGGCGGCCCCGGCGTCGGCCCGATCGGCGTCAAGGCGCATCTGGAGCCATATCTGCCCGGCCACGTCACCGAAGGCTCGGCCCATGCCGTGGCGGCGGCACCGTTCGGCAGTGCCTCGATCCTGCCGATCACCTGGATGTATATCCGCATGATGGGCGCTTCCGGCCTGAAGCAGGCGACCGAGACGGCGATCATCTCCGCCAACTATGTGGCGACGCGGCTTGGCGAGCATTTCCCCCTGCTTTACAAGGGGCGCAACGGACGCGTTGCGCATGAATGCATCCTCGACACCCGCGTGCTCAAGGACAGCGCCGGCATCAGCGTCGACGATATCGCCAAGCGGCTGATCGACTATGGCTTTCACGCGCCGACCATGTCGTTCCCGGTGGCCGGCACACTGATGGTCGAGCCGACCGAATCCGAGCCCAAGCGCGAGCTGGATCGTTTCTGCGAGGCCATGATCGCCATAGCCGGCGAGGCAGCCAAGGTGGCGAAGGGCGAATGGCCCTTGGCCGACAATCCTCTGGTCAATGCGCCACACACCGCCGCCGAGGCATTGGCCGGCCAGTGGACCCATCCCTATTCGCGTCTGGAGGCGGCCTACCCCGCCGGGGATGCCGATACGGCGGCAAAATACTGGCCGCCGGTGTCACGCATCAACAACGTCGCCGGCGACCGCAACCTGGTCTGCTCCTGCCCGCCGCTGTCGGAATATCTGGGTGCGGCGGAATAGACCATGATCCCGAAAAGTGGAATCCGGTTTTCGGACAAGATCATGGTCTAACAAGAAGATAGAAGCTTCAATCAGGCAGAACGCAAGGCCGGCCCGTCGGACTTGCTCGCCCGGTCCCGGGCGACGACGCGATTTCGCCCGGCGCGCTTTGCCGCATAGAGTGCTGCGTCGGCTTCGGCCAGCACATCGTCGAGACCGGTGCCGCTTGTTCCGCCAAAGCCGATGCCGCCACTGACTGTGCTTCGCAACGGACCAAGCTGGGTGGCCACGACTTCCGTGCCGAAGGCGACGCTGATCTTGCTCGCAACATCATAGGCCTTCTCTTCCGTCATCCGCGACATGACGAGGACGAATTCCTCGCCGCCCAGTCGGAAGGCGTCGACGCCGGTTCTGGCGTATTTCCTGATGACCCCTGCGAAGCGGCGCAGGACCTGATCGCCGACCGGGTGACCGAATACGTCGTTCGTCCTCTTGAAATGGTCGAGATCGAACATGGCGACGGACATGAACGGACCGAAGACCCGCTCGCCGTAGAGTGCCGTCAACGCCCGCCGATTCATCAGCCCGGTCAATGGATCGGTCATCGTCTCGGCCTTAAGTTCGATCTGCGCCTGCAAATGGTGCAGGGAGAGCGTCAATGCGCCGAGCCCGGTCATGCAGGCGACGGCCACGACGGAATTCACCCGCTCGGCCCAATTGTCCGGTGCTACACCGAGCACCCATTGGCCCTTGACCAGCAGGACCGCGCCGCAAAGTCCGAACGACAGCGCACAGACGCCGCTCAGGAACGAGACGACCAGCAATATCCGGCGATCGTGACCACCCTCAATCCAGAACATCGCCCCGATGAGCGAGAGCAGCGCCGTTACCGTCGCGTAGGTGACAATAAAGCCGACACCATCAAACCCGAGATACGTCGCGCCCGCGCAAACAGCCATCGCAACCAAGGTCGGCAAGATGGCTCGCCTGTAGTCGCCTATGCTGAGATATTGCATGGCCGACAGGCAGATAATCAGGAAGCCGAGGCTGAGAAGCACAAGCACGATCTGGCAAAGCCAGGCGCTTGGATCCCTGGTGTAATGCCAGAACAACACTACATGTGCGACGAGCACGAGAATGCCGCACGCCACCGTCAGCACAAAGCGTGCCTGTGGCGCGGTGAACCAGATCGCAAACATGGTGATGCTAAGGCACGTGCCCGACAGCGCCGCCGCGAGCAGGAGCGAACTGTAATCCAACATGCTTAAGCGACAGCCTCATGAGGGTTCCGCTGCATTCTAGATCAGCGACAGTCCGCAAATACCGTTTTTTCAGCCAATCTTCCGGCGTAACCTTCGGACAGGGTTTACAAAACGTCGATGCTCCAGGCTTCGACCCCATTTCCGCCGCTTGGTTGTCGAATGGTTTTGCAGTAAGAGGCTCTATCCTCGAACGTAACAGGAACCTCCGTCGCCTGCCCGCGAAAAGCGTGGCAGTATCGGGTGGTGATTCGCAGCATCGGAATCCAGAACCAGCATGGACGACAACAACGATCTTTTTGCCAATTTGGGCAAGCAGCCGCAACCGGCTCGCGCCGCCGCGCGCCCAGCCGACCCGCTGGTGCAGGCGGCGAAGCGGCCGGCGGCCCGTGACGCCAGCGAGAGCTACAGTGCCGCCGACATCGAGGTGCTGGAGGGCCTGGAGCCGGTGCGCCGCCGCCCGGGCATGTACATTGGCGGCACCGACGACAAGGCGATGCACCATCTGTTTGCCGAGGTCATCGACAATTCGATGGACGAGGCGGTCGCCGGCCATGCGACCTTCATCGATGTCGAGCTTTCCGCCGATGGGTACCTGTCCGTTACCGACAATGGCCGCGGCATCCCGGTCGATCCGCACCCGAAATTCAAGAAGCCGGCGCTCGAACTCATCATGACGACGCTGCATTCAGGCGGCAAGTTCGACAGCAAGGTTTACGAGACGTCCGGCGGCCTGCACGGTGTCGGCGTTTCCGTCGTCAACGCGCTGTCCGACCATCTCGAGGTCGAGGTCGCGCTGGGAAGGAAACTTTATCGGCAAAAGTTCTCGCGCGGCATTCCTGTGACCGGCCTGGAGCAGCTCGGCGAGGTGCACAACCGGCGCGGCACGAAGATCCGCTTCCATCCAGACGAGCAGATTTTCGGCAAGGGCGCGGCTTTTGAGCCGGCGCGGCTCTACCGCATGGCGCGGTCAAAGGCGTATCTGTTCGGCGGTGTCGAAATCCGCTGGACCTGCGATCCCTCGCTGATCAAGGAAAAGGACACGACGCCGGCCAAGGCAGAATTCCATTTTCCGGGCGGCCTCAAGGACTATTTGAAAGCCTCGCTCGGCGACGAATTCCAGGTGACCCGTGAAATGTTCGCCGGCAAGAGCGAGAAGCAGGGCGGCCACGGTTCGCTCGAATGGGCGGTGACCTGGTTCGGCGGCGACGGTTTTATCAATTCCTATTGCAACACCATCCCGACCGCGGAGGGCGGCACGCATGAGGCCGGGTTCCGCAACGTTCTGACGCGCGGCTTGCGTGCCTATGCCGATTTGGTCGGCAACAAGCGCGCCTCGATCGTCACTTCCGAGGATGTGATGATCTCGGCGGCGGGCATGCTGTCGGTGTTCATCCGCGAACCGGAATTCGTCGGCCAGACCAAGGACAGGCTGGCGACGATCGAGGCGATCCGCATCGTCGAAAGCGCCATCCGCGACCCGTTCGACCACTGGCTGGCCGACAATCCGCAGGAAGCTTCGAAACTGCTCGAATGGGTGATCGCGCGTGCCGACGAGCGGGTGCGCCGCCGCCAGGAAAAGGAAGTGTCGCGCAAGAGTGCTGTGCGCAAGCTGCGCCTGCCCGGCAAGCTCGCCGACTGCACGCAGAATGCCGCCGCCGGTGCCGAACTTTTCATCGTCGAGGGCGATTCGGCCGGTGGCTCGGCGAAGCAGGCGCGCGACCGCGCCAGCCAGGCGGTGCTGCCGCTGCGCGGCAAGATCCTCAATGTCGCCAGCGCCGGCAGCGACAAACTTGCCGGCAACCAGCAGATATCCGACCTCATCCAGGCCCTGGGCTGCGGCACGCGCTCGAGATATCGCGACGAGGACCTGCGTTACGACCGGGTCATCATCATGACCGATGCCGACGTCGACGGCGCCCATATCGCCTCGCTGCTGATCACCTTTTTCTACCAGGAGATGCCAAGCCTGATCCGCGGCGGCCATCTCTATCTGGCGGTGCCGCCGCTTTATTCGATCCGGCAAGGCGGCAAGGTCGCCTATGCCCGCAACGACGCGCACAAGGACGAACTCCTGCGCACCGAATTCACCGGGCGCGGCAAGGTCGAAATCGGCCGCTTCAAAGGGCTGGGCGAAATGATGGCTGCCCAGCTCAAGGAAACCACCATGGACCCGAGAAAGCGCACGCTGCTGCGGGTCGATGTGATCGACGCCGAGGCGGCGACCAAGGATGCTGTCGACGCACTGATGGGCACCAAGCCCGAGGCCCGCTTCCGCTTCATCCAGGAACGCGCGGAATTCGCCGAGACGGAAGTGCTGGATATCTGAGCGTCTTCTGCCAGGCGAGGTGGCGAGCCGCGGACGGCGGCTGTCACTGTTCGCAAGACTTTCCGGATTTTTCGCGCAAGATGAGGTCTGGAACGGTTCAGCGTTTCACGGAAACGCCGAACCGCTCTATCTTTTTGTTTTGACGCAATTCCGGATGGAAAACCGTTTCACACTTTTCCTGGAATTGCTTTAGGCAGCGGCGATCGCCAGCGCGTGCCCGCGTGCGTTTTCGCGCAGCGCGTCGAGGTGGATCGATTTGACCAGCCCGGCGAGATCGCCTTCGGCGGACTGCCCTCCCAATTCCTTCAGCATCAGCCAGCTGACTTCCTGGACGCCGGCGAGGCGTTTGCCATTGGCGACCTCGCGCCAGACCTTCAGCGCGCGCAGGATGATGGCGTGGGTGGCGGCGGCAAGCCCGGCGCTGCGGAACAGTGCCTGCAACGCTATGTCATGCCCGCCGGCCAGCAGTGCCCTCACCCGTTGCTCGGACTGCTGGCTGAGCGCGACCAGCGCCGAGCCAAAGAAGTCGACCTTGCCGTGCGCGATGGTGCGGATGATGAAGCTTGCGGTCAGGTCGCCGCGCAGGCGCAGATGTTCGACAAGTGCGGTATGTTCCTCTGCTCGCGTGCCTTCGATCAGCGTCACCGAAGCCTTGACGCAAGCATCGCGCGTGACGCGCTCGGCCCTGGCGGCGCCCATCAGCGCCAGCACCAGCGCTGAGCCCTTGAGCGTCTCGCCCACTTTGACCAGCAGCAAATGGCGGCAATCGGCGGGCAGGCGCACGTCGGCAATCAGCGCCTCGCGCACCAGAGGCAGGTGGCCGTGCCGCTCGGCCATGCGCCGAAAGCTGATCGATGCGATGTCGGCGCCGCTGTTGGCGAGCAGCGTGGCGCAGGCCTCCGGCTCGCCGATCTCGGCGATCGCCGCCGCAACCGACATTGAGACGCGCGGCCGGTCGGCGATCACCTTCTGCGTCGCTTTCTGGCCGCCGGCAACCCGATCGATCAGGTCGGCATCGGTAAGCAGCGGCGACCGCGCCAGCACCAAGGCTGCGACTTCCGGCTGGTCCGAGGCCAGCGCGCTGACGATCTGCGGCGGCGCATGATGGCTCATGGAAAGCGCGTCGGCGATCGCCAGTCGCACCTTCGACGATGCGTCATCGAGCAGCAACGTCAGCGCCGCCTCCGCAGCGCAGCGGTCCTCGAAAGGCAGGTCCGAGTCGACATAGGCGCGGGCAAGTGCGCTTGCCGCCGCAACGCGCTCCGACACCTTCGCCGTGTGAATCCATTTCAGGAAATGCGAAACGACCATGTCGCCTGCTTACGCCCTTTGCCAGAACGCTTCTGGCCCCTGTGGAGACCGTAGGCACAAATGGTTTACGAACGGTTCACCATGTTCGTTAACTGGCTTGCGAGCCCGGTTTGCAACGCCTATCAACCCTTAAGCAGCGGAGGAGATCGACAATGGCCGGACTTTATCTGGAGGAGTTCGTTGTCGGCCATGAGTTCAAGCACACGCTGCGCAAGACCGTGACCGAAAGCGACAACATGCTGTTTTCGGTGATGACGCTGAACCCGCAGCCGCTGCACATCGATTTCGACTTCGCCGCCAAGAGCGAATGGGGCAAGCCCCTGGTCAATTCGCTGTTCACGCTTGGCCTGATGATCGGCATCTCGGTCAACGACATCACCGTCGGCACCACCATCGCTAATCTCGGCATGAAGGAGACGGTGTTTCCGCACCCCGTCTTCCATGGCGACACCATTCGCGTCGAGACCACTGTCGTCTCGGTGCGCGAATCCAGGTCGAAGCCGGACCGCGGCGTCGTCGAGTTCGAGCATCGCGCCTATAATCAGAACGACGTCCTGGTTGCCAAATGCACGAGGCAAGCGATGATGATGAAAAAGGCATAGCCGATGCGTTCCCTGCTCTTCGTTCCCGGCGATTCGGAAAAGAAGCTGGAAAAGGCCTTTGGCGTGGGCGCCGACGTGGTCATCGTCGATCTCGAGGATTCGATTGCCGCGCAGAACAAGGGTCTGGCGCGCGACACAGCGGCGCATTTCATCGCCGAGCACAGGCACCGAACCAACTCCGTGATCTATCTGCGCGTCAATGACCTTTCGACCGGACTGACCGACGACGATCTGGCGGCGCTCGTGCCAGCAAAACCAGACGGCATCATGCTGCCTAAGTCGAACAGCGGACTGGATGTTCAGCATCTCTCGGCCAAGCTCAGGGTGCACGAAGCTGAAAGCGGCCTGCCGGATGGAGCTATAAAGATCCTGCCGATCATCACAGAAACGGCCGCAGGCGTCTTGGCCGCAGCGACCTACGCCCGTGCAAGCGCGCGGCTTGTCGGCGTCACCTGGGGGGCGGAAGATTTGTCGGCGGCAATCGGCGCGCGCGCGACGCGCGACGAGAACGGCCGCTACACGGATGTATTCCGCTTCGCCCGCACCATGACCATCCTCGCCGCAAGTGCCGCGGAAGTCGCCGCAATCGACACCGTCTTTCCGGATTTTCGCAACATGGCCGGTTTCGAGGCCGAATGCGCCGAGGCCGAGCGCGACGGTTTCACCGGCAAGCTGGCGATCCATCCGGCGCAGGTGCCGGTCATCAACGCCGCCTTCACGCCCTCGGCGCAAGCGGTGAAAAGCGCCCTTGCGATCGTCGAGGCGTTCAAGGCGGCAGGAAATCCCGGCGTCGTCGGCATGGATGGCAAGATGTACGACCGGCCGCATCTCAAGCTCGCAGAGCGGCTCCTGGCGCGAGCCAAGGCATCGGGGCTTGATCCTTAGGGGTCTGTTCCGCTCCGAAATTATCCCACCCACGGCCCCGAATAGTCGGCATAGAGCTTTGCCGGATCTGGCCGCGGCCGTTCCGGCGCTGGCCCCTGATAGGAGCCGATATGGACGAAACCGACGACCCGCTCATGCGGCGCCAAGCCGAGGATCGCCCTGCCCTCCGGCACGTCGGAATACCAGTTGCTGATCATGTTGGTGCCGTAGCCCAGCGCATTGGCGGCAAGCATCAGGTTCATCGCCGCCATGCCGCCGGACAGGAACATCTCCCATTGCGGGATCTTTGGATTTTCCCTGGGGATCGAGATCACGCCGATGACCAGCGGCGCGCGCGAAAAGCGCGCCAATTCCTGGTTGCGGCGGCCTTCCGGCAGCGGTCCTTCACGCTGCTCGGCAAGTGCCGCCAGCTTCTTGCCGATCTCGACGCGAGCCTCGCCGCGATAGAGGATAAAACGCCACGGCTCCAGCCGGCCGTGGTCCGGCACCCGCGAGGCGGCGGCGATCATCGTCGCGATCTCAGCATCGCTCGGCGCCGGCTCTTTCAAATCCGGGATCGGCGTGGAATTTCGGGTCAGCAGAAAATCGATGATCGGCGACGCCATGGGCGCAAGTCTCCTGGAATTTGAGCTGAAGCGCACCATCGGGACATCGGGCGGCTTGGGCATTGGCGCGGCGCGCCGGACAAACAGCCCTGCAGCAAAAGCCGACCGGACTCTTAAGCCTTGAAATTGCCACCGCCTTGGGCTTCAACGCAAGGCATGTTTGAGGGGACATTGCGTCTTTTCCTGGTATGGCTCGCTGTCGCGCTGTTGATGGTGCCGGTTTCGCTTGCCGTCGCCCAGGAAGTGGACGGCCTCGGCGATCTGAAACTTCCCGGAATTTCGGGCTATGCGCCTCCGAAAAGCGAGACATCGCTGGCGTTGGGGAGCAGCGGGGCAATCACGCTGTCGGCGCAATTGACCGACAAGGGCGCCGACATTACGCGCGGCATCGTCTGGCGCGTTTTCAAGCCCGAATCGGCCAGCGACGGCAAGCTGCCGATGGTCGCCTCGGCTCATGGCGGCACGGCCGTATTCCAGCTCGAGCCGGGTTCGTATCTGGTCCACGCCTCCTACGGACGGGCCGGCGCCACCAAGCGCATCACCGTCGGCAAGGAAGCCAAGCGCGAGAGCCTCGTGCTCGATGCAGGTGGCCTCAAGCTTGATGCCGTGCTGTCCGGCGGGGTACGCATACCGCCGAAGAAGCTGCGCTTCTCGATCTATGAGAGCCACGCCGCGGCCGATGGCGATCGCGCCCTGATCATACCCGATGTCGAGCCGAACAGCGTCGTGCGGCTCAATGCCGGCACCTATCATGTCGTGTCGACCTATGGTGCGGTGAACGCGGTCATCCGCTCCGACATCCGCGTCGAGGCCGGCAAGCTCACCGAAGCGACGGTCGAGCACCGTGCCGCCGAGATGACCATGAAGCTGGTGCGCGAACCGGGCGGCGAGGCGATCGCCGACACCTCCTGGTCGCTACTGAACGAATCCGGCGATCCGATCAAGGAAACCGTCGGCGCCTTTGCCTCGATGGTGCTGGCCGAGGGCGACTACACCATCATCGCCAAAAATCGCGACCGCATCTACCAGAAGGATTTTACGGTGGTGGCCGGGCACAATCAGGACATCGAAGTTCTGGCCACCGAGGCTTCCGCTATCGATTCCGAGGAAGGCGCCGACTAAGCCGCGCCCCTCTAGGCTGCTTTGCGCATGCGTCGCGCCAGCAACGGCACGCGGCCACGCGCCTCGACCGGCGCTAGGTCGAAGACGCCACGCTGAAGGCGGTCGAGCAAGGCCTTGCGGTCGCGCAGCGGCTCCAGTTGGTCCCACCCCAGCGCATCGCCCACGCGCACGTCGATCGATTTGCCGGATAGCCGCGCAAATTCGCAGATGAGCAACGATGTGCGCAGCGTCAGCGAGGCCTTGCCGACGAATTTCGCGACACGCCCGTCGCGCTCGGCCATGTTCATCGGCCCGCTGACCAGATGGAACAGCCGCCCGTTCTGCCCGGAAAAATGCATCGGGATGACCGATGCCTTGGCATCCTGAACGAGACGGGCCGGAAACATCTTCCACGGCAAATCGCGCGCCCGGCCAAATCCCTTCGGCGCGGTAGCCACGCGGCCGGCCGGGAAGACAACGATGGTGACGCCCTGCTTGAGCAGCTTCACTGCCTCATGACGCACTGCCATGTTGTTCTTCAGCGCGTCCTTGGTCTCGGAAAAGTCGATCGGCAGCGAATAGGCCTCCATCTCGCGGATCTTGAGCAGATCCTTGTGGATCATGACGCGGAACGGCCGGCCGAGTTGCTCCGCCAGCGACAGCACGGCAATACCGTCGCCGATGCCGAACGGATGGTTGGCAACGATCACCAGCGGTATATCCGGCAGGTTTGCCGGCGGCCATTGACCGGCGGTCCTCACCCGGACGTCGATCAGCTCCAGCATGTGGCTGAACACGCGCTCGCCGCTCGGCACCACGTGCCGGCGCCAGAAATCATCCAGAAATCATAGAGTGCCGCGAAACGATCGCGTTCCGATAGGCCTTCGACCGATTGGATGAACCAGCGCGTCAGCGCCGGCTGATGCGGACTGGCATAGGAGAGCTCTGGAAATGGTCTTTCGCGCATCTTCAGCTTGAGCATGGGGCTCGCTACATAATTGGCGTGACAGGCATATGAAAAATGGCGGTGGATCGCTCCACCGCCATTCGTTGCTGATTGGCTGGCTCACGCCGCGCGGCGCTTGCGGTCGGGTGTCACCGCCTCGTCGGCAAGCAGCTTTACGGCGGCTGCGAGGCCGAGCGATTTCTGGTCGCGCGACCCGAGACGGCGGACATTGACCGTTTCTTCCTCGGCCTCGCGCTTGCCACAAACAAGGATGACCGGGACCTTGGCAAGCGAATGCTCGCGGACCTTGTAGTTGATCTTCTCGTTGCGCAGGTCGGCTTCGGCGATCAGCCCGGCCGTCTTCAGCTGCGCAACGACCTTTCGCGCGTAATCGTCGGCATCGGAAGTGATCGTCGCCACCACCACCTGCAGCGGTGCGAACCAGAGCGGGAAATGGCCGGAATAATTCTCGATCAGGATGCCGAGAAAACGCTCCATCGAGCCGCAGATGGCGCGATGCACCATCACCGGCTGCTTCTTTTCCGAATCCGAGCCGATGTAGAAGGCGCCGAACCGTTCCGGCAGGTTGAAATCAACCTGCGTGGTGCCGCATTGCCAGTCGCGGCCGATGGCGTCCTTCAGCACATATTCGAACTTCGGCCCGTAGAACGTGCCCTCGCCCGGATTGACGCCCGTCTTGATCCGGTTGCCCGACCGCGCCGCGATCTTGTCGAGCACGTCCTGCAGCACGCCCTCAGCATGATCCCACATCGCGTCGGTGCCGACCCGTTTTTCGGGGCGGGTCGCCAGCTTGACGGTGATTTCGTCGAAGCCGAAATCGGCATAGGTCGACAGGATCAGGTCGTTGATCTTGATGCACTCGTCGGCGAGTTGTTCCTCGGTGCAGAAGATGTGGGCATCGTCCTGGGTAAAGCCGCGCACGCGCATCAGCCCGTGCAGCGCGCCGGACGGCTCATAGCGATGCACATTGCCGAATTCCGCAAGTTTTACCGGGAGATCGCGGTAGGACTTCAGCCCGTGCTTGAAGATTTGGACGTGGCCGGGGCAGTTCATCGGCTTCAGCGCAAACACCCGGTCGTCGTCGGTGTCGTCGCCAGCAACCGTCACCTTGAACATGTTGTCCCGGTACCAGCCCCAGTGGCCTGACGTCTCCCACAGGCTCTTGTCGAGCACCTGTGGTGCGTTGACTTCCTGATAGCCCTGCTCGTCGAGGCGGCGACGCATGTAATTGACCAGGTTCTGGAACATCCTCCAGCCCTTGGCATGCCAGAACACGACCCCGGGGCCCTCCTCCTGGAAGTGGAACAGGTCCATCTCGCGGCCGAGCTTCCTGTGGTCGCGCTTCTCGGCTTCCTCCAGCATCGTCTGATAGGCTTCGAGCTGCGCCTGATCGGCCCAGGCCGTGCCGTAGATGCGCGTCAGCATCGGATTGTTGCTATCGCCGCGCCAATAGGCGCCGGCGACCTTCATCAGCTTGAAGGCGTTGCCGATCTGGCCGGTCGAGGCCATATGCGGGCCGCGGCAAAGGTCGAACCAGTCGCCCTGTGCATAGATCTTGAGATCCTGATCCTCGGCGATGGCGTCGATCAGCTCGAGCTTGTAGCGTTCGCCCTTGTCGGCAAAGATCCTTTTCGCCTTCTCACGCGACCAGACCTCTTTGGTGAACGGCTTGTTGCGCGCAATGATCTCGCGCATCTTCTTCTCGATCACCGGGAAATCGTCGGGCGTGAACGGCTCGTTGCGGGCAAAATCGTAGTAGAATCCGTTCTCGATCACCGGTCCGATGGTCACTTGCGTTCCCGGCCAAAGTTCCTGCACGGCTTCGGCCAGCACATGCGCCGCATCGTGGCGGATGAGCTCCAGCGCGCGCGGGTCCTCACGAGTGATGATCTCGACTTTGCCCGATCTGCCGATCGGGTCGGAAAGGTCGCGCAGCGTGCCGTCGATCGAATAGGCAACGGCCTTCTTGGCCAGCGACTTCGAGATCGATTCCGCCAGGCCAGCGCCGGTCATCGCCGCGTCGTAATCGCGGACGGAGCCATCGGGAAATGTCAGGGAAACGGAATTCAGCATAAATTCTCCTATCCAGTCCCGCAAACGAGCGCGGGTGGTGAAATGCATGTCGCCCAAAACTGCCTAGCGGTTTTGGGGCTACGACATGCATCAGTAAGAGCCGGATGCGTCCGGCGGCGAGCGGTCTTTTATGGACAGTTTTCGGCGCCGTAAAGCCGGATGTAGGTCACCTGAGGAGATTCGGCAGCTCTTTCAGGAACATCGCCCGCGTCTTGAGCCCCTTTGGCGTGTCGGAACGTTTCGTATCGACTACCAGGCGGGCAAAGACGATCTTGCGGGTATCCGTCTGCGCCCAGCCGACAAACCAGCCAAGCGAGCGCTTGTCGGCGCTGTCGCCGAGCCTGGTCGTCCCGGTCTTGCCCTGCACCGTCCAGCCGCCTGCCCGGAAGGTCGGGACAATCGCGCTGGTCATCGCATGGGCCTTGTCCGACACCGGCAGTTTCCGCGCCAGCAGTTTACGCAGAAAATCGACCTGCTCGACCGGCGATATCTCGAGCGAAGAATTCACCCAGGAATGGGTGAGGCCGTCATTCTTGCCGGACGTGCCGGAGACGTCGGTGTTGCCATAGTCCAATCTGGACACATAGCCGGCAAACTGTTTGCTGCCGAGCCGGCGCGTAACCTCGCGTGAGAACCAAAGGACCGAATCCCTTTCCCAGATCGTCGGGTCGACGGTTTTGCGGTCCCGTTTCGGCGCGTTGAACTCCGCTTTGTACTCCCAGCTCGGCGTGTGCTGGTCACTCAGGATTCCGGCGTCATAGCCGATCAGCGCCAGCGGAACCTTGAATGTCGAGGCGGGACTGAAGCGCTGGTCGCAGGTCCCTTGCCGATACAGCGTCTCGCCACTTGCGGCGTCGACGATCAGCGTGCATTCGACGTCCCCGAGCGGCGCCGACTGCGCACGGATCGGAAACCCCAACAGCCACGCCAGGACATAGAGAACCACGGCGAAAACGAAGGGAAGACGATCTATCCGGCGCATTTGGTAATCTCTCCTGAAGGGTGTCAGGAGCGGCTTAGCGAGGCGTCTTGTCTCGATTTTGTCTCAAATGCGCGATGTCCTCGCAAGCTGCGGTTAACCCTACCAGATCGTAAAAGCGGTCCGGTTGAGCACTGAACAGTTGCGGTCAGCTGTCCAGGTCGCTACGTTTTTTCCCGATCCGCCAGTACTGCCATGGCGTGAACCAACGGTAACGATCAGCCAAGATCTCCGGCACGCGGTCGATGCCGTGCGTTCCGAACGGTCCGCAGCGCAGCACCCGGAAAAACCCCATCCAGCCGCCGGCCCACAGCCCGTGGCGGGCGATCGCTTCGTGCGCGTATTCGGAACAGGTCGGCAGATGCCGGCAGGAATTGCCGACGAAGCCGGACAGCGTCAGCTGGTAGAAGCGGACGAGCGACGTGCCGAGGAGGCGGCCCGGCGTCTTGCGCCATGGACCGGGCCAGTTGCGTCCTTGTCGAATCGGCCTGGCGCCGTGCGCATGCCGATGTTGGCCAACCACCGCAGTCTCCACATCGCGTTTTCCCTACGATAGATGTGCGCATCGGGCCAGGAACGCAATGGCGTTCCGGCAATCCCGTCATGGCTTGGTAAGGCGAACCGGGTAGCGGTCGGGCGTCGGCTTCCGACATACGGCGACGCTGGTCGGCGGCCTCTCCTCGCACCAATCCCTATGCGGTTTCTCGTCGTGCCATTGAAACGTCGCGATCCGCACGACATCGCCCAGAATGTTGAGAAACTGGATCATGGCAGCACTCCTTGAGCGCCGATTAGAGCGCCGCTGGCCTTGCTGTTCAAACGAGTATAACGTCCACGTCAGATAACTCTGAGTTATGCGAATGAAGCGCGGACACCTCCCACTGACGGCTCTCAGAAGCTTCGAAGCAGCCGGTCGTCACCTGAGCTTCATCCGTGCGGCCGAGGAGCTTTATGTTTCGCAGGCGGCGATCAGCCGCCAGATCCGCGAGCTCGAAGCCTTCCTGCGCCAACCTTTGTTCTTCCGCCATCATCGCCGCGTCGAGTTGACCGACACCGGCCGGCGGCTGCTCGACCAGTTGGTCAGAAGTTTCGAGGGCATCGACAGGCTGCTTTCGGAATTGACGGCGGCCCCGACGCAGTCCGTGGTCCGTGTCAGCGTCGAGCCGTCACTTGCATCCGTATGGCTGGTGCCGCGGCTCAACCGGTTTCGCGAGTTGCGACCCGATATCGACGTTTCTCTTGAGGTCGACCCGAGGTTGATAGAGTTCCGCAGCGATCAGCCCGAACTTGCTCTACGCTTCAGTGCGCACGCCACCTCATGGCCACGCAGCGAAGCCGAACAGCTTGCCTCGGTCGTCGATTCACCGGTTCTGTCGCCGGCGCTTCTTGCATCCGGCCCAGCTCTGGAAAAACCGATCGACCTTGGTCGCTATACATTGCTGCACGAAGAAAACCGTCAGGCTTGGGCGCGCTGGTTCGAAGCGGCCGGCGTGACGGCTGAAGCCGTGCCTGCGCGCGGCTCGATACTGGCGGATGCTTCGCTTTCCAAGCAGGCAGCCTTGCTTGGACATGGTGTCGCGCTGGGCGATCTTCTGCAGATCGGCGAAGAACTTGCGTCCGGCGCGCTGATCAAGCCTTTCGACATCGACGTCGCGTCGGGCGCCTATTGGCTGGTGGCCAGAAGACTGAATGACCTTTCCGAGCCGGCCAGGGCTTTTGCCGACTGGGTCCGGGCGGAATTCGCCGAAAGCCGGCGTTTCCTTGCCAAGGTCTAGGCCGCCTCTTCCGCCCGCTTTTTTTCGATCTGGCCGATGGCGTCGACCACTGCGTCGAAGGTCAGCATGGTCGAGGCGTGGCGCGCCTTGTAGTCGCGCACCGGTTCCAGGTATTTCAGGTCGGCGAAGCGGCCTTCGGGCGGCGGGCCATTTTCCTTCAGCATCTTCAGCATCGTCTCGCGCACGCTGCGCAATTCTTCGGCGCTGGCGCCGACGACATGCTGCGCCATGATCGAAGACGACGCCTGGCCAAGCGCACAGGCCTTCACGTCATGCGCGAAATCGCTGACGACGCCATCATCCATCTTCAGATCGACGGTCACCGTCGAGCCGCACAGCTTGGAATGTGCTCGTGCGGTTGCGTCGGGCCGGTCGAGCCGGCCGATCCGTGCGATGTTTCCGGCAAAACCCAGAATTTTCGCATTGTAGACATCGTCGATCATATTTTTCCAATCCGTCGCCGCCCAGCGAACAGCGATTGCCGCTCTGGCGTCTTCCTTTCGCTCGGTACGAACATATATAATGGCGGTAGTCGGGTATCGACAAGGCGACCACAAACCTCGTCATGCCCAATTCTGTTCACGCCACTTACGGGCTGGAAACCGGGCGAGTTTCTAACACCCGAAAGGTCGTGGTCCGTTCAACTCGTTCCTCCTGAGAGAGGAACTACGGGAGACGCCTTTATGGACGCCGTTATCAAGAAACTCATGCCGCGGTCTGCCTATATGGAAAAGCCGGTCACCGACCGGCCGAGCGAGGCCGAAGTCGAAGCCGCGGTGCGCACCTTGTTGCGCTGGACCGGCGACAATCCGGACCGCGAGGGCCTGATCGACACGCCGAAGCGCGTCACCAAGGCGTTCGGCGAAATGTTCAACGGCTATGATATGTGCCCAGCCGAGGAACTTGGCCGCACGTTCGAGGAAGTCGCTGGTTATGACGACCTCGTCCTCGTCAAGGACATATCCTTCCACTCGCATTGCGAGCATCACATGGTGCCGATCATCGGCAAGGCGCATGTCGGCTATCTGCCTGACGGCAAGGTTGTCGGCCTGTCCAAGATCGCCCGCGTCGTCGACATCTTCGCCCATCGCCTGCAGACCCAGGAAGCGATGACCGCGCAGATTGCCGGCGTCATCCAGGACGTACTCAATCCGCGCGGCGTGGCTGTTATGCTTGAGGCGGAGCATATGTGCATGGCCATGCGCGGCATCCGCAAGCAGGGCTCGACCACGCTGACCTCGACCTTCACCGGCGTCTTCAAGGACACACCCGAAGAGCAGGTCCGCTTCGTCACAATGGTGCGCGGCGGCAGGATCTGATCGGCCTGCCGGCTTCGCTAGATAAGGACCGGCGAATGTCGGCATTGGAATTCCCGAAAGCTCCAACAGACAAGAAGGCACTCGAGGAAGGCGCGGTCCTTTCACCGCGCTTCGATTCCGGGGGCCTCGTCACCGTCGTCGTCACCGATGCCGAAGACGGCATGCTGCTGATGGTCGCGCATATGAATGCCGAGGCGCTGGCGCTAACGCTCGAGACCGGCGTCGCGCACTACTGGTCGCGTTCGCGCAATGCGCTGTGGAAGAAGGGCGAGACCTCTGGCAATGTCCAGCAGGTCGTCGAGATACTCACGGATTGTGACCAGGACGCGATATGGTTGCGCGTCAAAGTGCAGGGTCACGAAGCAACTTGTCACACCGGCCGACGTTCATGCTTTTATCGGACGGTGGGGCTGAGCGATGGCAAAGGGACGCTTGCCAGCGACGGCAGCAAGCCGCTGTTCGATGCGGAAAAAACCTATCGAAAGCCCAATACACCATCAATATGAACCATTCGCAGCACTTCAGCCACGTATATTCATGATTTCGATACGGCCCGCCTGTAGGATGACCGTGGGACAAGGGAGATTGTGATGCTCGACTGGGCGTCATTGCGCAACAGACCTGACGTTCGGGAGGCCAATGGCCTCTCCTCGGCCGCGGGCGCATCCGAAACCAAATCCCCGGGCAAAACAGGGATTTCGCTGGCATTGGGTGGCGGCTGTGCGCGCGGCTGGGCGCATATCGGCGTGCTGCGCGCGCTTGACGAAGCCGGCATCGAAGTGTCGATGATCGCCGGCACCTCGATCGGCGCGCTGGTCGGCGGCTGCTATGTTGCCGGCAAGCTCGACGAGCTGGAAGAATTCGCGCGCAGCCTGACCAGGCGGCGCATTTTTGGTCTTCTCGACCTCAATCTACGCGGCAGCGGCCTGTTCGGTGGCATGAAGCTCGATGCGCGGCTGCGCGAGCACATAGCCGGCATCCGCTTCGAGGACCTGCCAAAACCATTCGTCTGCGTCGCTTCGGAAATCCGCACCGGCCATGAGATCTGGCTGTCGAGCGGCTCGTTGAGCACCGCCATGCGCGCCTCCTACGCGCTGCCCGGCGTGTTCGAGCCGGTCGCCTGCAATGGGCGTGTGCTGGTTGACGGCGCCCTGGTCAATCCGGTGCCGGTCTCGGTCTGCCGTGCCTACGAGCAGCCGCTCGTGGTTGCGGTGAACCTTCACTACGATCTGTTCGGCCGCGCCGCGGTGATCAAGCACAGTGCCGGCGAGCTGGTCATCGAGAAAGACGCGCCGCGGGCCGGCCACGCCGATCCCGAACGTCAGTCGCGCGAGACGCGGCTCGGCATTACCGGCGTCATGGTCGAAGCCTTCAACATCATCCAAGACCGCATCTCGCGCGCCAGGCTGGCCGGTGACCCGCCGGACATATCGCTGCAGCCGAAGCTCAGCCATATCGGCCTGACCGAATTCCACCGCGCCGACGAAGCGATCCGTATCGGCTACCAGGCAACGATGGCGCAGATCGGCGATCTGACCCGGCTGCAGACCGTCCTCGCTTAGGCAGAGCGGTCAGCGAGCTCTCAGGCAAGCGCCGCGTCGACGATACGAAATTGCACCGTGCGGTTGCCGTTCCAGTGGTTGCCCGACAGTGAGCCGGCTACATGCACCGGCTTGCCCCTGTTCTTGAACAGGAATTCGCCAAGAGCCGTGTCGACGGCGCGAAAGGCGATCGCCTGGATGCGGCCGCCGCTTTCCGACTGCAGTTCGGCGCGGATGTGGTTGCTGCCGACCGCCCGCGCATCGACAAGCCGGTGGCGCGGCAGCGCGAACACCGGCGCGACGTGCCCTGCGCCGAACGGCCCTGCCCTCTCAAGCGCATCGAGCAGCGCAAGCGTCGCGCCCTCGGCGGCAAGCGCGCCGTCGATCGCCAGGCTCTCCTCGCCTTGCAGGCGGAACACATCCACAGCCGCGCGCTCTTCGAAGAAAGCCCTGAGTTCGCCGAGCTTCGCCCGCTCGACAGTGATGCCGGCCGCCATTCCGTGGCCGCCGCCCTTGACGATCAGCCCAGCATCGGCAGCCTCGCGCACCAGCCGGCCGAGGTCGAAGCCCGACACCGAACGGCCTGACCCCGTACCGACACCATTGGCGTTGAAGGCGATGGCAAAGGCCGGCCGTCTTGCATGGTCCTTGAGCCGTGAGGCAAGCAGGCCGACAATGCCCGGATGCCAGTTGCTGCTGGCTGTGACCACGATGGCCGGACCATTGCCGCCGGCAAGCTCCGCGTCGGCCTCTGAGCGCGCCGCGGCCAGCATCTCCTGCTCCATGGATTGCCGCTCCTGGTTGAGCCGATCCAGCGTCTCGGCGATGGTGCGGGCTTCGACCGGGTCGTCGGTTGCAAGCAGGCGGCTGCCAAGTGCTGCGTCGCCGATGCGCCCGCCGGCGTTGATGCGCGGACCGATCAGAAAGGCCAGATGGAACGTGCTGATCGGCTCGCCTATACGCGAGACCCGCGCCAGCGCCGCCAGCCCTTCGTTTCTCTGCTGCCGCGCCACCTGCAGCCCCTTGACCACGAAGGCGCGGTTGACGCCGGTGAGCGGCACCACGTCGCAGACTGTGCCCAGCGCCACCAGGTCGAGCAGGGCAAGCAGGTCCGGCGGTGCGGCATCCGGCAAGCGGCTGCGGAGGATCTTCGCGGTCTGCACCAGGCAAAGGAAGACGACGCCGGCGGCACAAAGATGGCCCTGGCCGGAAAGGTCGTCCTCGCGATTTGGGTTGACGACCGCAGCCGCCCCCGGCAACGCCCCGCCGACCTGATGGTGATCGAGCACCACGACGTCGGCGCCGGCGGCCTTCGCCGCGTCGATGGAAGCAGCACTATTGGTGCCGCAATCGACGGTGACGATCAGCGTCGCGCCGCGCGAGACGAGTTCGCGCATCGCTTCCGGATTGGGGCCGTAACCCTCGAAGATGCGGTCCGGTATATAAATCTCCGACGGCACCGAGAAATGTGCGAGGAAGCGCTTGAGCAGCGCCGACGAGGCGGCGCCGTCGACATCGTAGTCGCCAAAGATCGCCACCTTTTCCCTGGCCATCACCGCCTGGGCGATGCGAGAGGCCGCCTTGTCCATGTCGGTCAGCGATGCCGGGTCGGGCAGCAGGTTGCGGATGGTCGGATCCAGAAACCGCTCGGTCTGCTCGGCGGTGACGCCGCGCCCGGCCAGCACGCGCGCCACGATATCGGGCACGCCATAACCTTGCGCGATGGCGAGCGCAGCCATGTCCTGGCGCTCGGTCAGCCGGTGTTCCCAGGAAACGCCGGTGGCCGATTGCCTGACATCGAGGAAAAAGCGTCTTTCCCCCGTCACGTGACGCGCCGTCTGCAATTTGTCATTGCGCACAATATGCAACGGCTGACTGAGTCGAAATCAAAACTTTTCCAGATCCTGGTGCCTGGCCTTGATCTCGCGCACGGTCCGCGATGACGAGCGCAGCACGATCGTATGCGTGGTGATGAAATTGCGGCCGAACTTGACGCCGGCCAGCATATTGCCGTCGGTCACGCCGGTCGCGGCAAACAGCACGTCGCCGCGTGCCATGTCTTGCGTGTGGTAGATCCGTTTGGGGTCGGAGATGCCCATCTTGGCGGCGCGCACCAGCTTTTCCGGCGTGTCGAGCATCAACCTGCCCTGCATCTGGCCACCGGTGCAGCGCAAGGCGGCAGCTGCGAGCACGCCTTCCGGCGCGCCTCCGGTGCCGAGATAGATGTCGATGCCGGTCTCGTCCGGGTCGGTGGTGTGGATGACCCCGGCGACATCACCGTCGCCGATCAGACGGATTGCGGCTCCGGTCGCCCGCACGGCTTCGATCAACGCGCCATGGCGTGGCCGGTCGAGAATACAGGCGGTGATCTCCGCCACCGGCACGCCCTTGGCCTTGGCCAGGCTGGCGATGTTTTCGGCCGGCGAGGCATCGATGTCGATGA
This sequence comes from Mesorhizobium sp. M0306, assembly GCF_040321655.1. Taxonomy (NCBI): domain Bacteria; kingdom Pseudomonadati; phylum Pseudomonadota; class Alphaproteobacteria; order Hyphomicrobiales; family Phyllobacteriaceae; genus Mesorhizobium; species Mesorhizobium sp. M0306. Next base: position 94,458 of record NZ_JAMYRY010000016.1, on the reverse strand, counting down.
TGCCGTCGGCATAGCCCGGGCCGATCGCGATCTTGTCCATATAGACGTCCGGCGCGAACAAAAGGCTGCCTTTTTCGGCAATGGCAATAACGGCCAATGCGTTGGGCAGGTTCTTAGCGCAGATCGTCGTGCCTTCCAGCGGATCGAGCGCGATGTCGACAGCCGGGCCTTTTCGGGTACCGACCTCCTCGCCGATATAGAGCATCGGCGCCTCGTCGCGCTCGCCCTCGCCGATCACCACCGTGCCGTTGATGGCAAGACGGTTGAGCTCCTGCCGCATGGCATCGACCGCAACCTGGTCAGCGGCTTTCTCGTCGCCGCGTCCGCGCAATCTGGCGGCCGCGACCGCGGCGCGTTCGGTGACGCGCACCAATTCCATGGTCAGTATCCGGTCGAGGCCGGCGACAATGTTCTGGGCCACATTCATCGATGGACAATCCTCGTTGGCACTCGGCCTCCCGCCAGAGACGCGCTTCTTGTGTCAAAGCCCCGTGACAACAGCAAGACCTGCGCTGGACCTTTTTGAAAGCGCAGCAATATCAATCGATTAAACGCAAAATGTGAGACTACTATCCGGCCCGCTCGATGCGGATGACTTGCGGCTTGTCGGTCAGAAGCCTGTCCCTGGTGATGCCGTCGACGGCCTTGCGCACCGCCGCCTCGGTCGTCTCGTGGGTCACCAGGATGACGGTCTTCTGTGCCTCGGTTTCCGGCCCAGCGGCATGCTGGACGATCGATTCCAGCGAAATGTCGTTGTCGGCCATGCGCTTGGCTATTGCCGCGAAAACGCCGAGGCGGTCGTGCACGGTCAGCCGGATGAAATAACCGCCGGCATGGCTGCGCATCTGCGCCTTCTTGTAGGGCTTCAATTCCTTCGCCGGCCGGCCGAAGACCGGACCATGCTGGAAGCCAGGCCGGCTCTTGGCGATGTCGGCAATGTCGCCGATCACCGCCGACGCGGTGGCGTTGCCGCCGGCGCCAGGGCCGGAAAGCAGCAATTCGCCGAGGATGTCGGTTTCTATCGCGACCGCGTTGGTGACGCCGTGCACCTGCGCGATGACCGAGGCCGTCGGCACCATGGTCGGGTGCACGCGCTGCTCGATGCCGCTTTCGGTGCGTTGGGCGACGCCAAGCAGCTTGATCCGGTAGCCGAGATCGCCGGCCGCGCGGATGTCGGCCTGGCTGATGTTGGAGATGCCTTCCATGTAAATATCGTTGGCGGCGATCCTCGTGCCGAAGGCAAGGCTGGTCAGGATCGACAGCTTGTGCGCGGTGTCGTGGCCCTCGATGTCGAAGGTCGGGTCGGCTTCGGCATAGCCCAGCCGTTGCGCATCCTTCAGGCAGGCATCAAAGGACAGGCCCTCGGCTTCCATGCGCGTCAGAATATAGTTGCAGGTACCGTTGAGGATGCCGAAAACGCGGGTCACCGAATTGCCGGCCATCGCCTCGCGCATTGTCTTGATGACCGGAATGCCGCCGGCCACCGCCGCCTCGTAATTGAGCAGCACGCCTTTCCTCTCGGCGATCTCGGCCAATGCCACCCCGTGCTTGGCAAGCAACGCCTTGTTTGCGGTGACGACATGTCGGCCGGCCTCGAGCGCCGCTTTGACGGACGAGCGTGACGGGCCTTCGTCGCCGCCGATCAGCTCGACGAAGACATCTATCTCGGCGGTCTGCGCCATCTTGACGGCGTCGTCGAACCACTGTGCTGTGCCAAGATCAACGCCGCGGTCGCGTTTGGGATCGCGGGCCGAAACCGCCGACACGACGATGTCGCGTCCGCACTGCCGCGTCAGTTCGGCCGCCTTGTCGCGCAGCACGCGGGCCACCGACGCACCGACGGTGCCCAGGCCGGCAATTCCAACACGCAACGCTTCAGCCATGTCCGGCGACGCCCCATTCGGTCGATTGATGTGTAGAAAAATCAGCGATGCGCGGCGAGCGGTACGACGTTATTCGGCTGCTTGGCGCTGGACGCGAGGAAGCGCTTGATGTTGCGCGCCGCTTGCCGGATCCGGTGCTCGTTTTCGACCAGCGCGATGCGCACGTGATCGTCGCCATGCTCGCCGAAGCCGACGCCCGGCGCCACCGCGACGTCGGCGTGCTCGATCAGGAGCTTGGAGAATTCAAGCGAGCCCAGGTGCTTGAACGGCTCCGGGATCGGCGCCCAGGCGAACATCGATGCCGCGGGTGCCGGAATGGTCCAGCCGGCGCGGCTGAAGGCGTCGACCATGACATCGCGGCGTTTGCGGTAGACGTCGCGCACTTCGGCGATGTCGGCGCCGTCGCCGTTGAGTGCATGCGCGGCCGCCACCTGGATCGGCGTGAAGGCGCCGTAGTCGAGATAGGATTTCACGCGCGTCAGCGCCGAGATCAACCGTTCATTGCCGACCGCAAAACCCATGCGCCAGCCCGGCATCGAAAAGGTCTTCGACATCGAGGTGAACTCTACCGCGACGTCGATGGCGCCCGGCACCTGCAGCACCGAAGGCGGCGGATTGCCGTCGAAATAGATCTCCGAATAGGCAAGATCCGACAGGATGATGATGTCGTTCTTCCTGGCGAAGGCCACCACCTCCTTGTAGAAATCGAGCGAAGCGACCAGTGCCGTCGGGTTGGACGGATAATTGAGGATCAGCGCCAGCGGCTTCGGGATCGAATGGCGGATGCCGCGCTCCAACGCCGGGATGAAGCCGTCGTCCGGCTCGACCTGCAGCGAGCGGATGACGCCGCCCGACATGATGAAGCCGAAGGCGTGGATCGGATAGGTCGGGTTGGGGCAAAGGATCACGTCGCCGGGGGCGGTGATCGCCTGCGCCATATTGGCAAAGCCCTCCTTCGAGCCGAGCGTCGCCACCACCTGGCTGTCCGGGTCGAGTTTCACACCGAAGCGGCGGGCATAGTAGTTGGCCTGGGCACGCCGCAGACCCGGAATGCCGCGCGACGACGAATAGCGGTGCGTGCGCGGATCGCGCACCACCTCGCATAATTTGTCTACGATGGCCTTGGGCGTCGGCAGGTCCGGATTGCCCATGCCAAGGTCGATGATGTCGGCGCCGCGCGAACGCGCGCTGGCCTTCAGCCGGTTGACCTGTTCGAAAACATAGGGCGGAAGCCGGCGGACCTTGTGAAATTCTTCCATGGCAGTTCCAGACAGTGAGGTTGCGGTCGCGCGTATAAGCTTATTTGCAATTAGGGTCGAGAGCGGGGTCGCATTTGCCTTCGATCTGCTTCAGCGCCTCGGCGCCGTGTTTTTTTGCCAGCTGGTCCAGCGCTGCTTGGTCCGCGACCTTGACGCCGCCGCCCTTCGCGGCCTGATTCTGCTCCTCGGCCTTCAGTTGGGCAAGCTTGGCGTTCTTTTCCTCGTCGGTGAATTGCTCGGCCGCCACCTGCGGCGGGATGTTCAGGTTCGGATAGGAACCAGTGTCCTTCGCGCCGACAAGGCCGGTGGCGGGCGCTGCACCTTCCATGTTGCTGCTCGTGCAACCGGCCATCGCCAACAGGACGAGCGCCATGCGGCAAAAACGACCAGTGCCGGAAAAAACGTTCTTGCCAATATTAATCGTCATATTGTTTTCCTGGCGGCCGGGTTAGAGCACATTGGACCCTGTCCGATATCCCATGGTAATATGTCAACAAAACGCTTCGGGAGGAACCCCGCGAACCATGTCCAAAACACCCGATTCGGGCAAAGCGGAAGATGACCAACCTTCGACCGTCGAGCAATATCTGGTGAAGGACCCGGAACGCTTCGCTCTGAACATGGCCCGCATGATCGAGCAGGCCGGCAAGGCCGCCTCGGCATGGGCCGAGCCGCGGGAAAAGGGCGAGGTGCGCGATCACGTCGCCGAGCCGGTCGTCGACATGGTGAAGACCTTCTCCAAGCTCACCGAGTACTGGCTCTCCGACCCGCAGCGCGCGCTGGAGGCGCAAACGCGGCTGTTTTCCGGCTACATGACCGTCTGGGCCAACGCCGTCCAGCGCATCGGCGCCGGCGCCGAGGACGCCGAGGACGCGGTCAAGCCCGAGCGCGGCGACAAGCGTTTCCAGGACCCCGAATGGGGCCGCAACGCCTTCTTCGATTTTCTGAAACAGGCGTATCTGGTCACCTCGCGCTGGGCGGCCGAACTGGTTGAGCACGCCGACGGTCTGGACGAGCACACTCGCCACAAGGCCAGCTTTTATGTCAGGCAGGTGTCCAATGCCATCTCGCCGTCGAATTTCATCCTGACCAATCCGGAATTGTTTCGCGAGACCGTCGCCTCGAACGGCGAAAACCTGGTGCGCGGCATGAAGATGCTGGCCGAGGACATTGCCGCCGGCAAGGGTGACCTGAAGCTGCGGCAGGCAGATTATTCGCCCTTCGAGATCGGCAAGAACCTCGCCACCACGCCCGGCAAGGTGGTCGGCCGCAGCGACGTCGCCGAAATCCTGCAATACGATCCAGCGACCGAGACCGTGCTCAAGCGTCCGCTGCTGATCTGCCCGCCATGGATCAACAAATTCTACATTCTCGATCTCAACCCGCAAAAATCCTTCATCCGCTGGGCGGTTGAGCAAGGCCACACCGTTTTCGTCATCTCGTGGATCAATCCGGACGAGCGGCACGGCACCAAGGGCTGGGAGGCCTATATCCGAGAGGGCCTGCAATACGGCCTCGACACGATCGAAAAGGCCACCGGCGAAAAGGACGTCAACGCCATTGGCTATTGCGTCGGCGGCACGCTTCTGGCGGCGGCCCTGGCGCTGATGGCGCAGGAAGGCGACCATCGCATCAAATCCGCCACCTTCTTCACCACCCAGGTCGATTTCACCTATGCCGGCGATCTAAAAGTGTTCGTCGACGAGGAGCAGGTCGCGGCCGTCGAAAAGGCGATGAACGAGAAAGGCTATCTCGACGGCACCAAGATGGCGACCGCCTTCAACATGCTGCGCTCGGGCGACCTGATCTGGCCCTATGTCGTCAACAACTACATGCGCGGCAAGGATCCCCTGCCCTTCGACCTGCTCTACTGGAATGCCGATTCGACCCGCATGGGCGCGGCCAACCATTCCTTCTATTTGCGCAATTGCTATCTCGAGAACAGGCTTTCGCAAGGCATGATGGAACTGGCGGGCCGCACGGTTTCGCTGAAGGACGTTACCATTCCGGTCTACAACCTCGCCTCTAAGGAGGACCACATCGCGCCGGCGCTTTCGGTATTCCTCGGCTCGAAATATTTCGGCGGCGAGGTCGACTACGTCATGGCCGGCTCCGGCCACATCGCCGGGGTCGTCAATCCGCCGGCGGCGCAGAAATATCACTACTGGACCGGCGGCAAGCCGGCCGGCGACTTCGACCAATGGCTCGCCGGGGCCACCGACCATCCCGGTTCCTGGTGGCCGCACTGGCAACGCTGGATCGAAGCCAAGGACAATACCCGGGTACCGGCCCGCAAACCGGGCGAGCACATGCAAATTCTAGGCGAAGCCCCCGGCACCTATGTCAAGGTGCGTGTGTAACCATCTGTAATGTGTGGTGAGTTGACGCGCCGCCAAAAGCGGGCGAAATGGTGCCGTCAACCCTGAGCAGCCTTGATTCATCCTCTAGCCGCCAAATTACTTTGAGGCTTGCAGATTTGACACAGGTCTCGTTTCCGGTTCGGGGAACAAGGGTCATTTCGACGAGACGTTTCGGCGTCGCGCCAATGACGAACCGGTCGGATATCGAGGGGGAATTTTGTTTTGAGATCAGCAGGATCGCGCCTCGCGAAGGGAGAAAGCCGCGCCATTGTGGCGGCGCTTTTCTCGGTGCTCCTGGCGTCCTGCACCTCGGCCGGCGACCCGACCATGTCGGTCGGCATGCCAGGCTATAATACCTCGGCTACCGAAATCAGCACGGCCGCCGGTGCGCCCCAGGCCAGCACGGCCGCATCATCGTCGCAGATGACAACCGCACAAATGACGATGAATGCCGACGGCGACGCCAACCTTCCCGAGCAGGTGGCCTATGTGCCAGTGGCCAAGCCGGGAGCCAAGCCCGATGCCGGCTTCCCGATCGCCGTTCCCACGGCAGCCGAGACGATCCCGGGACAGACGCCGCAGCCGCTGCAACCAAACGCCCAGACGGCTGAACAGGCCGTGGCACAGAACAGTGCTGATGCATCGAAGCCCGACGCCAAGGCCGCCGCGCCGGCGATGAACAACCCGGTTTATGTGACCGCCGGCGAGATGCCGCAGCCACAGGCCTACGCACCGAAGAAAAACTTCCTGGCCTCACTGTTCAGCGCCACGCCTGCTTCGGCGGCACCTTCTTCGCCGGCCAACAGCAGATCGGGCGGGCAGCCAACGGTCATGCAGGCCAAGGCGACGCCTGCGACAAAACCCACCGTCACCCTGGCCTCGGCCAACCCGGCCGAAAAGCCCGTGCAGCTGGTGTCAACCGGCGATACCAGCCACTTCACGGCCGATGCGCTGCCAGGCGTGCGCCAGACGGCGCTGTTCGAGATCAAGCGCAAATCCGGCCTCGACGATGAGAGCGACGTCGACCTCAACGAGGACGAAGGTTCGGGTGGCGCCTACCAGGTCGCCTCCGCCGCCGGCCTCGCCCGGCTGGCACCCAACGGTCTCCTGAAACAGAACGAAAGCGTCGATGTCGCCTGCTTGAAGCCGTCGCTGGTTCGCGTGCTGAAGACGATCGAAGGCCACTACGGCCGCAAGATGACGGTCACCTCCGGCTATCGGGATCCGGCCCGCAACCGCCGCGCCAACGGTGCCAAGAACTCGCTGCACATGTACTGCGCCGCCGCTGACATCCAGGTTCCCGGCGTCTCGAAATGGGAACTGGCGAGCTATCTCCGCACCATGCCGGGCCGCGGTGGCGTCGGCACCTACTGCCACACCGAATCCGTTCACGTCGATGTCGGCCCCGAGCGCGACTGGAACTGGCGTTGCCGCAGGCGCGGCTAGGGCGAGGTTCTTCCGCCACTGCGAAGGCTCCCCTCGGCGGCGTTGCATCATGCTGCAAAAACCAGCTTGGCTGTCGGAAAGACGCGGTTTGGAGCCAACGGAAAAAAGTTGTCGCAGCCGGCGGCAGACGGGTTGCCGGTTTGTCGCGACGCAACTATAAGCGCTCACATCTGAGCGCGCCCATCGTCTAGCGGTCAGGACACCGCCCTTTCACGGCGGTAACAGGGGTTCGATTCCCCTTGGGCGTACCAGCAATTTCAACTTGGCATATGTCTATCGCCAGCGTGATGCTGCGCAAGCTTTGCTGGACCCGCCACTCTGATGGGGATGTCGGCAAGAGGAGGCGAAGACGGACTGAGGATTGTGTCGAAAGCTCCCTACGCCCGCAGTCCCCTCGCCTCGCCGCCCCGCTTGCGCGGAACCATCATGTCCCTGGCAAGGAGGCCGCTCACCCGGCAAAACGCCATGAAGGCCCGCCATGCGTCTTCGGTCTCGACGATGTCCACCGTGGCACCAAAACAGGCGTTGAACGCGGCCTGGTAGGTTGGCCCCTTCCGGCGAACCGGCCACGTTTGCAGGAAATCGAGCGCCTGCTCGACACTGTAGATTTCCTCGACCGGCTGGCCGGGCACAGGCGCGATCCGCACCGGCACCTCGAATTGCAGTCTGTCCATTCGATCTCTCCCGAACCGACGCCCCCGCAGCAACGCCGTTCGTCGCAAAAAATTGCCGTGGCGGCTTAATGCTTGGGCCGCTTCTCGCCCAGAAATGTGTCGTCACTGCGGTAGCCAATGAACCCGGCGGAAGCATGGGCCGCTACAGGCAAGGAGAATGCCCCCAGGCATGAATATCGCCGGTCTTCGGCCGTCGCCGGCAGTTCGTCCTTGAACCTTGCGCTTTCCAGTGCCAAATCTGGGGAGATTTCTCTCGCGGAGGCTCATCCAGCCTCGCATCTCTGCAAGACGGATAAAAATGGTCACCTATCTCGACGCCGCCACGGCACCGCTCAGAAACACCGGCCAGATCCGTCTTTACGACGAGGAAGGTTTTGTCGGCATGCGCAAGGCTTGCGATCTCACCGCGCGCTGCCTCGACGAACTGGTGACGATGGTGGCGCCCGGCGTCACCACCGAAGCGATCGATCGCTTCGTCTTCGAGTTCGGCATGGACCATGGCGCGCTTCCGGCGACGCTCAACTACCGTGGCTACACGAAATCATCCTGCACCTCGATCAACCACGTCGTCTGCCACGGCATACCCGACAGCAAGCCGTTGAAGGATGGCGATATCGTCAATATCGACGTCACCTATATCCTCGACGGCTGGCATGGCGACTCCTCGCGCATGTATCCGGTGGGCACGATCAAGCGTGCCGCGGAGCGGCTGCTCGAAGTCACGTATGAGTGCCTGATGCGCGGCATCGCGGCAATCAAGCCGGGCGCCCGCACCGGCGCCATCGGCGCCGCCATCCAGACCTATGCCGAAGCCGAGCGTTGCTCAGTGGTGCGCGATTTCTGCGGCCACGGCGTCGGCCGGCTGTTTCACGACGCGCCGAACATCCTGCATTACGGCAGCGCCAGCGAAGGCGTCGAGATGCGGCCGGGCATGATCTTCACCGTCGAGCCGATGATCAATCTCGGTCGGCCGCATGTAAAAGTGCTGTCGGACGGCTGGACCGCGGTGACGCGCGACCGTTCGCTGTCGGCGCAGTACGAGCACACGATCGGCGTCACCGAAACCGGCTGCGAGATCTTCACGCTGTCGCCAAAAAACCTCGACCGCCCCGGCCTGCGGGCCTAGTGTCTGGCAGATCGGGCGTTACCGTGCCCGGCAAATGCTGGGTGGGGGCAGCCATGAACGGTGACGACGACGAGCGGGCCTTCTTTCCCGAAAGGCCGGTGCGATCGCCCGCCAAGGCGGTGGCCGCCGACAAGCCGCATTATCTCGGCCATCGCGACCGCTTGCGCGAGCGCTTCGCCGCCGGTCCCAACACCCTCCCCGACTACGAACTGCTCGAGCTTTTATTGTTTCGGCTGATCCCGCGCGCCGACACCAAGCCGGTCGCCAAGGCATTGCTGGCACGCTTCGGTACATTGGCCGAGGTCCTCGGCGCGCCCGTCGAGCGCCTGCAGGAGGTGAAGGGCATCGGCCCGGCGGTGGCGCTCGACCTCAAGGTGGTTGCGGCAACGGCGCAGCGCATGGCGCGCGGCGAGATCGCCGGCCGCGAGCTGTTGTCGACCTGGACGCAGGTTCTCGAATACTGCCGGTCGGTGATGGCCTTCGAGGAGCGCGAGCAGTTCCGCGGTCTTATGTAGCAAACGCACCAAGCCGAATTAGTCGGCTTCGCCCGGAATGGCGTCGTGGACGTCCGTGACGATATAGCCCTTCGGCTCGCCGGCAACCGACTGGACAAGCACGTCCACCACGAAGGTACTGGTCAGCGGGTTTACCTCTTTCGTGATCTGCCCTTTGAGGTCATTGATGGACTTTCGGAAATAGACGGGCAGCGCCTTATCCGAAATTGACGGGATAACACCCTTGTTGCCAGTGCGACCCTTCTCTTTGCCGGGGCCGCGATTTGCTTGATCCATAAACAGCATCACCTCGCGCTTGATCTGGTTATCGGGTGGCGCATCGGGTGCCTCCAAAAGCGACGGGTCTGCACTTAGCGCCGCGTCGATGTTTATGGCCGCGCGGTTCAATTCGGTTTCGTCAAAGTCGTATTCGACCACAGTCTCCTTTTCGCCATCCGTCTTTCGGTAGCGAGCGTGCTTGATCCCAAGTTCTGCGCCTTTCTTGCCGAGTAGTGGCTTCACAAATTCCCTGATGTCGCGGGCGTCGTCGTCTGATGGCGGGTCCAAACGGACCGTATCCTGTGGGCCGCTTGAAAATGCCTTGATGCCTCGCCAAAGCCTATTGGTGAAATCGGCGACGATAAGGACTGAATCTACCGGCTGCACTGCCTGACCGAGCATTTGCAGATAGGGCGCGATCTCCATCCAGATGGAGCCGCTTTCCAGCTTGGTCACATACAGCTTGGGTGCCGTTTCGCCGTGCGGTCTGTAATGACGCCCATACATGCGGGCAAGCGCAGAAAAGCTCTCGGAAAGATCGCCAAGCTCTAGTGGCTGACCCGGATTAAGCAGAATTACAATCCTGTCGCCTTCACGTCTTGATTCAAGATCAGCCATTATTAAAGCCGGATGTCTGTTGCCTGTATTACGTCCAAACATTGTAGCAAAAACGCAGCGGTAAAGCCACCGCGACTTATCTTATTATTTAGATTTCTTTCATTTTCATGAACGCCGATGGCGGCAAGCTTTTCTGCGAGCTGCGCATAGGTCACGCCCTTGCGCTTCAATTCGGATTTCAAAAGGTTCTTCGCTCGCGTCTCATACTCGACGGTAGCCGGGTCGTCCTTACGTGCCATAGGGTCGCCTCAAAAATATCATCGTATCTGATGATATAACCCCTTGCATTTGGCGATACAAGCCCGCATATACGGTGAACAATATCACCGGATATGATGACAATGGCCCAACACTTCCTCCTTTCCGCCGAAAGCCGCTCCCTCTCCCTCAAAGAGATTTACAAGGGCGGCGAGGAAAAGGCTTACGACACGTTCAAGGGCCTTCGCTGGGCTTCGACGCAAGGCGAGCCTGTTTGCCCGAAATGCGGATGCCTGGATCACTACGACATTCCGACCCGTCGCAAGTTCAAGTGCGCCGCCTGCGGTGCGCAGTTCTCTGTCACGTCTGGCACGATCTTCGCTTCGCGCAAGCTGGCGTTTGTCGATCTGCTGGCCGCGATCTGCCTGTTCGTCAACGGCGCCAAGGGCATGTCGGCGGTCCAGTTCTCCCGCGATCTGGACGTGCAGTACAAGACCGCCTTCGTGCTCGGCCACAAGCTGCGCGAAGCCCTGTCGGCTGAAACCAAGAATGAAACCCTTGAAGGCGAAGTCGAGATCGACGGCGCTTACTTCGGCGGCGTGGTGCGCCCTGAGAACCGCGTAGAGGACCGCAAGGACCGTCGCGTGAAGGAGAACCAGTCAGACCGTCGCCGCGTTGTCATCGCCCTCCGCGAGCGCGCTGGACGTACCTTGACGTTCATCCGCCGCCGCGAAGCCGAAGGCGTTGAGATCGCCCGCGCTCGAATGCTTGCCGGCACCAAGCTGTTTGCAGACGAAGCCAGCCATTGGGACGCGCTAGAGGCGGATTACGCTTCAACCCGCATCAATCACTCGGAAAGCTACAGCGACGGCCACGGCAAGCACACCAACATGGTGGAAAGCTATTTCAGCCGCCTTCGCCGGATGGTCGCCGGCCAGCACCACCACGTTTCGCACCGCTACCTTTACCAGTACGCCAATCATGCCGCATGGCTGGAAGATCATCGTCGCCGGTCAAATGGTGGCAACGCATTCGCCCTGCTTGGCGGTGCGCTCAATCATCCTGTGTCGAGGGTTTGGGCGGGTTATTGGCAGCGGGTAGAATAAAAAAGCCCGCTTGAAAGCGGGCTTTTCCGAAAGCCGTGCACGTATTCCTAAGCGGCGATATCGAACTCATGTTCAATATCGTCGTTATTAATACCGTCTGCATCTACAACGAGTGCAACCTCTTTGGAGGCGTCCCAAGAGGCCCATTCGTCGTTTGAAATTTGGTCGACCAAGGTTGCACACGGATTGAGGTTAAGCGACTTCACTCGCTCCATGGCATCCAGGAATCCAGTCCGCAACGCATCAGTCAATTCAACCGATGGTGCCTTTCCAATATCAGCCATGTTCCAACTCCTTTGCCATGTATGTGCCCCCTTTGGGCACATGGTCGTACGGCGCGTACCCATATTTTTCAAAATGCGCAGGGTCAATCGCATCCTTCACCAAAACGCGCTCGCAGCCAAGAAGTTTCGCATATTCTTCGGCACAAGCCAATATGGGCATAAGGACACCGCCCCTAAAGTATGATGGGCCAAAGGACCTTTCAACCCAGTTAACGGTCAGATGGGTCTTACCAGACGAGGGTTTGCCTAGGGCCAGCCCCTGCAAGATCTTCTGATCTCCAAGCGTCTGCCATACAGCCAAATTGAAATTTGATGGCTTTGCCATGAACTTGAAATAGAGCCGTTCCCAGCTATACGGGAGCCCTTCGTGTGTATCCACACCATAGTATTTAGGCCATTCCACCCGCGCATAATCGTAGGCTTCCTGGTTCATGGAAGCTAGCGTGATCCCACGCCACGTCTCTCTGTCTTCCGCTGTTTTTATGCGCCGGTTTAATGCATTCACAATCCGACCGCGCGCTTCGGTTCGCAGGGCTTGGTAGTAACCATACTTATATTCATCGAACATAGCCGAGCCGACTCGCCTCTTGATTTCTTGCCGAGCGAAGTTGTTATTTCGGCCAAAGGCTTAGCACAAGTCTTTTATTTGGGTATTGCTAGGGTCTTTCGCTTCCGCCAGACCTTCGCGGAATTCACGCATTGCCGAATCGGCTCGACAAGAGCCGAGTCCCAGCCCTTCGCCTGCACGATGCGGCGCGCTGTCTCTTTGTTCGTCGCGCTGCCTTCCGCTTCATTCATCAATATCAGGCGGTACAGTTCGCCCTTGCGAAACCGGTTAGGCTTTCGCTTCAATGCCGGTATCAGCGTCGGGTCGCCCTGATAGCCAAGGATGAGCAGCACGGCGTCAATGTGGTGAAGTTGGTCGGCCAGGTCCGCACCCTTGAACCGGATTGCGCCGGAAATCTCGGCGCGCTTCGCGACCAGCGTGTTAATCGCGTGCTCGTATCGGGTGGAGCGGACAATGGGGGCAACTCTTGGCATTCCCTGATTCTAGGGGAACGAGCTGCCGCGTGCTTGGTCTATGTTGGTGCGTTTGCTACATAAGACCGCAGTTCCGCATCCTGTTCCTCGACAAGAAAAACGCGCTGATCGCCGACGAAGTGCAGCAGGTCGGCACGGTCGACCACACACCGGTCTATCCGCGCGAGGTGGTCAGGCGCGCCTTGGAGCTCTCCGCCACGGCGATTATTCTGGCGCATAACCATCCCAAAATGCCTATTTCAATCCCGCAGGCTCACGCTCTATCACGCTGATTCATCTGCATTTTTTGACTTGTCGTAATCCCGGTTAGTGTGGCAGATTCGGGGTGGGTTTCGGGGGATCAAAACCCCTACAGACCCCAGTTGCCGACCCTAGTTTTCCGGTGGGTGCAAACCCCACTTACCATCCGTCGGCAAAGGCCACTCTCAACCCAACGGGAGAACAAGCATGCCGATCATCTCCGATGGAGAAATACGCGCCGCAATCAGGCGGATCGAACATAGTGGCAAGCAAGAAACACTTGTCGATGGCGGAGGACACGGCACCGGCCGGCTCATCTTGATCCTGAAGCCGATGCCGACCCGCGTGACTGCCGATTGGATGGCGCAACAGTGGCGCGATAAGAGGCGCGTCAAAAGGAAGATCGGTTCATACCCATCGATATCTCTCGCCAGTGCGCGCGAGATATTCGACCGCGATTTCGCCAAGATCATCCAGAAGGGCCGCAGCATCAAGATCGCGACAGATACCCGACCGGGCACCGTGGCGGATCTGTTCGCAGGCTACGTCACCGCACTCAAGGCAGCGGGTAAGCCCTCCTGGAAGGAGACAGAAAAGGGTCTCAACAAGATCGCCCACACGCTCGGACGCCATCGGCTAGCACGCGAAATCGACCCAGAGGAAATTGTCGAGGTAATCCGGCCGATCTATGAGCGCGGCGCCCGCGCCATGGCAGACCACGTCAGAAGCTATGTCCACGCCGCCTACAGCTGGGGCATGAAATCCGAACACGACTACCATCGACGACGCCATGGCGATCGTTCTCGCAGCGCTCGCTCTGCTCGGCCTTGGCATCTTTGGCCCCGGCATCGCTAACGGCCTCGTCTCCGGCGGACCCCAGCTCGGCGCTGGAGCCGCTGTCGGCACGGGTCTGGCTGCCGGCGGCGTCGCGATGGCAGGCGGTGCTGCCCTTGGCGCGGCGGCAAGCGGTGCTGGCGCTGTGACAGGTGGTGCGGCGACGGCTGCGCGTGGTGGCGCCGCGCTCGCCGGTGGAGCCGCGACTTCCTACAGCCTCGCCTCTGCCGGCCAGACAGGCGCGGCCGGCGTGGCCTCCGGCCTCGGCGGCATCGTCCGCGCCGGTGCCAGTGCCGCCACATCGTCGCTCCGGCGCGCCGCGTCCCGCACTGCCGACAGCATGGCGCAGAGCTTTTCCAGTGGTGCAAAGGCCGCCTTCGAGGCCACTGGCGGCACGTCGACTGAAGGCACGATCGGCGGCGCTGCCAACGATCCTTCCACTTCCCCCGGCGCCTCGACGCCGCCCGCCTGGGCGAAGCGCATGAAGCGCTCCCAGTCGGTCAGCCATGGGGCCTCGGCCGTCAGCCACGCCGTGCGATCGGGCAACGCCCATGGCGGTGGCTCTTCCGTCAATCTCTCCGAAGGGGACCGCTGATGTTCAAACGACCTTCCACCCACTACGGCAAGACACCCGAACCCGAGACGCCGTACCAAAAGGCGGCCCAGGTCTGGGATGAGCGCATCGGCTCGGCCCGTGTCCAGGCTAAGAACTGGCGCTTGATGGCGTTTGGCTCGCTGCTGCTCGCCGGCGGCTTCGCGGCGGCGCTGGTCTGGCAATCGGCGCGAGGCACCGTCGTTCCCTGGGTCGTTCAAGTCGACCGGCTCGGCCAAGCCCAGGCGGTCGAGCCAGCCGTCACCGATTACCGCCCGACCGATCCGCAGATCGCCTGGCACCTCGCCCGCTTCATCGAACAGGTCCGATCGATCCCCGCCGACGCAATCATCGTTCGGCAGAACTGGCTCAGTCGAACCGGTGGCGAAGGGCGTTGCCATTAGGAAGAGAACGGCATTGGCAATGTCATCTGCTTGGCCGATACGTTTCACCGGCAGGCGTTGCGCGACGCCATTGAACATCGCTTCCCGCTTCTCGGCATCGAGGCCAGACCATAACGGCGTCGCAATTAGCCCCGGCGAAACCGCGTTGACCCGCACCGGCGCGATTTCCAGCGCAAGGCCGCGTGCCAAGCCTTCGAGGGCGGCGTTGATGGCGCCCTGAAGCACGGAGGTTGCCGAAGGACGGACACTGAGGAAGCCCGAGACGAAGGTCAGCGAACCGCCGTCACGTATCTTTACTGCGCGGGCGACACGGTAGGCGCCCCAGAACTTGCTTTCCATCGCCTTCGTTGCGTCTGGCAGCGGAAGAACCCGCACCGGGCCGCTCGGCGTCTGTGCTGCGGAGACGACGACATGGTCCCACAAAGTAACGTCCAAATAGCGTTCGACGGCCTCGTTGTCGCCGGTATTGAGCTTGACCGCCTGAAGTTTACCGGAGCTCGAGTTAACGGCAGTGTCAAGTTTTTCTTGCGAGCGTGACGCCACCGTGACTTCCCCACCACTTTCGGCGGCACGAAGCGCTGTTGCCAAGCCAATCCCCGAACTACCTCCAACGATCAATATCTTCTGATTATTCAAGGACTGCATCTGTCTCGCTCCCTAGACCTATTGCGCGGAACCTACCCCGTTTCTGATTGCACAATAATATGTTGCGGCCGCCAGAGTTTGTTGTCATATCTGCAAGAATGGTTGGCGATCTCATCGATATGGTTGCGTTTGCCAGCATAGCGGAAACAGGCAGCCTCTCGGCCGCGGCTCGCAAGCTTAGCCTCTCGCTTGCCGTCGTGAGCAGACGCCTGTCGCGTCTTGAGAGTCGTCTCGGCATGCGGCTCGTCAATCGAACGACTCGGCGGCTTTCATTGACCGACGAAGGGACGGCATTTTATGCGCGGTGTGCGCGCATATTGTCAGATATAGAAGAGGCTGAACTGGAGGTAACGCGCGGCCGCGAGACAGCGTCCGGCTTGCTGCGTGTCACCTCGACTGTAGCCTTCGGCCGACGAACTCTTGCGCCATTGCTGGTCGAATTCCAGCGAATGCATGAGGGGCTTCAGATTCATCTTCATTCCAGCGATACGATCGAGAACATTGTAGACGCCGGCTACGATCTTGCTGTCCGCTTTGGTGCCTTGCCCGATTCCAGTCTTGTCGCTCGACAACTGGCGCCCAATATCCGGATTATCTGCGCTGCGCCGTCATACCTTGAGCGGTGCGGCCGCCCTGCAGCAGTAGAAGATTTGCTCCGTCACGACTGCATCGCATTCGGAAATCCAATCTTGGATCACTGGACCTTTGCCAATGGCGAAACTATCAAGGTCAAAGGCGTGCTGACTAGCAATGACGGGGAAACCGCACATGCTTGGGCCCTACAGGGCGCAGGACTTATTTTGAAGTCGATTTGGGACGTAGCGGACGATCTGCGAACCGGTCGCCTTGTGACTGTCCTTTCTCAGTTCCCGCTCCCAGCCTCGCCAATCCACGCGGTTTACCCGCATAGCCGCCATGCCGCCGCCAAGGTAAGGCTATGTGTCGATTTCCTTGCGCAAAAGCTCCGTAGAATCGGCTTGCCTCATGCAGGTATTTGATCACCCAATGGTGAGACGGTCGTTAGGTATGCTGGAACGTGCGGCAAGCGTTCTTGGAAAATAAGCTAGGAAGCATTCCAGTATACTCTTCGAATGCCACGGTAAAAGCACCTGAACTGCTAAATCCAACCGCAAAGGTGTTTCAGTAACACTTTGTCTGTTGCGCAGCAGTTCCATCGCCTTGTTCATTTTCAGTTCGGTTATGAATTCGCGCCAACTTATACCGAGTTCATCCCTGAAACGTCGGCGAAGCGTCCTCTCGGACATACCGGCGGCAGATGCCGCCTCAGCAACGCACACGCTGTCGAAATTCGCCCGAGCAAACGAAATCGCACGTTGCATTTCGGGCGCTTTGCCGAACGGTGTCCACATCGCCCGCTTGCGATCGAACCAGTCGGCAAAGAGGCGTCCGATGGCTTCATAGAAGGAGTTCGCAAGGGCGTCGGCAGGGTCTCGCAAGCAGTTCCAGCGGCGCGAGTAACCGACCATCTCGCGGGCGAGCACGGGGATCGGCACGGTCCAGCAGCCGGGATGGCGCCAGTCCGTTTCCGAAGCCGTGAACTTGACCAGGGTGACAGTTGCTGGATTGGCGGCGACCAGTCGATATGGCCGCATGGTGGGAATGTAGACCATAAAGCCGGCAGGCAGCGTCCAGCGACCAGACGGGCCTAGGAGCCTGACCTCGCCCTGCTCGACGCAAACCAGCATTCCGCCGGGCTCTGCCTCTGAACTAGCGTCGAACTTTCTCATCGAGAGAAAGACCGTGTGCGTAGGCGCGCCGAGTGGGAGACGAACTCGGGATCCTTGGGTCCGATTTCGAACTGCTCGAACGGAACCGCCGCAAACGGGCAGTTGTCCTGCGCAACGATATTCATCCCTATACCTTTCTGCATTTTGGCCGATTATCTCAAATCTATGGCCATTTTCCGAAAGACGGCCACTCCCTCATTCTTAGCAAGGGACGAAAGAGCCCTGTGGGGAAAGGCATCAAGGGAGAGTGGAATGGCTGGGCGCTTTGACGCTTTAACCGACGCCGGCCAAAGCGCGCTGTTCTCGGTACGCGATATCAAGAAGAGCTTTGGCGGTACCATCGCGCTGGGTGGCGTATCGTTCGATGTCCACTCTGGAGAAATTGCCGCGTTGCTTGGTGAGAACGGTGCGGGGAAATCCACCCTGATCAAGATAATGGCCGGGGTGTTCCGTGCCGACGCCGGCGAGATGCGCTTCAAGGGCGAACTCCTGAATACCGCCGCGGCGCATGGCAGGATCGCCTTCATCCATCAGGATCTCGGCCTCATACCGTGGATGACTGTCTCTGAAAACATCATGCTCGGCACCAGCTACAAGCGGCGTTTCGGCCTTATCGACTGGAAAGGCGCTGCGGCGGATGCTGCCAATGCGCTGGCCATTGTCGGCGGCGACATCCATGCCGACGACCGCGTCGGCGACCTGACGCGAACTGAGCGCTCGCTGGTGGCAATCAGCAGGGCACTGGCCAGCAAGGCTGAACTGGTTGTGCTGGACGAGCCGACGGCCAGCCTACCGCAGCCGGAGGTCGACCGCCTGCATGAGGTGCTCCGCCGGTTGCGTTCGAGGGGGGTCGGCATAATCTACGTCTCGCATCGCCTCGACGAGGTCTATGCGCTGACCGACCGTGTCGTGGTCCTGCGCGACGGCCGTGTGGCCGCCAACCGCAATACCAAGGGTTTTGATTCGAAAGATCTCGTGCAGGCCATCATTGGTCGACCGCACGACCAGGTGTTCGTAAGGCCAGATGCTCCTGTTTCTCCCGGAACCGTTCTCGACGTGCGGAGCATGACCGCCGGCGAAGTCGGCCCGGTAAGCTTCACTGTCGGCAAGGGCGAGATCGTCGGTTTAGTCGGCCTGCGCGGCGCCGGACAGGACGCCATCGGCAGGGTGCTTTTCGGTGTTGCACACCGCGACGACGGAGAGGTCACGCTGGACGGCCAAGATTATTCAGCGCGCGATCCGCTTGAGGCGATCCGCTCAGGAGTGCTGATGGTTGCCGGCGACCGCAACGCCGAATCCGTAGCCCACGGCATGAGCGTCCGCGAAAACATGTTCCTCAACCCCTCCGCCTCGGGGCGCGGTCTGATGGAGTTCCGCGCACCCGGTACGGAAGTCGAGGAAGCGCGGCGCCTAGGCGCCAATGTGAGGTTGAGACCGAATGAACCGTCCGCTCACATCGAGACGCTGTCGGGTGGCAATCAGCAAAAGGTCGTTATGGCGCGGTGGATGCGCATCGGCGGTCGCCTCTTGATCCTAGAAGACCCAACCGCCGGCGTCGACGTCGGCGCTAAGGCGGAAATCTATCGGCTGATCGGTGAGGCAACCGACCGCGGTCTCGGCGTGCTGCTGATTTCCACGGACTTCGAGGAGGTCACGGCAATCTGCCACCGTGTCCATGTCTTTGTCAGTGGCCGCATCATTGCTGGAATGCAGTCATCACAACTGTCTGTCGAGGCACTGGTAAACGCGGCGTCGCTTTCGGCCGCGGCATAGTCAAGCAGACGGGAGGAAGAAATGGAATCGATCAAATCGACTGCGCTCGAACCGACGCCGCGCGAACTGGCGGGCCTTAGTTCTCTGCAGCGCACCGGCCGTCTGGTGCCCGTCTACGGTCTGCCCATCCTGACCGTGTTGCTGATCATCCTCTTCTCGCTACTCCTGCCGCGCACCTTTCCGACGTTGCTCAATCTGCGGTCCGTTCTGGGCGACAAGTCGATCATTGCCCTGCTGGCTCTCGCCGCGATGGTGCCAATGATGGCGGGCCGTATCGACCTGACGGTCGGCTACGGCATCGTCATGTGGCACGTGCTGGCGATCAGCCTGCAGACCACTTTCGGCTTCGACTGGCTCACCGCCTGCCTGATCGTGCTGGCCTGCGGCGCCGCCCTCGGCGCGCTGAACGGCTTCCTGGTTGAGATCGCCCAGATCGACTCGTTCATCGCCACGCTGGGCACCGGCACGCTGCTTTACGCCCTGGCGCTTTGGCACACGGATGGCCGGCAGGTCATCGGCGCGCTGGCGCCGGAATTCACCTCGATCTACGCCACCAACCTGTTCGGGCTGCCAATCGCGGCGTTCTACGTGCTGATCATCTCGGTGGCGCTGTGGATCGTCGCTGAATACCTGCCAATCGGCCGCATGCTCTATGCGATCGGCGCCAATCAAAGAGCCGCTGCGCTCAACGGCATCCGCACCCGCCGGTTCGTCATCGGCGCTTTCGTCACCTCGGGCCTGATAGGCGCCTTTGCCGGCATCATCCTGGCCGCGAAGCTCAGGATCGGCCAGGCCAGCGTGGGTCTTGAATTCCTGCTGCCGGCGCTTGTCGGCGCCTTCCTCGGCTCGACCACCATCAGACCCGGCCGGGTTAACGTCTGGGGCACCGTTGTCGGCGTGATCATCCTCGCCGTCGGCATCTCCGGCATCCAGCAATTCGGCGGCGCGTTCTATGTCGAGCCGCTCTTCAATGGGGCGACCCTCCTCGTGGCCATCGGCCTGGCCGGGTACGCCCAACGACGCCGCACCTTCGGTTCTGCCTACAAAACCACGCAGCGGCCGAAGAAAGACTAGCGACCACCAAATCAAAACGGAGGAAACTGCAATGACCAGACTGAAGCTCTCACGTCGGCTGATGGCGCTTGCCTTGTCGACGGCCATATTCGCTCCCGTGGCCGTGATGGCGCAGGATGCCGGCGTCGAGGCCGCGAAGGCCATCGTCGCCGACGCCGCGAAGTCGAACGCGCCGTGGACCGGCCCGACCACCGGCCCGGCCGCTCAGAAAGACAAGTTCATCGTCTACGTCTCCGCCGACCAGCGCAACGGCGGCATGCGTGGCGTCGGCCTCGGTGTCGAAGAGGCGGCCGGCGCGCTCGGTTGGCAGGTTCGTACCCTCGACGGGCAGGGCACGGTTTCGGGCCGTTCGTCGGCTCTGCAGCAGGCCATCGCGTTGCAGCCGCAGGGCATTGTGCTCGGCGGCATCGACGCCAAGGAGCAGGCCGAATTGCTGAAGCAGATCTCGGCTGCCGGCATCAAGATCGTCGGCTGGCATTCGACCGCGACCCCCGGGCCGGCTGACGAGTTCACCCTGTTCGCCAACATCACCACGGAAGCGACCAATGTCGCCAAGGCAGCGGCGTCCTACGCCGTCGCGCAGTCGGACGGCAAGGCCGGCGTCGTCATCTTCACCGACTCGGTCTACGCGATCGCCATCGCCAAGTCCGACGCCATGGCCGAAGTGATCAAGGCCTGCGGCGGCTGCAAGCTCCTGTCGGTCGAGGACACCCCGCTGGCGGAAGCGAGCACGCGCATGCCGCAGCTCACCACGTCGCTGCTGCAGCGCTTCGGCGCCGACTGGACCTACTCGCTGAGCATCAACGACCTGACCTTCGACTTCATGTCGGCGTCGCTGCAGTCGGCTGGCATCGCTCAGGACAGCATCCCGCAGAATATCTCTGCCGGCGACGGCAGCGAAGCGGCTTTCCAGCGCATCCGTGACAATTTCTACCAAGCCGCGACGGTGGCGGAGCCGCTGAACTTGCATGGCTGGGAAGTTGTCGACGAGATCAACCGCGCGCTGGCCGGCGAGAAGTGGTCGGGCTTCGTGGCGCCGGTGCACCTGGTCACCAAGGATAATATCGGCTCCGACGGTGGTCCGAAGAACACCTACGATCCCGATAACGGTTACCGCGACGCCTACAAGAAGATCTGGGGCATCCAGTAACAGTCTTTCTTTGCGAGAGGGGGTGAACGCCGCCTCTCGCGCTTGCAGCAAGCATGGAGACAAAAATGTCCAACACCTTTTGGCCGGATGGAATCCGTCTGGTTATCTCGATTTCGATGCAAATGGAGGCCGGGGGCGAAGCCCCGTACGGGCCGGGTGGACCGTTCTCCGGCTTTATCGACATGGATCCGGCCTATCCGGATTTCCCGACCAAGTCGTGGTACAAGTACGGCTATCGGGAAGGCATCCAGCGCATGCTTGACCTGTGGGACAAGTACGGCATCAAGGTCACGTCCCACATGGTGGGATCGGCTGTCGACCGCGCGCCCGAAGTCGCCAAGGAAATCGTCGACCGCGGCCATGAGGCGGCGGCGCACGGGCGCGACTGGGTCCAGCAGTACGATCTCGACTACGAGGCCGAGAAGAAGTTCATCCAGGACAATATCGACAGCGTGAAGCGCGCGACCGGCAAGACGCCGATCGGCTACAATGGCGCGGCCATGCGCGGCACCATCAACACGCTCAAAATCCTGCAGGAACTGGGCTTCAAGTACTTCATCGACGACGTGAGCCGCGACGAGCCGTTCCTGATCAAGGTTCGCGACCGCGACATGGCGATCGTGCCCTATTCGCTGAACCTCAACGACATCATCCAGTTCGAGGCCTACCGGTTCTCGACGCAGGCCTTCGAGCTTCAGCTCAAGGACGAGTTCGACCAGCTTTACGAGGAGGCCGCAGGCCGTCGCCGTATGATGGCGATCTCGACACATGACCGCATCCAGGGCCGGCCCTATCGCGTCCGTTCCCTCGGGCGCTTTCTGGAATACGCGGCCAAGCATCCCGGCGTGGCCTTCCTGCGCAAGGACGCAATTGCCGACATCATCTATTCTGACCCCAACCCGCTGCGTGACATCAACGAGCACGATGCGTGGGCGGAGTGGGAACGCAAGAACGGCAAGCAGAAGATCAAGCCCATCGCCTGACGACCTCCCAGACTGCCGGTGGCGCGCTCCTGTGCGTCACCGGCGCTTTTTTTTGAAATGAGCCGGAGCATGAACAAATACGATCTTGCCTTCATCGGCGGCGGCATCGTCGGTGTTCCAACCGCGTTGGAGATGACGCGGCGCTATCCCGGCATGACGGTGGTACTTCTCGAGAAAGAGCCCGAGCTGGCCCAGCATCAGACCGGGCGCAACAGCGGCGTGATTCATGCAGGCGTCTATTACCAGCCCGACAGCCTGAAGGCGCGATTCTGTAAGGCGGGTGTGGATGCCACGATCGGGTTCTGCCGCGATCACGGGCTCGCCTACGAGCAGTGTGGCAAGTTGCTTGTGGCCACCGATGCCATGGAACTTGAGCGGATGAACGCTCTGGAAGAGCGGTGCAAACAGAACGGCATCGCAATCGAGCGTCTTGACGCCACGGAGCTGAAGCGCCGCGAGCCGCGCATCGCCGGTGTCGGCGCCTTGTTCACGCCCACCACCGGCATCGTCGACTATGGCGCGATCACCCGCCGCCTGGCCGAACTCTTTGGCGAGGCCGGTGGCGAAGTGCGTCGCTCCTTCGAGGTCGATCATCTGCGCGAAGTCGCAAACGGCGTCGAGGTCGGCGCCAAGGACACCATCATTCACGCCAAGAATGTTATCGTCTGCGCCGGCGTCATGGCCGATCGGCTGGCCCGGCTGTGCGGCATGGCTGTCGATTTCCAGATTGTGCCGTTCCGCGGCGAGTACTACCGGCTGAGGAAGGACAAGGACGATATCGTCAGGCATCTGATTTACCCGATCCCCGATCCGGCGCTACCCTTCCTGGGCGTGCACCTGACAAGGATGATAGGCGGTTACGTCACCGTCGGCCCCAACGCTGTGCTGGCGCTGGCGCGCAATGGTTATGCCCGCACCGACATCAGCCCCGGCGATCTGGCCGAAATGTTACGCTTCTCGGGTTTCCGGCGTCTGATCGTGGCGAATATGAAGTCAGGCCTGACCGAGATGCGCAATTCCTTCTACCGCCGCGGCTATCTAGAGCTCTGCCGCAAATACTGCCCCGAGCTAGAATTGTCCGACTTGACGCCTTATCGCCCGGGCATACGGGCCCAGGCTGTGATGGCTGATGGCACCATGATACACGACTTCCTCATCCGGCAGACCGCACGCACCATTCACGTCTGCAACGCGCCTTCGCCGGCGGCCACTTCGGCGATGCCGATCGCAAACCACATCGCCGAGCAGGCAACGGTCGCGTTTGACCTGCCGGCGCCTGGAGCTAAAGCCTGATGCTGTTCGACCTGCGCACCTATCGTGTACGACCGGGAACGCTTGCCGGTCAGCTCGAGCATTACGAGCGCAACGGCCATCCGACGCAAAGTCGCTATCTCGGCGAACCGATGTTCTATGGCACCGTCGAGACCGGCGACGTGAACTCCTACGTGCATATCTGGCGATATGAAGACGCAGCCGACCGGGAAAGGCGGCGGGCCGCGCTGTATAAGGATCCGGCCTGGCTAGCCTATCGCACCCGCAGCGCCGAGCTTGGCTATCAAACCGAGCAGACCAACATGCTATTGAAACCGGCAGGGTTCTGGTTTCCTATACCCTATCCGTCCAAACCATAATGAGCGCAGTTGCGCGTTAAGCCTGAGCCGACGCGACCGAGCCTCACGGCTTTCGATTTTGGTCAGCAGGCCATCCGATTTCTATCCGGCCATATCCGTTGTGACTACTCCCCTCCTCCGAGCCTTCCATTTCTCGTGCAGAGACCTCAGTCATAGCCTTGCGACTGTATGATCAATGGTTCGGGAGCGTGCCCGAGCCTGCTCGCAGGCAGCGGTTGGGATGCCACCAGCGGTGCAGCCTCCGGCGAACATTTGGAGGCCCCGATGAAATATCTGACGGTTGAGGAAGTCTCGGAACGCTACCGCGGTAGCATCTCTGTTGGGACGCTGAGAAACTGGCGAGCCATGAGGATCGGCCCGGCCTACGTCAAAATCGGAAAAGCGGTACTGTATCCGATCGAGGAACTTGAGAGGTGGGACAACAAAAATATCGTGGTGTGCCGTGCATCGAAGCAACTCACGATGGACGCGAGTGAGTGAGCGCGATGATCACGCAGGAGCACACAGAATGGCCCCCAAACACGGGCGGCTAGTTGAGCGTCAAGACGACCGGATTGTGGTCGCTCGTTTGGTCACGGAAGTCGGCATTGAGGTTCAGGTAGGTGATCGAGGTGACGTCGCTCGACGACAGGCTACCGCCCACGACTATGTGGTCGATAGCCTCCCGCAGGCCGTGGAACTGCGACGAGAAGGTGTAGTTCTCGCCCCGGCTGTCCGGGAGCATAGTAAGGCCAAGGCTGCCCGCCTCGAAGGGAGCAAGCGTGGCGGCCTCTGTGACATCGTTGAAGTCGCCGAGGATAATAATCCGGGGCGGGTTCGTGCCAAAACGTGACTCCAACTCAGCGACGATGGCTTTCGCCTGCGCGCGTCGCCCTGCCGACGACTGCGGCACGGGATCTTCCGCATTCGAGTAGAGCCCCTGGTCCCCGACCTTCGAGCTCAGGTGGACATTTAGCAAGACGTAGGGCGTCCCGTTCACTGTGAGTGTCGCCAGCAGCGGCTTTCTCGACTGATAGAACGGATTTACATCCTCCTCACACCGGTCGGCTGTGTCGAACAGGCGCTCGACTGCCCCGACCACAACGCCAGCCCCGCTCTTGACGAGATAGACGTTGCGGATGTTGCCACCAGGCTGACCACCATCGGCATTGGGCACCAGTGGATCGAGCGCAACAATCTCGTAAGCAGGGCCATTAGCGGCCCCGATCGCGGCAATTAGCTTCGCGAGGGTGGCACCCGCGGTGACCGTCATCGTGACACCAACACCATCGTCGTCCTGGACTTCTTGCAGGGCAAGGATATCCGGCGCGCCGAGCGATCCCACGATCTGCTCAGCAATGCCAGCGAAGCGCGACGGCGGGTCATTCGCGTCGAGATTCTCGGCATTGAACGTCGCGATGCGCAAACCCTGCACGGGGGCGGGCGGCGCTTCGGGCGCGGCAGGCTGTGTTAGGGATGCCGGATCGATGACGTGGTCGAGTGCCACCATGTACTCGCCATTTTCGTAGGTGACGACGCCCGTGAGGTCGCCAAGGCGCGTTCCAGGATCGACGACGATCGTTGGTTGAGTCGCCGGCAAGCGAACGCGCATGATTTCAGGAAAGACGTGGCCGGGGATACTGATAGGCAGGCCGTCGACGGTCAGTTCGCCTGGCTGCAGGTTCGCGCGTGCAGCGACATAGACGATCTTGTTGTCCCGCGCGGACACGGCCAACGCATCATCGATACTGACGCGCATGCCCTCGAGGGATTCAAAGTAGTCACGGGGATGATTTGCCGGATCGAACGGCGTGTTCGGAATGTCAGCAAAAGCGATGGAGGCCGTTGCCCCCGGCGGCATGAGCGGCACCGGCGCGGGAACGGCAGCGGTGCCGTTTACGGTCATCGCCGTGACATTGGTAAGTTCGGTAATCGTGAGGTAAGACTTTCGGTCTTCGTTTGGGATGGTCGACGTTTCAATCGTCCCGCAGGCAACCACGGTGCGGTTGGGCGGAAAGCCTTCGGTGAAGGGCTGGAATTCGACGGGGCGTCCCGTCACCGTGACGAGGCTCCCGACGTCATGGGCTGGGAAGCCCGCGACGTTGCGCAGGAAGACATAGAGGCCATCCGAGGTGGCTGGATCGTTGTCGGGTGCCGTGGACTGAAGGAAGAAACCGTCGCCGAACAGCTCTGTCACCGCGCCTGATACGGTCAAAACCCCTCCGCCTGCGACGGGGGATCTGTGGTCAGCGCCCTGTACCGCGGACACCGGCGTTTCCTGAGCCACCGCCATTGTCGAGACAAGAAACGCAGCTGTTGTGGCACCAGCAATGGCTAAACCGAGAGAACGTAGACGGAAATACATTCTCGACCCCTCGCGAAATTCAGTCCAGCGACGCCACGATATTGTTGCTAGCGACGAAACGCAATCTGCCGTTGAATTACTACGGTCTTGTGACCGATGATCTATGTCGCGGCGGCAAGCGCCGGCTGGGGCGCGAGACTACGGCAGCGTAGCTTCGGCAGGAATAACGAAGATTGAGCGCCTAGCCATCCCAGTTTGGGGCGCGTTGTCGAGTTCTTTAGCCAAATTGCGTTCAGGCTCGCCGATGCGGGAGCCGTGCCGAAGTGTCTTAGCGAAGGGTCGCAACCAGTGAGCATCGCCGCCGATCGGTGGCCGGGCTGTCGTAAACCGAGCCCGCATCCGGTCTCGGCCGGGCGGCTTCCATCCCTGATGCAGCATGCGGACCACCGCGGACGGGGACAGTCGGTCCCGCGTCCCGTCCTGCGGCTGGCGCTATGCTGACGCTCCTACGGCTGTCCCGTTCACCGTCCGCGGCGGAAGCGAATTTCCTCCATCCCGCGCGCGACAATCGTCCGCTGTTGCGGACGCACGCAGGGTTGCGGTTTATACGCCGTTCTTTCCTTAGAGCGCCGGCAGTCGCCGGCGCGGAGATCAGCCGTTCCTAGGTGCGTTGGCCAGCAAGATGAGCGTTCGGAATCCATGGTTGATCGGGACGTCGGAGTACTGAGCAACTGCAATCATGCCGGCACGTGGAATATCACAGGCGGTCACTCAATACATGTCCCATTAACGGCACCAACGTTCTAAGAATGAATCACAAGTATTTGAAAAATAGCATGATTATTGTCGCAGTGTTGTGATGCATCATCGGTCGGGCGACCCGACGCCATCGCGGGCCGACATCGAGATGACGAGGGAGATCATCGACGCGGCCAAGCGGCTGGGCATCGCCGTGCATGACCACATCATCATCGGGCGCAAGGGAAACGCCAGCATGAAGGGCCTGATGCTGATCTGACCGCGAATGTCTGCATCGCCGCGACCGCGCGCCGCGTGCCGTGCCTTCCGCCCGTCGGGCCATACTCGGCTGACGCCTGCCCTCAAGCGCCGAAGGCTGCCTGTCGGTATATTATGGTAACGATTTTTCCGTTTTTTCGCGAATTTTTGCGCTTACAGTGTTCGGCAGTTACTTTGCGTCGCAATTGTGGTATACTGAGAATGTCGAAATTCGCCTATTAGCTGAAAAACAGCATCAACAGTGTACTATGAAACAGCCTAAGCTGACAGCCGTCATACGAGCCGCTGGCGATGTCATTCACATCGACGACGCCGCGCGCGTGCTCGCCGTTTCCCGGGACAAGGCAGCCAAAACCCTGTCAGCATGGGCTGCGCAGGGTTGGCTGCAGCGGGTCGGCAGCGGTCTATATGCCCCTGTTTCTCTGGACATGCGCGGCAGCGATCAGGCTGTAGCAGATGCGTGGCTTTTGGTTCCGTCGCTGTTCGGGCCCGGTTACATTGGGGGCCGCACAGCCGCCGAATATTGGGATCTGACCGAGCAGCTTTTCCGCGACATTGTTGTCTACACCGCGCGTCCCATACGCGAACGCTCGAAGGAAAGCGGCGGCGCGCTGTTCACGCTGCGTCAAATCCCCGAGGCCCGGATATTCGGCACAAAGGCTGTCTGGCGCGGCCACACGAAAGTCAGCGTCTCCGACGTTGACCGCACCATGCTGGACATGTTGGACGATCCGGCAAGCGGCGGCGGTATTCAGCATGTGACGGAATGTCTTGATCGATACCTGCGCAAGGACGAGAGCAAGCCGGATCAGTTGATCATCTATGCCGATCAGCTTGCCAACGGCGCTGTATTCAAAAGGCTGGGTTTCCTGGCGGAGCGACATCCGCTCGGGGGGGCGCTGGTGCTCGCATGCAGATCTCGCCTGACGAAGGGCTACGCCAAACTCGACCCTGCGCTGACCTGCGAACGCGTCGTGACACGGTGGAAGCTTCGGGTTCCGTCAGACTGGATCGGAGTGTCCGGCGATGATCAGTAAGGCCGAGATTCTGGAGACGGCGGCCAAGGTCGGCCTGCGGCCGGACGTCGTCGAAAAGGATTATGTCCTTGGCTGGACGCTCGCGGGGATCTCTGCTCACGACGAACTGCGGGAGAAATGGGTCTTCAAAGGCGGGACGTGCCTTAAGAAATGTTACTTCGAGACCTATCGCTTTTCGGAGGATCTCGATTTTACTCTGGCGGATGCGGCGCACCTTGACGAGGCATTCCTCAAACGGGTTTTCGCCGAGATCGGCGAGTGGGTCTACGAGCGGTCGGGCCTCGAAATGCCAACCGAAGGGCAGAGCTTCGATCTTTTCAAGAATCCGCGCGGCAACGTCTCGTGCCAGGGCAAGCTCAGCTACAAGGGGCCGGTCTCTCCAAACGTCGCCGTGATCCGCCTGCCCCGCATCAAGCTCGATCTGACAGCCGACGAGCGGATCGTCCTGCCGCCCGTCAGGGTGCCCTTGTTTCACGCGTATAGCGACGCGCAGGAAGCCAGCTTTGAGGTGTTGGCCTACAGCTACGAGGAGGCCTTCGGCGAGAAGGTACGGGCCCTCGCCGAGCGAACGAGGCCGCGCGATCTCTATGACGTCGTGAACCTGTTCCGGAACAGCGAGGCGCGCCCACAGGCGGCCGCGCTCCTCGACGTCCTGCGCCAGAAATGTGAATTCAAGGGCATTGCCGTTCCGAAGCTGGAAGACCTTGCGGCCCACCGCGACGGACTCGAAGGCGGCTGGGAGAACATGCTGGCGCATCAATTGCCCGCGCTGCCGCCAGTCGCCGATTTCTGGGACGTCCTGCCTGACTTCTTTGCCTGGCTCGCCGGGGGCGAGGCGCCCATCGTGCTGCCGGCGTACGCGCTGGCCGCGGGCGAGTCTGTCATTCACGGGCGCACGTTCGGGCTGGATATTCCGAACGCAGCGCAGACGCATCTTGAGATCATCCGGTTTGCCGGCGGAAACAGGCTACGCGTCCTCCTTGAATATCAAGGCACGACGAGGCGCATTGAGCCCTATTCCCTGCGTCGCACGAGCGAGGGGAACATAGTCCTCCATGCCTTCAATCTCGACAAGAACGAGCACCGCAGCTACCGGGTGGACCGGATCACCGGAGCGCGCGCGACGAGCGAAACGTTCGTGCCGCGCTACGCAGTGGAACTTACACCGTCAGGTCCGGTAAGCATTCCGCCCGCCCGTGGCGGCGGGGCGTTCGGGGGCATCACCGTCAACCGCCCTCAGCCCGTCAGGGCGCGGGCCCGCGCGTCGAGTGGCCCGACATATGTCTATCAGTGCCCTGTCTGTCAGAAAAAATTCCGTCGTCAGACGCGCGACAGT
The DNA here is from genome assembly GCF_040321655.1 of Mesorhizobium sp. M0306. NCBI lineage: Bacteria > Pseudomonadati > Pseudomonadota > Alphaproteobacteria > Hyphomicrobiales > Phyllobacteriaceae > Mesorhizobium > Mesorhizobium sp. M0306. The sequence continues at coordinate 64,942 of NZ_JAMYRY010000016.1, read as the reverse complement.
TCCCTGAAACCGCACCAGTCGCCTGCCGGCTACGCCTGCAGCGGGCGCACCGGCTATCTGATGGATACGCAGTATTGAGTTCGTAATGACCGAGCCATCTCCGCCGCAGAACAAAAAGCAAATGACTGACCCTCGAATTTCCGGCGACCCGGCAATCCTGCGAGCAGCCGTGGCACAAGCGCATGACCGGCGGCTGTCACGCGAAGCAGCCTTGCGTGAGAAGCTGAAGGCTTCGGCGGTGCCGCTCCCGCCCGAACTGTTCGAGGAAGTCGCGAAGGTCAGTGGCCTTGAGATTGATGAGGTAATGACGGACCACGATGCCCGGGACCGATCCGATCTTAGATTTAAGATCGGAGACGAGAGAGGCGCCATGGTGTTCAACCGCGCACCTTGATACCCGAGCGAGACGATCACGGTGTCGAGCGGACTGCCGGCTTCTCAATCGCGACGTAGCCGGCTGAGATCATGCCGTAGGCCCAAAAGGGCCGAGTTTGTTTTGCGGGCTAATGGCCTCTGAGCAACCAAGACGGCCAGAAGTCTTAGTAAAGCCGGATTATCTCGAGGCGCTTTCAGCACAGAGGCCAGCCTCCATTATTTCCGGCTGACGATGTGGCAAGGCGAGGGTGAGGAACAAGTCGTTTTCTTGGATCATCAGTTCGGCGTCAACCAGGCCCGATAGACCGTCCAAGATGGCGCTAGCCGATGAAGCCGGCAGACGCTTGCGTAACCGCGCTGCGCTCTCGGGCCGCTCACTGCACCACGTATGTAGCTCGGCTGCGAGACCTTCGAGCAAATGCTCACGCGCCTTGCGGCCGAAGCGTCGGTCGTACACGATCACACGATCTGCCGCCTCGGCCCAAAACACTAGGCTCGATCCGCCGCGACGCCACGCTTTCTGCCATCGGCAGACCCAACGCTGCATCGCCGCGTGCGATTCGTCTGGTAACGTCGCCGGTGCGTCCCAATCAAAAAAATATGCAATGCGATCTAAATCGCAGGAAGCAGGATATACGTACGCGTAGCTCGCCTCCGGCCGTACGCGGCATGCAGGGTCGGCTCGCGCCACTTGGTAAAGCGGACTGAACCGTTCGAGCCAGATGCGACTCGCACCGATAGGCGGTTGAAGATGGCCGAGCCGCCTGAGGATCTCAAATTGTGCGTCGTAGTCCTTCTGCCGTTCTTCCGGAAAGCCGAATAGAATGTTCCAACTCACATCAAGTCCATAGTAGCGGGCCCAGCGCAGTGCGTTGACGTTGTCGATGCCCCGCACGCCCTTGCGCATTAGTTTCAGCACCGCAGAGCTCAGTGACTCAATGCCGGGCTGGATTGACGTTACGCCAGCAGCAAGCAGCCGTGCGATGTCCGTCCGGTCGAGGTTTGACTTCACCTCGTAGAACAAATCGTATGGCGCGCCGGCCTCGGCTAGAGCCGCGAGCACTGAATCAAAGTAGCGGTGATCGAGAATGTTGTCGGTAGCCTCGAAGCGCAACGCGCCGAATTCCCGCGAATAGTGCGCTAGCTCGGCCAGGATGCGGTCCGCCGACTTGCTGCGAAAGCCCATGGACTGACCATTGAGGCCGCAGAAAGTGCAATGGTGGCGCTGCCCCCACCAGCAGCCGCGCGAACTTTCAAAAGGCAGCGCCGGCCGCACCGTTTCAAGCGGCGGCTCAGTAACCAGCGTGCGGGCGCGCGCGATGTAGTCGCTGAAATCGGCAAGCGGCACCTGGTCTAGGTTGGAGACGAAACCACGGCCAGCCTGTTGCACCGCGCGGCCTCGCAGTCGGCCCAGCACACCCGGCACCGAGAGCGGGTCGCCCCCATCAGCTAGCGCTGCAAGGAAACGTGGGAACGCTTCGTCAGCCTCGCCAGCAATGGCGAAATCGATCCAATGGATTGCTTCAAGCCATGCCAGCCCCATGTCGCCGTCGAAATTCGCGCCGCCGAAAACGATGATCGCTCCTGGATGGGCTTCCTTGATCCGCCGGGCAAGTGCGAACGAAGCCGTGTTCTGCTGGAAGGTGGATGAGAAGCCGACAACGTCGAAGCGTGTCCAGTCCACTACCGCCATTAGACGGTCGAGATAAGCTGGCACTGCAACGTCGCGCAGACGCGCAAGCTCGGCGGTTGGCATGCCGATCTCGGTGGCGACGTCGGCGAGTTCCGCGCGAAACTCGTGGATAAAGCGGTCGCCTGCCAACGGCGCTTGGTCACGGAAGGCGGCAGCCGCGAATAGCCATTCGCCAAGCAGGATCCCGCGATGCTCGGCTAGCGTTTCGTATTGTTCGAGGCCGAGTTGACAGGCGAAATCGATATTGAGATGGAACCCGTCGACCTCGAAGCCCGCCTTCCGCGCCGCCGCCTTTAACAGCCCAACCTGCAGCGATGGGCCGATCGAGGCGAAAGGCATGGTCACAAGCGCGACGGTGGTCGTCGACGTTCTCATGGCAGCGCCTTGGCCGGCAATCGCGCCGCAGCGCGTGGTCGCGTCAGAGACGGCCCGTCACGAAGTACGATCGGCCGCGCCAACCACGCCTGGTGATGCGTCATCCAGACGACCACCGAAAGTGAAACGACCAACCGATCGAGACTGGACACGTTCTTCACGGCCCCGAGGCTAGCGCGTTGCAGTGCCAACAATAGCGCCTCGACATCAAAGATCTCCTGGCACGCGCTGTCGAGACCGACCACTAACTCGCGCAGCCGGCCCTCCTCGCGCGCCAGTGCCGCGAACACGTATTCATTGAAGTGGCCTGTGTCGGCCCGTTCGAGGATGGCCTCGGGCAGCAACTCGGCGAAGCCCTGGCGAATTATGGGCTTGGAGACTCGCGGATCGGCCGCCATGCGCCACTGGATGCCCAGCCCTAGCCCAGCAACGCGCGGATCGAGGAAGGGATGGGCTTCATGGATGCCCCTGGGCGCCGCCATGTACCACCGACTGAGATCACCCTGGCGGCATTCCATGCCGTACAGAGCCAACGACAGCGCCGGTGAGCGATGGCTACGGTAGATGCGGCGGACTACCGCGCGACCGCGACCAACCAAGTCGTGGCGCCGCGCGAACTCCGGCCTGATCCAGGAGGGAACGCGCGCGCGCGGCTCCTCGCCCAAGCCAGCCACTAACGATACTGGCAGTAATTGGGCGACGCCGTAGGTGGATAGCAGCGACCACATGTTGACCCCGGTGGAGTCGGCCCAGTCGCGCGCGGTGCTCCAGGCCTCGCTCAGGCGCAGGCCGCGCAGGGCGTCGGCGATTGAGTAAGGCTCCATATCGATCTGCTCGTCGGCGCCCAGCCCGGTGAGGATAGTCGTTGCGCCGGCCGCTGCTGCCGCCTCGACCATTGCCAGCTCGGCGCGCGACCAGAACAACGCCGGCCAGGGCTCGTCATGCGCTGGATAGGAAACGTAGGCCCCGAAGCCGTCGGCCGCAATCGGGTGGGGTATCAAGTCGGGATGAGCATGTAGGACAGCATCGATAAACGGCCTCTCGTAGCGCAGCGTAGCGAGCTTGTCGAAGACCAGCGATAGCGTGTGGATCGGCGGACCCCCGATCTGGCGCTGGCGGCGCTGGCTGAGCAGCGTAATCGTGGTCGAGTCGAAACCGCCCGATAGATGGCAGGCGGTTTCACCCTGAACCCGTTCGCTAACAGCCGCCGACAATAGCGCGGCAAAGTGCTCGGAGACCTCTTGCGGCTCGTCAGGGACTGGCTCGACAATGTGGTCGAGCCAGTCGCGGCGAGCCGTGGCGACCTTTCCATTGTCGCACTCGATTCGCACCCTGGCCCCTGCGCGGACCCGCGTCACTCCGCGGTAAGCGCACCTATCGCTGTGCGCTTCCTCGAAAACGCCTCCTGGCGCCATAATCATGTCGGCGAGATACTCGTCGTCAACCTCCGCACAGGGCAGCATCTGCACGACGCCAGCGACCGTCGAGCTGAAAACCAGCCCGGCCGGTGTGTCCGCCCAGTACAGAGGATAGCCACCGAAGGGGTCGCGGGCTGCAAGTACGATGTCGGCGCGGCGGTCGTAGATGATCAAACAAAAATCGCCCTCGATTTCGCCTAAGCCGCGCTCACTGGTTTCGCTATAAACGGCGGCCACGAGGCGCGCAGGATCTGCGTTGACCAGGCGCGAAACTGTTGATGCCGGCAGACGGCGCATGAGAGCTTGGCGGTAGTATATGCGCCCAAGGACAAGGACGACGGTCTCTGTGTCCGCATAGCAATTCAGGAGGCTTGTAGCGGCCCCCAGTTCCGTGCGGACTGACTCGTCGCCGACAACGAGGCGGAAGGCGGGGCTGCCTTCAGCCTCAATCATAGCGCCGAACCTCGCGGTAGGAGCGGCAGCGCTCGACACTGTCAGACACAATGCGGCCGTCACGCACGCACCAACAATGGCCGGCTAGAGGGCTCAGGCTGACCCCCAGCACCAGTGAGGATGGCGAGCCCGTCCACGCCGCTAGCACCCAGCAGCAAAACGCGATTTCCTTGCAGTCCGGCCGCATCGGGTGGCGGGCCGCGATCGTAGTCACCGAAACCTCCAACGTATTGATGTCGCGGCTAAGAAATGCCGTGCTCGCTACGCCATGTCGATGCCAGGCATCTATAGCTTGAGCCCAGCTCAGCCGTCTGAACGACAGACGCGCTAGGCTGAGCAATAGCCAGATTGTCAGGTCGAGTGGCAGCCGGCTGTGCCGCAAGCCACCAACCAAGCCGCTGACCAGTCCTGCGAGTCCACGAGCCCAAACTGTGCGCCGGGACTCAGTCCCGCTCAGCAGGCGATGCGTGCGCATCAACTCGACCAGCGCCCGGAAATCCTCGGCGACCTCTACTTCGCTCAGGCGATAGTGCCGCGCAATGCTTGTTACCGCGTGGCGCGGACCATCGCGCACGGCCAAGTCGACCAGCTCCATGGCAGTGCGATTGACGGCTATGAAGTCGCCATCGAGATCGAGCAGGCGTCCGCTGCCATCGGCGGCCAGAATAACGATCACGCTGTCTTTTAGACGGAAATCGATGGCATCGGTCTCGAGCAAGGCCATCGAGACCGTCCAGCGTTACTTCTTCTTCACTGGGGCCTTAGTTTTGGTCTTCGCCTCAGGTTTCTTAGGCGCCTTGGAACTCGACTTGCCGACACTCGCTACGACCTTTTTCTTAAGGTTGATCGAGTCGGTGGCGCCCCCCTCGGGTTTGGCGTTGATAAGGCTCGCTGCGCTTTCCACACGGAAAGCCACAGGCTTCGTGTACCTTGGCGTATCCGTTGAGTCAGTACCAGTCATGATCAACTCCCCCATTCCCGCTTCAAAAGCGGCTCATTTACCGGCGTTCTGCTACGATTACAAAGTAACATCGGCTTCAGTAACTGCAAGGTTTATTTCCGCTGCTAGGGCTCACGGCCCTAGCCACCACGCCGCAGGGCATAGGCAAAGGCCGAAGCCAAAATTCTTGTTATCCCAAACATACAGGTGCAGTATGCTGCTCGATCCTTCTGAAACGATAGCACTGACATTTTGCAGGCGGTCGTCAAACCAGTCGCCGTGGCGTGTGACGTTTGATCGCTTCGAAAGACAAAATTAGGCGCGAGCAATGGTGAGGAGAACGCAATATGGCTAGCCTAACGTTAGATGTCGGCCAAGGGATCGAGGTAACGAGCGCAGATGTGCTCCGGATCCGGCGATACATTCCAATACTTGATCACTCAGAGCCGGACGGTACTCCTAGTCACCGCCCAATGGCTGGCAGGAACAGCCGCGTTGATTGGACTGAATTGGATTTTGTGCAAGAGCAACCGGCGGATGCTGCGATGCTGGTCACCAAGGAAAATGACAAGATCGTGCAATTCACTATGCTGGATGACAACCCGATTTGGCTCAATGCCGGCGCGGCGGCCGGGCCATATCACGGTGCCAAGTTTGATCTACCGCCCAAAGCCAATGCTGCGGTGTTGATTGGGAACAAGGTTCAATACGTGAAAGAGACGCCCCAGCAGGTTGCGACAATCATTAAGGCGAAGGGTGGCAAAGTGCTCCCTCTCGATAGAACGATGTTCGAGACAGCCGTGAAAGAAATCGAGTCGTGGGTGTCTGAACCAGAGATCTGGGATGCCGACCTTTACGAAACGGGTGCTCCTGGCACATGATCTGAAAAATAGGGCGCACCGCCGCGTGGGCGATATCCGCCGCGAGGGTAAGGTTTCCGCAGCCCATCCACGACCACGAGACATGTGACGCAGAGTAGGTAGAATGGCGGAGACAGCCGCACAATGCTGGGCTCGTATTGAACTCCTCATCCCTCCCGGCCGCGCGTGCGCCATGCCGCTACATGGCTCGAAGGAGTGTCCGTTCCTCCAAAACCGGCTGAAAAACCGGCTGAATTCTCAAAATTAAGCCGGTGCCGCAGTCGGCTTACTGCAAAAATCACTAACGATTTCAATTGGATGGAATGGCGCGCCCGAAGAGATTCGAACTCCTGACCCCCAGATTCGTAGTTTGGAGGCTTGGCGCACCCGCCGCGATTAGACCGCGGAGCCTTCGCCTTCGGAGCGCGGCAGCTTCAGGCACCCCTGCCCTATTGCCCAAGCCTTAAGAAGCAATCTCTCCGACACCTAGCAGGCCTCATCCCCTGTCGCGCCTTGGCGTCTTGCCACGAACTCAGGCGGTCGCGGGGCCAAAGGCGGCTACGACCTCGTTAATCGTCGGTTGCCAGCATGCCCTGGCGCACCTCTTCGCCGAAACAGAAACGAAAGAAAGGGGAAAACTTGCGTGCACCGCGTGTGCACGTCGCAATCTAACTACTTGTTTTTTATAACCTATCTGTCCAATCCATCATCTTTACAGGGAACTTATGGATCGACCACCTCGGCCATCTCTAGATAGCGGCAGAAGCCGTTGGCGAGCTGCATCTGCCGCGGGGTACGACATTCTGGCTCGAATACATCCGGATTGGCCACGAGAATGCACAGGGCCTTGGCGCGGGAGGTGGCGACATTGAGGCGGTTCGCGCTGTAGAGGAACTCCATGCCACGCGGGGCGTCGGCATGACTGGATGTCGTGATGGAATAGAACACGATGGGCGCCTCCTGCCCCTGGAACTTGTCAACCGTCCCTACCCGCGCGCCGGGGAGGCGCGCCTGGATTTCAAAGACCTGGGCGTTGTAGGGCGCGATAACCAGGATGTCTTCCAGGGTGAGCGACGCCTCGTTGCCCTCGCGGTCGCGCAAACCTGCACCTGACGCAAGGATCCCCAGCACAATATTGCGGATACGGTCGGCTTCCTCCGGGCTGGAATTCTGGTTGCCGCTGTGCTGCACCGCGACATAGCGCAGGCCGCTCCCGCCAAGCGGGCCGTCCATCAGGATGGCCTGGTTCTCGAGATCGGGACGGGGGAGGAGTCGGCTTTCGTAGAACAGCTCGGAGGTGAACCGGCAGATGTCGGGGTGGAGGCGCCAGGTCTGCTCTAGGAATAGGCCCTCGTCGTCGGCGATGGTCTGCCGTCCGCCGAGAAGGTGGTCGAGGGCCGAGACCTCCGTACCTTCGGGGTGCGAGCCCTGCATCGGCTGCTCAAGCTGCTGCGGATCACCAAGGAGGACAAGGCTGGCTGCGGCCGGCGATATGGCAAGCACGTTGGCGAGCGACATCTGCGCGGCCTCATCCACGAACAGCACGTCGACGAGGCCAGCGGCATCGGGCCGGGCCCACAGGAACCCCGTGCCGCCGAGCACGTGGTAGCCGCTTGCAAAGGCGCCGAGGGCCTCGGGGTTCTTGGTGGTGAAGGTGAGGTGCGGGACATTGTCTTCCGCATCCGTGACCTTGTGCAGGGACTGCAGGTCGAAGTCTTCCTTCGCTGCTTCCTCGGCGGCCTTCGCGAGCAGGTTGCGAATGACCTTGTGGCTGTTGGCGGTCACCCCGACGCGAAGGCCGGCCCTGGCCAGCGCAAGGATCGCGTAGGCGCCGGTATGGGTCTTGCCCGCGCCAGGCGGTCCTTGGATGGCGAGCACGCCCTGCAAGGCCAGGACGAGGCGGCAGGCCGCATCGACCGGGCTCTCGCCCGGCTGGCGCAGCGCCGCGCCGCAGGCATCGGGCGGCCGCAGCAGCAGCAAATCGCGAGCCGCCTTGTAGGCACCGGGACCGCCGATGCCATGATCGGCCACGCACTCGCCGATCTGCACCAGGGACTCGGCCAGGACAGTCGTGTCGATGTAGGTATGGGCGAAGATCGCTTCGGGGTGAAGACCGGCAGTGTCGCCCCTTTTCTTGATGTCGATAAAGCGATGTTCCAGATCGACGGCCTCGACCTTGCCGAAGCGCTCGCCGCCGACGCTGCGCAAATCCTCGCCGCCGCGAAACTCCGCGTCCTGCGGGGGGAATCTATAGCGGTGGACAGGGGCCTTGGCGGTTCCGCCCACGGTATCGACGAACTCGAGGCCGGCGATGCCTGCTCGCTCATCCTCCAGCTCATCCGCGGACAGCGCCGCCAGCCGGAAATATTCCCACCAGATCGCCTTCTCCTCCCGGCGATGCCAGTCGAGCACGTTCGCCAGCACGTAGAGCGCCTGCTGCTCGGCGCTGCGCTCTGCGGAGTCCACGGGAATGCCATCGGTCAATTTGGCCCCGACTGCATCGATCCGTGCCTGCCAGGCTGTAATATCCGGCGGAGCGCCCTCTCCAGGTGGAGCCGGTCGGGGAATCTCCACGCCTGAGGCGACCGCGTCAGTCCGCAGGCGCTCCAGCCAGTCCCGAAGCCGCTCCGTCGAGACACAGTCATCTTGGTTGTAGCCCGTCACGACGGCCCGATCTTCCGCATTGATGCCGCCTGCATCTCCGAGCTCCAGGCGGGCCTGGACCTTGCTCAAGGCATAGTTGGCATCGGGCAGCGACACCGCGCGTACGAATTCGTAGAGCGGCTCCAGCTTCTTGATGGAATAGCTCTCGACGCTGGCGCGGATGGCGTGGCGGACCACCGCGTAGAGATCGACCAGGACCTGCCCGCGCAGCAGCGTGTCGATCTCTTCCTCGCGCGTTGCGTAGCGCCCCATCAGGCGTTTGAGCGCGCCCACCTCATAGGCCGCGTAATGATAAATGTGCATGCCGGGATGGTGCGCTCGCCGCTCGATCACGAAATCGACGAAGCGTTCAAAGGCGGCCCTTTCGTCGGGCGGCGTGAGACACCAGTCGGCGACGTAGGTGAGCGCGCCGTCGGCGTCCTTGAAGGCATAGCCGAAGAGATATTCGAGGCCGCCTTCGCCGACGAAGGGGTCGCCCTCGAGATCGAAGAAAATGTCGCCGTCGTCCGGCACCGGCAGGCGGCACAGGCCAAAGCCCGGTTCTATCGGCAGCGCTTCATGCAGGACCTGCCCGGCCGCGCGCCCCGCGACCTGGATCCGGGCCTGCTCCCGGATGCGATTGTAGGACGAAGCGGCGCCACGCTCCGGCTTCCACGGCAGCGGAAGGGGGAGCTCGGCCAGCGCAGCCATGGTGGCCACGTCGTGGCCGACGAGCTCGCCGCGCTGCACGGCCGTGATCCCGGCCACAAGGGAGAGGTGATCGTCCTGGTGGCGCCGGTCGTCGCATCGGCCGCGCCAGCGGCAGATATCGCAATGAGCGACCGGCTCCGGATAGGCGGCGCCCTTTCCGTTCAAGGACGCGACGAAGCGTTCCCGGACATTGCGGTAGTAGGCGGCATAGTCGCTGACCCGAAAGGCCTCCGGCTCGAAGTCTGTAAGGGGCGCGACAACGTAGGCGTATTCTGGCACGAGGCCCTGCACCTGCCCGACGAGGTCAGAATAGAGGCAGAGCTGCAGCACCGTCCCGCCCTTGGTTTCGCGGGCGAGCTTGGTGTCGATGACTTCGTAAGACCATGTGCCGAGATCGCTTGGCGTCTCGACGCGCCGAAGGATGTCGGCCCGGCCCGTGAAGGGCGGCGCGCGCAGCGCGGCTTGCACGATGATCTGCGCGCCGGCGCGCATCGCCTCGATCGTGGCGGCCACTGAGCCGTCATCGATCCCCTTACCTGCAATGACCGCGACATTAAGGCCGGACGCATGCAGATGATCGACGTAGGCCGCCTCGTGCGCGGCGCCGCGCTGCTGCAGAATCTCCAGCAGCGGGTCCCAGATCTTCGGCTTCTCAAGTGCGCCGTCCACAACCTGAAGGTCAAGCGCCGTCAGGTGGCCGCAGTTCAAGTGGCCGACCAGGTCGGAGGCACTCAACTGTAGTTCGGAGCCGATTTTTAGCATAAACAATGTCTACGCAGATTAGTGGCAGCGGGGCAATTGCGAGCGTGCCGAAGAACAGTTTTCCCCTTTACGAAATCTTCCCGTAGCGTCTTTATATTGCGCTAAATGACGCTCGAAGAACCCAAAAAATATCCTGGTGAGCTAGCATCCCCACAGCAGGTTCACGCCCTGGCGGAAGAATACCGCAAAGCAGCAAGCCTTCTCCTTCAGCTCAGCCGACCCGGCAAGCCGCTTACCCGAGCGCCGTTCAGAATGGCGGCAATCCATGCGATCGAACTCTATCTGACCGCACTTTTGCTCCACTTTGGGCTCAATCCCAATCAGATCCGCAGCATGCGGCACGACCTGTCGGCGCGGACGGAACACGCTTTGGAGGCGGGGCTAAGCGTTCGCGCCAAAACCGCCAAGCATCTTCAGTCCCTCAGCCAGAACCGAGAATATCTCGTTACCCGTTACGGCCCGGAGCTCGTAGCAACCGCCTCACAGTTGAACCGTCTCACCGCTACCCTCGAAGAGGTGGCGACAAAGGTCACTGTATTGATCACGCTGCCGCCGAGAAGGCCCAAGCAATCACACTCGGCCGACGGGCTTAAAGGCCAGTATCCAGCCACCCTCTTGCAAAAACCGAAACCCAAGGACACGACAAGTGCGCGCCAGTAGCAAGGACCACGCTGGAGCGGCAAATGCCACGCCACCGCAAGCCAGCGTGCAATTCAACGTGGCCTTCCACGGTGATTTGGAACATCTCAATCTCTCCGTGATAGTTCGGGCGTCGGGATCTCTTATTTGCCGAGCGTATCGAATGTGGCCTTGACCAAATTGCTATCTGGCCGCTCGCGCACCTACCGCCCTGGCTTCTTTGCGCGGTTGTTTCCAGCGGGAAAATGGAAGCTGACCCTAGACCCGAAGCTGTCGGGACATTTCCGGCTGGCTCAGGATAGCGAAGTCGAGTTAAGCCGACATACCGAACTCGCCATCTTGATGGATCACCGCTATTGACGGCAGTCCGCAAGGCCGCCATCCAATCCGCAGATTTTGTTGCCGGTCGTGGCGCCCCAAAGCTTTATAAAGCTCGCATCGTCAGCGGTTGACACACTGCTGAGATATGAAGTTTTCGTGCCCGGTACCTGGGACTCGTTCACACCGAACACGATGCGTGTCGTCGAATCCAACATGACGTACCCCGCTCCCCCACTGTCACCTCCGCATAGTTTCGCGCCGCCTTGCACTTCGTACCGGTTGAATTTTACTGGTATCTTTTTTACGGTCGCGCTCCCTACATACAATGTATCGCTCACCGGCCCACCTTCAGCTAAGCAGCCGTACCCGAGAAGAACGATGCTGTCTCCTGCCTTTACTGTTGCAGCGTCGGTATTTAGGACCTCGTATTTGAGATTGGGCGCAGTAATCGTGCTGGACGCTCCACACATTGCAATGTCAGCGGTTGTGTCTGCTGGATATTTTGGATTCGTTTGGCATTTCAGGGCCAGTGTTTGACCGTTGATTAGCGCCTCGCCGCTTGTACTTCCGTCAAGGCAATGTGCAGCAGTCAAGATTGCTTTGGGTCCAACGACTGTCGCCGTACAGCGGTTCGGTGCGTCGAAAATCAAGGTCGCAGGCCAGAGATCAGGGTCCGCCGGCGCACCGCCGACTATAAATGGCGCAAGAGATGCCGATCGTTCAATCTGCGTCAGCTTAAACTCGGCCCGCACCTCTGTTGCGCAACAGCCAAATAGTACCACCACCATCAATCGCGTTAACATGACCCCCCCCCATTGCTTGTCACTAAATCATAGCTACATCTTGGTTTAGCACGCAATTCAAGAGCGATCTTAGTTATCTCAGATCTAGTGGGTCCGCCAATGAAAATATGATATGGGTGTTTTGGTTTGCCTTCCGTGCCGAGCGCCAATTAAGGTGACGTGGGTAAGACCGGTGGGCTTGAAACGTTGAAGACGGGGCCTGAAATGTGGTCAAAGCTCGGGGCGAGGTTAGCGCTCGCGACGGTATGTTGCTTGGCACTGGTTTTAGGGATGCTCACGCAACCAACCAAGGCCGCGGACTATGAGACCGTGCCAGTCACGGGTGTCCCGGACGCCTACATTTTCCGTCACAAGGACCAACTTGCTTTCTTTGTTGTCACGACTGATGGTGTGGTTGTGACCGACCCGATGAGCCACAAAAGTCCCGGGACAGCGGCGAAATACTTGGCCGAAATCAAGAAAATAACAAGCAATCCCATCAAGTACGTCATTTATAGCCATAGTGACCCGGAACGAAGCGGCGGGGGGCAATTGTTCAAGGATGAGGGCGCGAAGTTCGTCGCTCATGCTCAAGCAAAAAAGTTACTGGAGAAGAAGAAGCTCGACGATCCCGCCAGTTTTGATACCGTTATGCCGGACCAGACGGTAGACAAAGGCACACCTTTCGAATTCGACCTTGGTGGAAAAAAATTCATCGTCAAAGATGTAGGACGCAATTATTCCAACGACATGCTGGTCGTGTTGCTCAAGACCGACAAGGTGCTGTTTGCCGTTGATTTCATCCCGCTCAAAACGCTGCCCGCGGGGAAAATGGAGCGCAGTTGGATCCCTGACTGGGAGGTTTCGCTGAAGACAGTATATGACGATCCGGACTGGGATAAACTTGTGCTCGGAAGCCGCTATGGAGGTGTCGGCGAGGCGTCGAAATCGGACGTACAGGCGCTGCGAGACTATTTCACGGCCCTGAAGGCGGAGGTCAAGAACAGGGTAGACGACTGCTGGACCGTCGCGATGCACGAGATCACGCTTCCCGCCTTTGCAAATTGGGGCAACTACAAGGATTTGCCCGGAAACGTCGAGCGCTATTGCTATTACTGGACAGCCGACCCGAAATGAGGGCAAATCCGTTCGTACAGCCGGGATACGCAAGATTGCGTCAGGATCTCAGCTGTCAGCTGGAGCGAGTTGTGCGAAGCTTTCATCAGAGCTGCCATCTCTCAGTATAGAACCCATGTTGTGCGGGGACCTGAACGGTATCGTGCACGCGAACATGGGGCCTCGCTCGGCGGTCACGACGTCGCCGATGACGTCGCCGTCCGCCACCATCACCTCGGTTTCCTCGACTATAACCGCGTAGCGTTCCTGCTTACTCGTTTGCGGCAGGGTGATCTCTTGCAACCAGGTAACGGTGTTGCCGCTCAGGCTCGGCACAAGTTTGGGATACTCGAGTGGTTTGCCGTTGACCAATAGCGGCATATAATCGACGTCTTTCCCCTTCGACGGTATGCCATCCGTTTTCACTGCGCGGCAGACGCGGATGCGAAGCCTGGGACGATCCATGAGATGCCGTTCATCAGGGATCTCATCGCCTTGGCTTTCGTGATAGCCAATCCCTGTCACAGTAACGAGTATCTTGCGCTTGTCGACGAACTCGACAATCGCTTTGCGCTGCGGCGGAATTTGCGCCCATTCGGCGACGGGATACGACAACGCCAATCTCGTCTCACTCGAATTCGGCTGATACCTTGCCAATCCGAGGCGGATGAACGGGAAATAGGACTCGCCCGGAGTGATCGGAAGGTCGCTGTACCAGACGTCACCGCGCTGGGCGTCGAGCTTGGGCGTGTATGTGGCGATCGCGACGCGAACGGTGTCCGGATCCGCGGCCTGCGCTTTCAGCGGTTGGGCCGGATCTGGCGGATCGTTGGGGCAACCCTTGTCGATGTCCAGCTGAGGAATGCCGCCAGGAAGGTCGGCATCGCGGTGGCGCAACTGCAGCGGGAGATTCGCTACGCGGGACTCGGCGGACACAAACTGGTCGGCCGGGATGAGATCGCTGAGGTCGCCGGAAAGATGAATCGGATCAGCCCCCCAGCGGGTCAAAAATTCTTCCTTGGGATTGATGACGTTGGGCGCCGCCCGATTAAGCAACGTGCACCTGGCGACCTCGTCAGCAGTGGCATCGCTGAACAAATTAGGCGGCCAGCAGATAACGGCAAGGCGCTCGCCTTCGCCGGAACTGTGCCACGGCCGCTTGAGATACACTCGCAGATCCACGTTGCGGGTAAAGGTAATCTTGTTCTTCCTAGGATCGATATCCCATCGAAATACCGGAAGGATTCGATCGACGACGGGAGACGCCGGACGTGCCGTTGAAGGGACCCAAAGGGTAACATCACGAGCGGAGTCGCGCTTCTCGAAGTCCTCGGGTTTCGGATCGCCCTTTTTAGCATCGGCTGCCGGTTTTGCGGGCTTATAGAACTCTGTAAAGCGCGAGATTCCGTGCAGACCAAAGGTGACGCGGCGCGCTTTTGTGTCCGGGAAATCGATCTTCAAGCCACGAAGTCCGCCCGTTTCGTCGCGTATCAGCGAAAGATCCGAGAGGCCTGCGCGCCCATCGTCGCGAACGATCTTATCGACGCTGAAGATTGCTGGGCCTGCGCTGCTCGGCACATGAACGAACGCCCCATCTTTTAGCGTTACGTCGTCCTTGTATTCGCGCCAGACAGCCTCGAAACGCAGCTTCCCGGTCGATGCCCGATGAACCAGCGCAGTACCAACAAAAAAGGTTTGGCTGGCGTCTTCTTCGCTTGGATAACAGAGCGGCGACTCGACGTTCGCAGCGACGTATTTGGCCCAATGATCCGCTGACTGCTCAGCCTCAGGGAGAGGTTTTACCCGGACGGCGCGAAGGGCCGCGACCCCAGCGCGTTCAACCGCATCGTCCTCGCATTTCACGCTGACCTCTTTGACGCGCGGTGCGTCTATCGGCCTCTTCACGGGATTGACCACGCGCAAACGACGCTGGTCGGTGATCGTCGGCACTGGACCACACTGCTGTTGAAACAGCTCCACCAACGGCATCTTCCCCGCGACCAGTTCGGACACCCGGGCTGTCGTCGGTTTCTGGAAGAATTCGACAACGTTCGACAAGGCTGCTGCGACCTTCGAGTGCGCAGCAGGCGACGTCGCATCTTCCTTGATCTGGTTTTTCAGGCCCGTCTGAAGTTGCGTAAGGATTTTCAAGCCGGAGGCCACAGGCCGCAACGATGCTAAGTCGTTTTCCTGGTCGGTACCGGACCAAAGGAGAAGGTCGATATCCGCCCCTGGACCGATTTCGAGCTGAACGGCAGGCGGGTTCTCTTTGTCGAGCAAGGTGATCTTGTGAAGCGGTTGACCCGCCGGCGGAGAGAGTGTGCGGACCTTGATGCGGACTGGACGGGCTTTGTGAACGGCGTCAGTCGCCTTTTCGTAGAAGTGGAGCGTCTTACATTCCACGCTGTCGTCGATGGGCGCATCGTGCTGCAATACGCGCACGTGACATTCGCGTGCGAGCGGATCAGGATAATACGGCAGGGCATCCTCTGAGCCTCCGGGCTTTAGCACCTGGCCGGGATTTGTTCCGCCCTTCTTGTCTTTGTTCGGTCGCGCGTTCGGAAACTCTCCGCTGGTTAAAATTCGGTGATACTGGTTGAACGCGCCAGGCGGCCGCTGCGCGTAGCTCTGGTCAAATTGACCGTGTGCTTCTGCCAAATCGAAGGTCGAGCGCGGGGGCACAAGATACCGCGTGGCCCGCGCGCCGACCTCGCGGAGGATCACCGTCATGGCTTGCTCTCCGCGCAATTCGCTGGGCTGTTTAACGACCAACGGATCATCGGGCGGCAGCAGAACTACAGGCGCGCCAGCGCGTTCCCCGCGCATGTACAGAAAGCCTTCCTCCGCTTCCCTGCCGCCGACCGCTGTGGTCCCGGGTTTCCCGTTCTGGGGCACGCGCGTGTAGAATAACTGCGCCGCCGTCGGCAGCGAGATGCTGCCGCCGTTGGCGTATACCAGACGGGCGCCCAACCAGTAGCGGCGACCAAAGCGAAGCGGTGGAATCCCGCCACCCTCGGAGGGCTTCTTGGCCAGTTCAAACCCAAGATTGGCGCCCAGTTCGCAATATGCGTCGACCTCGGTGACTGGAAACAGCTGGTCGTATTTGTTGGGAAGCTCCCAAATGCGTTTCCTGAGCTGCTCGTCGGTTTCGCCCTTGCGCTGTTCGGCTATCGCAGGCGGCCGCTCGCCGGTGCCGACCGCGAGACTGCCGCCGGTCCATACCGCAACCGTCTCCTGTGGCACGTATTGCTCGACGATCTCATTGTTTTTGGCCGGGTCCTCGTTGCTGACCGTCCGCGTAATGGGCTTGACGAATCCATTCTCTCGGTCGACATCGTGTTGAAGCCAATCCGAGAATTCCTTTTTGATATCCTTGGGGTCGTATCGCACTTGCCGGTCGGTGAGTGTGCGCCAACGTTTCATCGGAGGTACTTCAGCAACGTTCTTGCCGCAGATGCCGACGTCGAGCCGATAGCCGATGACCAAATCCTCGGCGTAGAGCTGTATTGCTCCACCATCGATCTTGAACTCGGCTATAGTTATTTCCTCCACGATCTCCTTTGACCGATCCCTGTCTATCAACGCGATCCCGCGTGAACGCAGGTTTGGCAGCGCCACCTTGATCTGACTGTCCAGCTCACCTTTCTCGCGCGCAGTTGTCCGTGAGTGTCCGGTGTTTTCCAGCGCCTGCACCGCCGCATCCACGTCGAAGTCGACCAGCCTGAAGCGTGCCTGCGTATCCTTACCCGGGGCCGCGAGATTGAAGACACCGCGCTCATAAACGAGCGGGGCGTCGTCCTCGGCAAGTCCCTTGATCCTAACATTGATCGCGAATGCCGCATGAAGTTTCGGACACGGTCCAAAAAAGCCGTTAACCCCATCCTTATCCGCCAGCATGGTTGCGGTGGTAACCCGACGGTCTTTTTCCGACCCGTCTCCAAAATCCGCGAACATCCAGAAGCATTGGTCAGAGTTGTAAGGCAAGCTGCCGAGTTTCAACTCGACGTCGATGATAAAGCCGAGAAATTTCGCCAACGAGGGATGGCTCAATATGCTCAGGAATTTCCTGCGCGCGATTTCCACGGGCTTGTTGCAGGCGTCTGAGAGTGCGTCGACGCTCTGCACGGGGGTATCCGGTCGCCAGGCTGCGTGATAGGCGGCGACGGCGCGCTGCAGCGTTGCTTCGCCCTCAGCACGTTGCGCCCTGGCTTTTTCTTCCCGATCCTGCCGGTCCTTCGCGCTCAGACCAGGCTCTTCCGGCATTTCCGAAAATCGGCCGCGCGTCCATGGAGAAGCGTCGACGGCCATCTGCGCGAAGTAGTGGTCCAGCGTGCCCACTTCGGAGCGGCGTGTAAGTGACGCAATATCGGGAACTGCTGTAACCTTGAGACCGCTCTGAGTTTTCCTGATGGCAGCGTCCAGTTCGAACGTAAACTGAGCGACCTTCAGATTGTACGCCGTTTCAGCAGCGAATTGCTGGCCGAAATGGCGAACGAACGAGCTGGAAATGTAGTTCTGTACACCGGTGGCCTTCGTACCTGTCAAAGGCCCTTCCAACGTTTTGCCAACCAACATCACTTGGCCGGTTACGTCTTCCGGCACCTCGTCGTTACTATCTGTATTATACCACCGGGAACTCTCCGTTTTTTCGTTAAGCAACCGATTGGTCAGCGTATCCGACGCGAAAATGCCGAACATGCTGCTGTTGACTGTGTCGAAAAATGCCGGCGACACCATCGGCCGGGCCAGGTCCCAAGCCTCGCGCTTGCCGTCGAACGCGAGTTGACCGGCGGCTGACAGGAGCATCACAGCGGTCTGCGAACCGTAAAGGCCCTCGACGCCCTCTGCGAGAGTCGCGACCGGATAGCTCATCGGACTTCCTATGATTGCACTGACTGCGTCATTGCCAGCACCACCCTTGTTTCTCTCCATCTTGAGCAACTTGGGTTGATCTTCTTTCAGTGCCTCCATCAGGTTGTCGAACTGCGCCAAGTCTCCGCAATCCCCCAGGAAAATCCGGCGCCATAAGGCATTTGCGGCGTCGGCGCGGCCCTCGTTGAATTCCTTCGACAGCGGAGCGTCTTTTGGATCGTTTCCGTTGCCGGTGATGTTCCCACGCGCATACCAAGCGATCTCTTTTGGCGGATTGGCGTCCGCAAAATCGGCGTTCGGATTGCTGCTCACAAACAGCTTCAGGTTTTTCCTGTTTTCCCAGATCCTCCTTGGCCAGTTCTCGATGTCGACCTCGGTGCCGCCGGGAAAATCCCTGAAATCCGGCATCAAAGCCAGGCTGACCCGTAAAGACGAAGCATTGCCGGATTTATCCCGCTGGAAACCATCGGGGATTACGCGTGCCACAATCTTTGCTTTGATCATCCGCTAGGTTTCCAAAAGATCCATATCGAAATACGTCCGGTAATCCTTCCAACGCCGCATCTTCGGCGGTACTCGCTCGATAACCTTGTAGAAGATCTCGTTTGGATGACAGCCAGCTTTCACCATGGGATGCTGGCTGGCGTCGAACAAAACGGCTTGTCCGCCACCGCCGCCACTGCCCGCGATCTTGTAGGTTGCCGTGAATCCGTAGGATATCTCGGCAAAGCCGACCTTGAAGGTGAAGCGGTACGAGGACGAGCCTCGCATATTGCCGTTCTCGTGCTCGATGGCGACTTCGATGTTCACGGAAATGCTGAAGCACGCGATGCTGCCCTCACCCACCGCATGGACGAAGCCCTTGATATACGTGCCGCCGCCATGGGCGCAGCGGATATAGATGCCGGCCATCACCCGGCCGACCGCGCTGAGCGGGCCGAACGAGAGCCCGACAATGGCGCCAAACTCGAATGAGCATTCGACCATTACGAATTCGCGGCCGTTGGCGGTCAGGGCCACGAAGCCACCGCCACCGTAAGGCGGATAGGAGATGATCAGCGGCGCGTCGGCGGAAGCGAGCGCGAAGCGGAATCGCGCGTCGCGATCCTCAAACGGCAGGTTGGCGGTGACCGAGAAGCCGACGTTGTAGAGGATCAGTCCGCCGAGCGGTACGATATCTTCCGAGAACTCGAAGCCAGCCTCGATGCCGAGCGGGAAGATCGTCGGGCGGACGTAAAAGCCGCTATCATCGCCGTAGGAGAAGAATGACTCAATGAGCTTGATGAACTGCAGCTCGTTTCCGATCGCGACGTCTTCGAGTTTTGCGTCGAAATCGGGCTTTCCCCCGTTCACTGATGTAAACCGGGCTTCTCGAAAGGTTAGTGTCAGAAAGTTGTTGGGTGGTTCGCTTAGAATGTTGATGATGAAAGGCCTTAGTACGCCTTTGACTTCAACCGTTCGCTTGCCAGGGTCTAACAAATCGATGCTCACCCGCGCTGAAAGCGTGAGGTCATCTTCTGTAGAACTAACCATCTTGAAAACGGGCGGAAACGGCTGCAGCTCCGTCTTCCAGTCGAAGCGCTGCTCGATCTTAGTCGGCAGAAATGCCGCGAGTGCCTTTTTCAGTTCGGCTTCGAGCAGGTCACGGACACGATCGAGATCGATCAGCGCGGACAGATTCCCTTGCGCCAAGCTCTCGATGATGCGCGCAAGCGCCCTGATGCTCCGCGCCAACGCAGGCTCCTGCGCCGCCCACCGCTTCTTTAGTTTGTCCGCCTGGGCGAACCCCTCGGGCCGTGTAGCATTGGCGCTAACCTTGGTTTTGATGTCCGCCAACTCGCCGCGGTCGGCCTTGATCTGTGTGGTGTCCTTAAACGCTTCGATCACGTCGGCGCTGACGACCGCGGTCAGGAACGCGGCGCGACGCCTCTTCTCGTCGCTGCCCGTGGTCGTGTCGAAGACATCGGCGACTGTGTCGAGCACGGAGATCGCGAGATCGTGGACGGCCACCATCGGGTTGGTGATCTCGAGCAGCGCTTTGGCGGCGGCACTGCCGAGCTTGTCGTTGACGGCATTGAACGTCGGCGCGGCCTGCAGGACCAATGCCGCGACGCGGCGGTCGTGTTGCGTGGCGTAGGTGAGAACCTCGCCGCCGAGTGCGGCGAGATCGGCGGGAAATGGGCCGCCGGCGACCCATTTCGCGATCCCGCCGCCGGCACTTCGCAGATCCGACATCCTGCCGGACAGCGCTGTGGCAGACGCTGTCAATTCCGAGATCGCCTGCTTGATGTCGGCCAGGTGCCGCGCCAGCGTCCCTGTCAGCCTGGCGGAGAGTAGCTTGATCCGATCCTCGAAAGGCTGCTCTTTCGATCCATGCGTGCCGGCAACCTCGCCTATTGAGGTGAGGCTCTCGAGCAGGAACAGAATATTGCCCACAATGTCTGCGACCGCACGTTTCGCGGCTGCGATATCCTGATCAAAAGCCGTTGCGACAACTGCCGCTTTGAACACTGGAGCACGCTTCTGCTCCAAGGCCAGATCGTCGAGCGCCTTGGCCATGACGCCGGCCTGGAGGATCATGTCCTGGATTGCGGCGAGCGCATCGCGTCGCAGCGCCAAGATTTTGCCGGACAAACTAAGTGTCTCGGCGATCTTGGCGCAATCGCCCCCCATCTTCTGCAAATCGGCGCGACGCTGCTCCAGCTCGCCGATCGCCCGGGCGGCGCGCTCATGGGCTTGCGCCGCCGCCGCGCGGGCTTCATCCACGCGCGCCCGGATCGAGGCCGGCGTTTGCGCCGGCAGCTGTACTGTACCGAGTTGTGTCGCGATCGCTGCGATATGCTCGGAAAGCGGCCGTCCCTTCCCGATCAATTCGTCGGAAATGTAGATGGCAAAATCGATTGCGGCGGCACACCACTTGGCGAGTTCACCCGCTGCCGTAAATACGGCCGACGTCTCGGCGATTCGGGCGAGCGCCAGGGCAGCGTCGAATACTTTGTTGGTGAGCGCGATCAGTTTTGGCGCAACGTCGCGCGCATTGTCGTTGATTATCGCGCTGATTTCCGACGCCAGCGAGCGCAATGCCATATGGGCCCGCGCGATCGGTTCGCCGGCAATCTCGTACAGCAGCGCATTGGAAAGCCGCTTGTAGACCTGCTCCGGATCAATCGTGGCGAAGTCGTCGCATGTGGTTTTCTCGACAGCTTCTCCGAACAACAGCTCGGCGAGCTTCGGATCGGTGATCAACCCTCCACAAAGCGCGCCGATTTCCTTGAGGATCTCCGACTTCAGATCTTGGGCGATCTTCTCGAGATCCTTCTCGGCGCCGTCGATCTTGAGTTTGGCAAGCTTGCGGACCTTTTCCCATTCGTTGCCGACGGTCGCGAGAATATCGCCGACGAGCGGCGGCATCGGGTTGTCGCGAATCGCCTTTGCTTCTGCGATCAGGGCATTCCCCGCGGCGACGACTGCCGACGCATGAGCGAATAGTGTGGCAAGATCCGCTCCGCCTTCAGCCGCACTCTTTGCGGCTTGGACGCGTGCAATCAGGGTGTCAAATGCACCGGTAAGGCGCGGATACAGGCTGCGCCAGTTAAAGTCAGGTCCGAATTTCTTCTTAACCGCTTCGTCGATGTCGGCGAGCGCCTGGCCGAGCAAGCCGCTGCCGGGAGTGCCATTGCCGATCAACGCTTCCGCGACCTGTTTGATCACGTTCTTGGCGTCGGCCAGTTGGTTCTCGAGTCCGCCGCCACCGAAGCTCATTTGCTCCTGCAGCTTGGGAACCTTTTGCTCTTTCTCGCTCAGTTCGCCCGCGATCAGGTTTTTCTTGTTATCCGCGCCGGCAAAGGAAACCGTTTTGAGCACGTCGGCGAGCGAAAAGATACCGAGCAGCTTGGGCAGCTTGTCGGCGCCGCCAAGAAACTCCTTGGGGTCGAAGCGGCCTTCGGAAAGCGCCTTGAAGTCCCCCGTCGGTGGCAGGCCGTCGAGCCCACCGATCGGCGCCGATTGCGGTTCGCCCGTGACCAGCGCAGTGACGCGCGAGCGCTTCGTGCCGCTGCCCGGCTGCGGCCCGCGCCCACCGACAGGACCGAACTTGCGCGACAGCGCGACCACGCGCGTGCTCGGCTTGGCAAAGCCGCCAACAACGTCACCGCCGCCGGAAAAGTCGAGCTGGATCGCCGGACTGAGCACGTCAAGGAACAGTTCGGAAGGATTCTGGTCGGGCGCAAATGCATGCCGCACAAACAGCTCGTTGAAAGCAACCGTCATCCCACCAGCCGGCTTGCCGACCAGGCGGTCCAGGCTTTGCACCGTGATGTTCGCCGTACGCATCACCGGGTAGTAGGGCGGTTGATCGGAGCCCTCCATGATGCCGTCCATGCGGAACGATTCGATCGGCGGGTCGCCCGGCTTCGCCACGTTTTCGATGAAACGGCCGGTGGCGGTGAGCTCCCAGTTTTGGGTGTCGAAGTCGGTCTCGCCGTCCTTCAGCGAGGCAGCGTAACGGCGGCGCACGCTGCCGTGTTTTGCCAGGCGCAGAGGATCGGCCGGTAGGTTACGATAGTAGGTTTCAACCAGCGCCTTCATGGTGTCGGGGATGTGGGCCGCAACGTTGTCGACAAAAATCAGCGGAGCACGGATCGGCTCGGCATCTGCATCCTTGCGGAATTGAAACTCGAAATTGTTGTCTTGGCCCTTGCCGACGCGTGGCCAGAAAACCAAACCTACTGCATCAGCGCCGTCCGGTTTTTTCAGCCAAATGCGGCCATTCTCTTCGGCCTGTGCTGGCGTCCCGTCCTCCGGATCGCGGATATCCGGAGTACGACCGGTGACCATGGTGATAGTGTCGGCCGGCCACAGCCGACCGTCATGTGCCTGGCCGAAGGCAGGAAATTGCTTCTCGCGCTTGCCGATAAGGATGAACAGCCGTTGTATCAGGTAAGCGGTCGGCCGGTTGTTGATGGGATGCGGGTAGAAGCGCCGTTCCGTCACCTTGAGCAAACTGGCGCGATGGCCGATCGGAAACAGAAATCCCTTGTAGGAGACTTCCACAAAGATATCGCGACCGAGCACGGCACGGTG
The DNA here is from genome assembly GCF_040321655.1 of Mesorhizobium sp. M0306. Lineage (NCBI taxonomy): Bacteria > Pseudomonadati > Pseudomonadota > Alphaproteobacteria > Hyphomicrobiales > Phyllobacteriaceae > Mesorhizobium > Mesorhizobium sp. M0306. Next base: position 41,900 of record NZ_JAMYRY010000016.1, on the reverse strand, counting down.
GCGCCAGCGCTCCAGACGTAGGCTTGGATACCAGTTATCCTTCAGGTCCGGGTCGCACTTCCAGGGGAAGCTGGGATCGCAAACCAGATCGGGATCGCTCGGGTCGTAGACAATCGGCGATGGAGGCTCCCACTGCCCCTCGCCGACGAACGTACCTCCCATCGCGGTGAGCAGCAAATCCGCCGAGGCCAGGGGCTTGGGTACATACACGCCCTCGTCTTTGACGGTAGTCGGATTGTCTGGGTGACGCCTGTCCCACAAACCGATGCCTGGAGGAAATAAGATGACCGTGCCGGCGGCGTCGGTTGCCAGCGGATTCTTTCCGATTTCGGTCGGCTTGTCCTTTAGAGCCTTGTCCTTATCCAACACGATGCGCCTTAGCGCGGGCAACGCGTAGACAGAGCTGAGCGTTACCAACTCCCGCCGATCGCTGCGGCTCAACGACAGCGTCAGGTCCTTCCTATCGGGGCGCGTCGATGGCTCGTGGAATTCCGGGCGGCTCTGGTCGCGGTCGGCGGGCGGGTTGCCGCGCAAAAAATCGAGCAGGATGTCGCGCGCCCAGATCGCCCGCACGCTCCTGCCGCCATCGACCGAGTCGAGACGCGCGTGCCAAAGCGGCGTGGGATCCTTAGGCGCTCCCAGGACATGCGGAGGAATGATCCACTTCGCGCGGCTATCCGGGGAAAGTATGAGGCGGTAAGGAAACTCAATTGCTGTTTCGTCCTCGCCCGGTGGTCGGATTGATTGGACAATCTTGGCCAGCGCCTCGGCACGGTTGGTACCCTTGTCAATGCCGACCAGGTTCATCTGATCGGACAGCGCGGTGTTGATTGGCAGCGCACGCTCGGACACCACCTGCGCCAGATCCGACCAATCGGTCAGCGTCTTGATCGACAGATCCTTGGCGGCGAGCTCGTTGGCATTCTCCGGCTTGACCTTAAAGACCAAGCGCGTAGGTCGGCTCAGCCTCGCGCGGACCACCCGCTCAAAGGGAGTGTCCGGTTTGAGAGTATCTTTTTGGGTGCCTTTAAGCCGATCCCGCTCATCAATATTAACAGGTGCAGATCCGAGACCAAGCTGCGTCTTCTTGGCATGCTCGGCAACGTGCTGCGGGGGAAACTCAACGATGAGCTTGTAGGCCAGCGCATCCTGGTCGGCCTGAAGGCCGACCACGGGCTCGATCCGGCGCGGCACCAGCCGCGCGCGTTGACCGTTAACTAGGATCGCGAAATTGCGGAATCCGAATGTGAGGCTTAGTAGGTCCTGGCTGCGCAGGACCTGCAACTTTCCCTTGTCCAAAGGCGCAATGAAGAACGGCGCGGTGTCCAGCAGCAACAGGCCTTTGCTGCCTGACGCCATGGCAACAGCCGCCTCATCCGACGCCGACAAAGACCTGCTTTCTTGGGCAGGCCTCGGGGGCGTTCGCCGCGCCTGTACCTTGATCAATTCAGGTTCCCGTTCGGCAAGAGCGGACAATGGCCCATCGTCCACGATGTCGGGCGGTGGCGCGCCGACGCTGCCGAGCCGGATATCGAATGGGATCGGAACGAACGTGATCTTGGCAGAGTCTACCCCGGTAACCGGCACATGTGCCTCGTGGAGTTCGGCCGGAATCGACAGAGGCGGGGCTAAGCCGTTCTTGAAGGTCGTGACGATGCCATCGACATCGTTTCCGGCGACCGACAGCACTAGGTTCGCGGTTTCGATCGAGTGCGCGGCCCGCGAAACGCGTGCCGTCATGAAGCATTGCCGCACGCCGGTCGGCTGAACCAACGCTATCGGCGAAAGACGCAATCCGGCTAGGTCAGTACGAATGTCTACAGCATTGCCGTTGGTAACCGCAGCTTCGGCTTCGCCCAGCACCGTGAAGGCAGAAACGGCCGAGCCATCTGGTCGCGAGACAAACCCGAACTCAGCCCGCTGGATCGAATCGAACGTCAACGAAAGCGCGCGCCTGCCGATCTGGCCGGGCTCCGCGCGCGGCTTTTCGATCTCTGGATTTAGCATCGCGAGGATGCCAGCGCCTTGAGGCGCGGCTTCGCTTAAAACATCGAGTACGTCCGTGGCGGGACGGCGGCCAATACTCAAGCAAGCCTCTCGCGCTGAGAGGCGGAGTCCGTGAAGCGAAGCGGAAACGATCGGTTCCTCCGCACGCCAGCGAAGACACCAATCGGGTGTGAAGCTGACCACCGTCTCGCGACGTTGGAAGATGACAGGTGACCCAGTGATGGCGCTCAGCGGCGCGATCCCTTTCACCTGTGCCAGCGCCGGCTGCAGTCCTTCAAGCCAAGGGGCAAATGGCACGCGTAACGGCACGTCGAGATGGTGAAACCGAACCGATAGATACCATTGTCCGGCGATCACCTGCAGATTGGCGACGAAGTCGGTCGAAAGCCCTACATCCGCACTGGCGGTGCGGAGGACGCGGATCCAATGTTCTTGTGCGCGACTGTAGCAATGAAGCTTGGCGTTCTTGCCGAATAACGCGCGATCAACTCTCCATTCGTGTCCGTTCAGACGGGCGACAAAATGGTTGCTGTCGTAAAAAACTTCGAGCTTCCCAGGAGAGCTGCGGTTAAGCAACAGACCTGCAGAACCAACTGCCGATCCGATCAATACTTGCCGGCGCGTAAGCGCTAGTTCTCGCAGATCAGATCGTTCGTGAGCCAACCTTCCGTCTTTGTAGCGGTCCAGCCACGCGAGAGCATGCAAATATCGGAACATAGCCCCCAATCCCCAGCGAGCTTGCATCTCAGATTGCAATCCCAGATGGTTGCATAGTCTGCTTGCTGATTCAACGAAGTAATGCGCAATTCACTTGACCAAACTTCGCTGAAACGACTTGGGAAGACCTTTAGACGGCAGCGGGGGCGCCTTGTCGCCCGAAGGCGGTTGACCAGACGAAGGCAGTTCCCAAACTAGTCGCGCGCGACTTGCCAGTCCGCTTTAACCCATAGGCGAATTGATCGGGGCCCTCGCGTGGCGTGTTCCACATCTTCGACTTGCAGCCCTCGACATCCTCCGCCAGCAACGTCTCGATTTCAGCCAGCTTGCTGCCGCTTGGCGGCAAGCTGATCGGCGAAGGCAAACGTGCCGCCCTCGAGCGAGCGATAGGACGGCAAGCCGCCTTTCGGCCTCAGCGAGCCTTTGCTTGGCCCTTTCACGGCATCGGCGGGAGGATCGACATAGAGACCGACGATGTCGCGGACCTTGGCGGCCAACTTCGGATCGTTGGAAAGCTTGAAGGCACGGATGCGGTGCGGCGCCAAGCCATGAGCTTTCCAAATGCGCTGAATCGAGGTCAGACCAACGCCCGCCACCTTGGCCATCAGCCGCCCGGTCCAGTGCGTCGTCTCGCCGGACGGATCGCAGAGCGTCAGGGCGACGACCCGCTCGGCCACATCCAGCGGCAGGCGGGGCGTGCCGGGCGGCCGGGTCTTGTCGCGCACCAAGCCCTCGACGCCTTCGTCCATGAACCGCGCCTGCCAGCGCCACACTGCGGTCTTGCTGACCCCCGCCGTCCGCATGATCTCCACTGTGCCCACGCCATCGGCCATGGCCAGCACGATCCGAGCGCGCCAAACATGCTTGTGCAGGCTGTTGCGGTCGCCAACGATCGACCGCAGTCGCCTACGATCTGTTGGGCTCAGATGGATGACAACGCCAGCACGCACATCCCGCAGACTCGCACGACGCCGCGCCGCGCCGAATCCCAACCCGGACTCTTTTGTCCCGATCAACCCACTAAGTGGCAAGCCGAATCCCGCCACCAAAGAACCCAGTTGATCAAAGTCGCTCAAACGCACCTATTCGACTGAAAATGGTACCGACTGTTTCCGCCATCAACTCGAAAGCGGAGACTTGAGCTGCGCAGGCCCATGAGAGTGCCGCGACGATTGATTCAGCAAGAAGTGGCCAAGAAGGACCGTTGCCTAAACCAATTAGCCTGAGTTCATTTCCTTCCGTAGGCCCGCGCTCCGACCCTTGAAGGTAAAGTGCCCTGCCAAGCATGTTAGGATGAGCTGCTTCGCACAGCATACCGTAGGTTGGAACCAGAAATGCTTGACCCGGGCTCTTAGAGATGCGCGTGATTGTCGTGACGATATTTGTGGGATTGTAAATTGTGTCGGCTTCCGGCAAGCGCGAAGAAAAAACTGTCTTCAGGGAATACCGTTCGAGTTCCTCGCACGTGACACACGTGTCGCGTAAATTAATGGACGGATTAAGTATAGGAGCTATTTTGCCTTCTTTGTCCGTACCAAGCAATGTGGCATTGACGGTACGGGAGGCGTCGACAAAAGCGACCGCAGTCTCCAACGCTGAGCGGGATAGCAGGCTGGCACACACAACATCCTGACGACCGAGAGCCCACACGCAACTCCGGCTCAAGTCAATGACCCGGAGCGCATTCATTATCGCGTACGCTTCCCAATTTCCAAGTTGGTCGCGCCAGTAGAAATTGTTGATCGGCAAACAATCAGTTGCCGATTCTGCTACCTCCGCTATTTCGGCGTTGAATGCGTCGGCTGTGCGGAACCTCCACCCGTATGCTTTAGGCAACTTCCTTCCCAACGTATTCAGGCGCCCGATCATTTCGTTCGCGTTGGTAACAAATGGGTTCTCGGAAGGCACTACCCGGTGAAGCACGTCCCTCGGAACCATACCAACCAAGTCAGGCTTGCTTGACTTGGGCATCCTCAATTTCGAAATGGTCGGCCTCCCACCGGGCAATATGACGACTCCGCAGGGCGAACTCTGTTGCGCCGTGAGAGCGTTCATAGGCGGATGTCTGAGAGACTGCAAACCTAGTCGTGTTTGCGACGAGGTTGCTAAATGGTAGCTGCTCGAGGTTTAGGCGTTTTCGCCGCCCTCCTAAATTATTGAAAGATATGGCGCGCCCGGAGAGGTTCGAACTCCCCACCCCCAGATTCGTAGTCTGCGGGGACGTGGCCCCGGCGGACCGGAAAGCCGCCCCGTGGATAGATGCCTGCCGACCGCAGGCAGCATTCGGACCACGGCGGACGGGGACAGTCGGTCCCGCGTCCCGTCCTTGCGGCAGGCGCTATGCTGACGCTCCTGCGGTTGTCCCGTTCACCGTCCGCGGCGAAGGCGAATTTCCTCCGTCCTACGCGCGACAATCGTGCGCTGTTGCGGACGCGCGCAGGACTGCGGCTTATACGCGGTTCTTCCTTAGAGCGCCGACGGTCGCCGGCGCGGAGCGGTAGGTTAAGGATGTCACCGTCTCCAGAACGACGGCGATCACGAGAGTTATGCGCTTTCGACCTGACTCACGCGCAAACTCGGTTGGCAGTATCGGGCCTTCCTGTTCCCATTCGCCAGACAATGGCAAGTTTCTTGGAAACCGACTACCCCCCAACCCAAGCAAGCGATCCTCCTCTGTTCCTCAACGCGGTTCGATGATTTAACCCTCACCAACTCCAGAAGCCACCGCCATAGTCGGTACCACAACCCTATCATCAAGACTCCCAATCAAACGGACCAGGCCAGAATAGGAGTAGTCCTCCTTAGGGGGACAGCAAAGGGCGCGGCGTCCCAGACCGCCACGACCGCCAAAAGGGGCGCGCCTGCCCTCCGGCCTTTTTCTAGCCGGCAGCCCGAGATGGTCCTACCGTGGTCAGAACCCGCTTTCAGTCTTGAGCGAAGTCACCTTAGAGGTGCGTGACGCGCCGGTATCGACAGATGTTCTCAATGAAGATCGCCTTGTCGACCCCAAGCGCCGGGAGGTCGTCTCCGTCTTCACTATGGCGGACCGATCATCCCGACTGAGACTTGGTTTGAGATGCAAGATGATGGAACCACTGTATCTGACGCCGGAGGAAGTGACCGAACGTTTTCGCGGCGCAATCTCGACCGGGACATTGGCCAACTGGCGAGCATTGCGCGTCGGGCCAGCTTTCGTGAAGATTGGAAAGTCGATTGTCTATCCCGTGGCCGACCTCAACGAATGGGCAAGTCAGCAAACCGTTAGGTGCCGTGCGACAAATCGACTCAACGGGAAGGAACATGAGCAATCGTGAACCTGGTCGAATAAAGTTCACCTACGCACCCCAGAACCCGCCCTCAGTAAACGTCTGTCTCGTCTTTTTATCATGTAATATCAATCAGATACTGAGTCGCGACGGGTGATGCACAACCATCCGTCGGGAGACCCGACGCCGTCGCGCGCCGACATCGAGATGACCAAGCTGATCATCGAGACGGCCAAACCGCTGGGCATTGCCGTTCACGACCACATCATCATCGGCAGGAAAGGCCACTCCAGCATGAAGGGCCTGCTGCTGATTTGATCGAGAATGCCTGCATCACCGCGATCGCGCGCGCACGATGAAGACAGGCGACGATACTGCACTTGGCCAGGCGAGGCGTTATCCCTGCGTCTTCAGCCCCCGAAGCATTGTCACCGCGACAATTGCCGTCAGCAGCACAATCCCCGCGGCAGTCATCAACGTGATGTCCCCGCGCTCGTGTACGCGCTTCGCGCTGCCAACAATAACGCGCTGCCGTCGCCGAGACTTGGCGCAAGGCTGCTCGCTGCCCCAATACCGCGTAGCGCGGTCTCTATTGTATTGGCGGGAATACCCGCGGGCATGGTGACGCCGAGCGCAGTGCGATAGAGGAGGGTGGCAAGACTGCCAAGCAAGGCGATGCCTAGCGCGCCACCGAACTCGGAGGCCGTCTCGGAAAGGGCCGAGGCAGCGCCGGATCGCTCCTTGGGCGCCGCGCTTACGACGAGGTCCGCGACGATCGCAATGCCGGGAGCCGAGCCGATCGAGAACAGCACGTTTCCCAGAACAATCAGAACCAAGCTGTGTATTTCCCCAGCGTATGCCATCAGGGCAAGACCGCCAGCAGCAAGCGTCAGGCCGAAGCCGAGGACATAAGCTGGCCGCATCAGCCTGAGCACAGCCGAAGTCAACAATGATCCCACGATGAAGCCGAGCCCGGCCGGGATGCTCCAGAGGCCCGCTTCCAGGGGGATTAGCCCCAAGACCAACTGGAGATACTGGGCGACAAGAACGAGAATTCCGAAGCCAACGAAGAAGTCGAGGACGTTAATGCCGAGCGCCGCCACCACAGCCGGCCGCTTGAACAGGCGCAAGTCAAGCAGCGGATCGGGCAAGCTCATCTGCCGCCTTGCGAACACCACTCCGAACAACAGGCCTAGTGCGACCGCGGATGCCGCCCACACGACACTGCCGCCCTCAGCAACTAGCTTGATCCCGAAGACGATCGGCAACACAGCTGCCAGAGACAAGGCAGCACTCAGGATATCAAGTCGCCCGGCGTTTGGGGTCCTGTGCTCGGGCAGCAATACCGGTCCGACTATCAGCAGAAGCGCCGTAATGGGGAGAGGCACCAGAAACACGGCTCCCCACCAGAAGTGTGATAGAAGCAGACCACCAACGACCGGGCCGATCGCGCCGCCAAACGAGAAACTCGCGACCCAGACGCTTACAGCGAAGGTCCGCTGACGGTCATAGCGGAACATGTTGCTGATGAGAGATAGCGTCGAGGGCGCCAGCGTTGCGCCAGCAATCCCGAGCAGCGCCCGAGCCAGGATGAGCATCTCGGCACTGCGCGCAAAGGCTGCGACCAGCGACAGGAGCCCGAAAGACGTAGATCCAATCAGCAGCAGCTTCCGCCGGCCGATGCGATCGCCAAGAGCTCCCATGATGAGGAGCGACCCGGCCGCCAGAAAGCCGTAGATGTCCACGATCCAGAGCAGTTGCGCGGCCGTGGGCTTGAGGTCGGCGCTTAGCGATGGCACGGCCAGGTTCAGCACGGTCAGATCCATCGCGTAGAGTATGCAGGGCAGCGCGATGATGGCGAGGCCGATCCATTCGCGATGCGTGGCTCGGCCCGCGTGCAGGCCGGTGGTGTCGGATGTGCCCATTGCCATCTCCCGATTGTTGAAGTCCGCTGACGGATTGCCTGGCTGCTTACGCCGCTATCATTCAAAGCGAAGACACGCGCGGCTTTGTGGCCTCCAAGGCCTCACCAGCGGACCAAAGCGCAACCCCGAGAAGGGTCAGGTCCTTGACGATGAAGGCGCCAAGCGCCGGGTCGAGTTGCGGCGTGGTGACGAGGAAACTCAGCGTGACCACCAGCGAGGCAGCGATGCCGTAACTGCCAATTGCCGAGACCCATGGCGTAAAGGGACGCGAGGCCATCATGAGAGCCAAGGCGATCTCCACAACGCCGATGAGGTCCGAGGACAGCTGCTGATTAAGCAGTCCGGGGAGCCAGAATAAGAACGGGCTGTGAACAAGCAACGGATGAATCGCCGTCGCTTCGGCCGCAGTGAACTTCGCCACTCCGAACAACGCGAAAAATAGGACAACGCTATATCGAGCTACCACCTGCCCTGCCACCAGGGTCCATTTCTGCAAAGTTGTCATGACTTTTTTCCTTGATAAGTGCGTGCTACACGCACATAATAAGTCATATAATCGCTAGCGCCGTCAACCCCTCATGATAAAGACTGCCGCCATGACACGTTTGAGAACCGCCAATATGCTTGCCGCCTTCGCTGGCGAAATCGCTGAACGCGTGGACGCGACCCTCAAAAGTCACCCCAACCAAACCGACTCTGCCTCAGCTGCGCTCAACATCATGGGCTTTTGGGAGGGCATCACCAACGCGCAGCTCGCGCGGGCGCTAAACCTCTCGCACACTGCGACGGTGCGTCTGGTCGACAAGCTTGAGGCTCAGGGTTTCGTCGAAGCTCGCAAGGGTGAAGACAAGCGTGCTACGCACCTCCACGTCACTCCGGCCGGCCGCGAAGCCGTATTGCCCGCTCTTGTCGCACGTTGCGCGGCGGTCAACGACTATCTTGGGGTCCTCACCGCGGCTGAAGAAAAACAACTCACCGGCCTTCTCGAAAAGCTAATGCGCCCACTAGCGACGGATGCATACGGGGTCAGCCATTTTTGTCGCCTCTGCGAATTTGCGGCGTGTCCCGGGGACCAGTGCCCGATGCACGCCAACATAGAGTCTTGGCCCGAAATTTGACGGACCATGTACCTTGCGTCGCTGCTGCTGATTTGAGGTTTGTTGTTTTGAGCTTTGTTGCGCGGATGTACCGTGAGGCTCAAGGCAGGTCGGGTCGATAAACTCCGGCGCCGAGGCTCAGCTGGCCGTGCGCAGGCGCCGCGTTCGGACAAAGGTCTTAAGTCCCTCGGAATCAAACGCGTGGCCGAAGGCATAACCCTGCAATATGTCGCAGCCCAGGCCCTTGAGTATCCGTGCATGCTGCATCGTCTCGACGCCTTCCGCGACAACCTCGATACCCAGCGACTTGCCGATTTCAATGATCGACGAGACAACCTGCCTTCTCTGCGGCGATTTGACGATTGGGGTAACCAGCTGCCGATCTATCTTCAGCCGGCGAGGCTGCAACTTCAGCAAACTGACCATCGAAGCGTAGCCGGTACCAAAATCGTCTATTTCGACGTCAATCCCCAGTTCTTTTATCTGCTCGATGTTCCAGGTGACAAGATCGTCGTTCTCGTCCAGGAAAATCGACTCAACGAGCTCAAACGAAACTGTTCCTTTCTTGATATTTTGTTCTCGCAGGCTCTTGATGAGCTCTTCGTCTTGAAGGCGCCTCGCCGAGACATTGACCGACACCCGTGGAATGTTAAGTTTTGCAGCGGACCACTCTTCGAAATCCGAAAGCGATTGCTTCAATATGGCTTGATCGATGATCGAGACGACGTTCAGTTCTTCTGCAATCCTCAGGAAGACGTCGGGCGCCAAAATACCCTTTACTGGATGTCGCCACCTCGCCAGCGCCTCAACCCCAACGATTTCGAGCGTCTTTGCGTCAAATTGGGGCTGGTAGAACGGGATGAACTCGTTGCGCTCGAGGCCGCCGAGAATTTCGTCGGCAATCCGCTTTGTATCGACGATTTCGCTTTGCATCGCGTCGGTGAAGAATTCGTATCGATTGCGCCCACGCCTCTTTGCTCGGTAAAGCGCAATATCGGCGTTCACCAGCAGGTGTTTTGCTTCGACATCTTTTCCGTTGTCGACAGCTATACCCACGCTGACGCCAAAACGGCATCGATGGCCCTGATAGTAGACGGGTTCGCGCATCTGGCTGATGACCCGATCGGCAAGCAGCGCCAGTTGCTTGGTATCGTCGCGTACCACGCACAGAACGATGAATTCGTCTCCTCCGATGCGGGCGACGAATCCTTCGTCGCCGACCTTCGATCTGAGGACTGTCGACGCGTGAACCAACATCGCGTCACCGGCGGCGTGGCCCAGCGTATCGTTGATGTGCTTGAACCGATCCAGATCGATGTGAAGCAGTGCCGCACGCCCGCCGGAGCGCCTGGCGTTTGCCGCGTAGTCTTCCAGTACCTGGTCGAGGTAGCGTCGGTTGGGCAAGCCGGTCAGCGAGTCATGAAGCGCGATGTGCTCTATGCGCGCCTTGGCCGACTCGAGTTCTGCATTTTTCGACTCGGACAGCTGTTTTGCGCGAACCAGATCCTTGTTCAGCAGGACGTCGGCAGTCACGTCCCATTCCGCGCCGATCATTTTTGGGGTGTCGTTTGCGGCCCGGTAAAGGATCGCCTTGGAGCGGACATGACGGACTTCGCCATTCGGGCGCACAATCCGGTACTCCGACAAATATGGTCGTCCGCTGGCCACCGCCCTATCGAAATCTGCATTGGCGCCAGCCAGATCATCTGGATGGATCGCTCCCGCCCAGTCTGTGTAACCCCGGTGCTCCCCCGCTGGTTTGCCATATATTTCATTGACGCGTTCATCCCATGTAAGCTCGTTGGTCGCGAGATCGTGTTCCCAAACCCCAATAGCCGAGGCTTCCAGAGCGAGTTCAAGGCGTCGTGACAATCGGCGCAATTCCGCATAATTGCGCTGTCTTTCGCCTATCAGACGACCCGTGACCAGGAAGGGGAACACAACCAAGGCCCCGGCCGTCGCCATGATCGCGCGCAGCAACCATGCATTACTTGGCGTCGAAGGCCAGCCGTTCTTGGGAATGGCAGCGAGCTGCCACGAGCCTGAAGGAAGCAAAACGTCAGCCGTCACCGGATCGCTTTTGCTGATCTCCTCATTGCCGTAGAATTGACCACCACGGTGACCGAGGGCGTCCCTGCCGATCAGCGCGACGTCGATCCCGAGATCGTCGTCAAGCATGCCGCTCGCTCTGTAAAGGCGCTGCACGTCGACAACGGCGGAAATAATGCCCCAGAACCTTTCCGTGTTGCCCGCGCTCGGCACGAAAACCGGAAAGCGGCCAATGAAGCCTTGTCCTCCCTGCTTCAGCTCGACGGGACCGGCAAGCACCAGCTTGCGTTCGTCTCGCGCCCTTAGCGCAGCCGCACGTTGCCGCTCGTTCTTGCGGTAGTCCAGGCCCATCGCCTGCTCGTTACCCTCCATCGGGTACATCAGGGAAACGACCAGATCGGGCGCGCCGGCAATATTGTTCAATTGCGAGTCGGCGCCAAACAGATTGCTCGCCAGCGAGGCGAAGCGTTGCTGTCCCATATAGGGCTCGGTCACGACCGCGGCGACCAATCCACGCACGAGTTGAAGGTTTCCGTTGATATTGCCTTCGAGCTTGGCACGGATGAGATTGACCTTGGTCAGCACGTCCGCACGGACGGCCTGGTCCGAGACGACTTTGTTCTGGTGCTCCGCGAACGCTGCGCTGATAAGTATGACGACAAGCGCGATCGCCGCCGGAATATTTGCCGACGAAAAGACGACCTCCTTGATGCCGCCGAACCTAGCGCGGAAAAAAGCCAATAGGCGATTCCTCAAGTGCCATTTCAGGTTCCCGGGTCGACCCGATGAGGAACATTAGCTTTCAATGTTTAATTTGACCTTCACGCTCCTTAGAGCTTTTGCACTTTCCGACCGTTGCTGATGTTGCAGGCCCGAGCGGCTGGAGCCAGCTGCCGATTTCCACTGCCATCGTCCCACTGATTGCGATGCGCTGGCGCCGGGGATCCAGCGTCTGCTGACCATTCGCGAGGAGATCTGATGCGAGCGGGAAACGGCGGCCGGCCGCCGTTCCCTGCTCATCTCATGGCGTTCGTCTGTGGAAGCGGACCGACAGAGAGGCCAGCTAGACCAGGCTTGCTCGGAAGATCGAGGAGCGCGAGCGCGATTGCACACTTCGACGCTCCGACCCGAGTACTCAAGAGTGTTGGCCTGGACTAGTGGCCCTCAATCGCCTTGGGAGACACAAGGTATGGTATCTTGCCGACGCTGCGCTTCGTCGCGCCAATGGAATAGGCCATCGGTATCTTGGGAGAGTTCTCGGGCAGGCCGTACATATCCTTGCCGGCCCGCACTGCAAATGAAAAGTGCTGCCACGAAACCGTGTCATGCTCATTGAGAAAATCGAGCGTCAGACCCGCTGAAATCAGCGCATTCACCACGTCACTGATCGGGTGGATCCACTCATAATAGCGAGGATGCTTCAAGATGCGGTCATCGCCGGTGTAGGTCAGTTCCTCGTTCCAGGCGAGCGGCCGAGCTATCGGCGTTCGCCAGTCGTGCTTCAATTCCAGGGCCGCGGCCTTTCGATCGCACTGAAACATCAATGGATGGCCCTCGGCCATGTAGAGGCGGCCGCCGGGTCGCAGGAGATCGGCAACCACCCGCGCCCAACGGAACACGTCGTCCAGCCAGTTTACCGAACCCCAAGTAACGTAAGCGATGTCAAAGGTCCGACCGAGCGCTTCCACCGCCTCGAACAGTGGCGCTTCCACGAAGCGCACGTCGGTGCCTGCCTTCGCAGCAAAATCCCGCGCCGCGGCGATCGCGGTCGGTGAAAAGTCGAGCCCGGTCACACTGCCCGCGCCGAGATTCTTAAGGCTGATCGTGTCAAGACCGATGTGACACTGCAGGTGGACGATATCCTTGCCGGCGATATCGCCGAGCTCGCGCGTTTCCAGCTCATAGAGATTGGATCCGCCGGCCAGCACATTCTCGATGTGGTAGCTGCCCGTTGTGTCGGTCGAGTGCAGTTCGGCCCGATCATCCCAATTAAGGCGGTTCGCGCCCAGAAACCGTTCCAAATTCCCCCTACCCCTGACTGACGCATGGTAAACAAGTCGTTAAAGTACCTTTGCAGCGAAAGTATCGCGCGTCAATCCGGACCGGGCGGCAGTGCGCCAGCGCTCGCAAAAGCCATGGCCCAGGAAGGCTTGCTGCTGATCAAAGGCTTCTGGCGCAATCGCCGCGCCCGGCGACAAGACCCCGCAGGCGCTCCCTGACGCCGCCGTCGTGGTCTGCATGTGGATTAGTCGGTTCCTCAGCCCCCGCGGCCACCATCGCGATGTTTCTGGAGAGCTCGTTTGCGGGGTCAACTGCGTCTGCTGTGCCGCTCGTGAGTGCTCGGTAGAGTGCCACATAATCGCTGCACATGCGCTCGACCGTGAACCGCTTCTCGAACGTCTGCCGCACTCGTGCGCGCTCGAGGCTGTCTATCCGCCGGAGCGCGCCCACAGCTTCCTCCACCGTATCCACGATCCATCCGGACACACCGTGATCGATGATCTCCGGGACGGCGCCACGCCGGAACGCAATCACCGGCGTACCACAGGCCATTGCTTCGATCGTTACGAGCCCGAAGGGTTCCGGCCAGTCGATCGGGAACAAAAGCGCTTTCGCATTGCCCAGAAAATCCGCCTTTTGCCGCTCATCGATCTCGCCAATGAACTCCACGTTCGAATGCCGCAGCACTTGCGGCTCGACCCTTTCCTTCCAGAACGACTGGTCCACCTTGTCGATCTTGGCGGCGATCTTCAGGGGAAACCCGGCTCGCGCTGCTATTTCTATGGCCGTTTCCGGCCCCTTTTCCGGCGAGATACGACCGAGAAATGCAAGATAGCCAGAGGTGTTCGGGTGGAATGGCAAAAGATCGCGGGGCAGGCCGTGATGCACGGTTCCAACCCAATTGACGGGCGGCATGGGCCGGCGCTGGTCGAAGGAAATCGAGACCAGGGGAACGTCGTCGAACATCGCATAAAGCTGCGCCACATCGGGCAGGTCGAGCCTGCCGTGAAGCGTGGTAACCGTTCGTCTGGCAAAATCCCGAATTATGGGGAAGTGCAGAACATCGACGTGGAAATGCAAAACTTCGAATTCATCGGCTCGCCGGCGCACCCGTTCAAGCATCATGACATGGTGCGGAACACCGTCCAGAACCCTGGGATTCAGGCGCAACGCGACCTCGCAACACGGCACCAGCTCGGCTGAGGTACGAGAATCGCCGCTGGCGAACAGCGTCACCTCGTGGCCCTGTCGGACAAGTTCTTCGGTCAGATACGACACAATTCGCTCGGTTCCACCGTAGGTTCGGGGCGGCACGGATTCGGTTAGCGGCGCGATCTGGGCTATTTTCATTTAGAAAATCTTTTCGGCGGCAACCGCCGTCTTTCAAACAAGCTTCGGCGGCAACCAAGACAAGCGAGAGCTTCCCGTTGCAAAGTATTCTATGCAGAGCGTATTTATAGTTGTGCCGTCCGTGCTCCTCCCGCGCAATTAGGTTGCCCTTATTCAATTCCTCTGGATCCAAGAACTGCGATCGCCGAGAAATGTTTCACCGGCTCGATAAAAAGACAGAATGAGCTACGCGCCGCCGCCCCGCCGCCCCTGACCAGGCAGCTTTGGATTTGCTCGATCACCATCAATTGATCCAGGCGTGTCGGTGCCCAATGGAACATAAAGCCCGGAAATCAGTTAGATAGCCGGATTTGACTGGAGTTCGCCAGATGCGCAACTCCGGCCGGGCAAGGGCACTGCCGTGACACGGAGTGAGCGGCTTCGGGCGTATCGCGCCGAACTCAGGCACCACCTTGCCGAACTCGGGAGCCATAAACGCTCCCTATGGAGGATGCCATGAACCAGTGGACAAACGCCAGGCTCTGTGACGTAGCCAACCTGATCCTTGGGGCAATTCTGTTCTTTTCTCCCTGGATCTTCGCCTTTGCGGCAGGCCCGCAGACGCAGAACGCCCTCGGCAGCGGAATCTTGATCGTCGTGCTTTCGATTGCCGCCCTCGCGGCATTTGCCGTGTGGGAAGAGTGGGTGAATCTGGTCGTCGGACTGTGGGTCCTCGTGTCTCCCTGGGTGCTTGGATTCCAGGCGACAACGGCGATGACCGTGCATGTCGTGATCGGCATTCTGGTCGCCGTCCTGGCCGCGATCGAGCTCTGGATGATGTACCAGAACCCTCCGACCCAGTCCGCCGCCTAGCAGGCGCAGCCACCCGGCGCCCTTTTTAGGCCTGACGGATCGATGGGTCGTCTGCCGGCCTCTCGGCAACAGCCGCCGGAGGCCGGATGGCAGTTTGTTTGGACGAGTCCCGAGAAGGATGGCGCATTATGGTCGGTGACAATCCGCGTTCGACGGCCAGGATTGCGGGACATCCCATTCATCCGATGCGAAGGACCGCCAGCACAGAGAAATGGTATTTTTGCCCTTCCCACAGCCGGCTCTAGAATTTTCATCGCAAATCAAGTTATGATGCACTTGGTATTTCCCGGGACGGCTTTGCGCCGCTTGGAATACCGGGAGGAACCGGGACATGGCCGTTGCGCTTGTACTCGTTCTGATAGTCGTGGGCTCGGTGTTGTTCCACTTCCTGAGCCCATGGTGGTGGACGCCGATTGCCTCAAACTGGGACTATATCGACAACACCATCATTATAACTTTCTGGATCACCGGCGTCGTCTTCGCCGCCGTGGTTCTTTTCATGGCCTATTGCGTCTTCCGCTTCCGTCATCGGGAAGGCAATCAGGCGGCATATGAACCTGAGAACAGGCGGCTCGAATCCTGGCTGACGGTCGTCACCGCGGTTGGCGTCACGGCTTTGCTGGTTCCCGGCCTGTTCGTCTGGAGCCGGTTCGTTACCGTTCCAAGCGACGCAACGGAGGTCGAAGTCGTCGGCCAGCAGTGGCAATGGAGTTTCCGCCTCCCCGGCAAGGACGGCAAGCTCGGCACATCGGACACCCGCGACGTCAACGCTGAAAATCCACTCGGCGTGATCGCCGCCGATGCCAACGGCCAGGACGATGTCGTAGTGGAAGCGGCCGACCTGCACCTCCCGGTTGGCAAACCGGTCAAGATGCTGCTCCGCTCGATCGATGTGCTGCACGATTTCTACGTGCCGGAATTCCGCGCCAAGATGGACATGATCCCGGGCTCGGTCACCTATTTCTGGTTCACTCCGACCAAGACCGGAACCTTCCAGGTCCTGTGTGCCGAACTCTGCGGCCAGGGACATCCGATGATGCATGGCGTGGTCATGGTCGATACTCAGGAAGACTATCTGGCGTGGCTTGGCCAGCAGCAGACTTTTGCGCAGCTGTCCGCGCCCCAGCAGATGGGCTCGGCAGAGTAGGAAACCGGAACGACGGCGCGCCGTCGGGATTGAAAATAGTGCGGCAAGCCCGAACTGTCGGGCTGGCCGAAAAGGGCACGGAGGTGTTCCTATGGTCGATATCACACCTGCAGATGCGGTACCGCCGGCCGAAGTCGCGGAAATGGAACTTTACCATCCGCACAGCTGGTGGACGAAATATGTCTTCTCGCAGGATGCCAAGGTCATCGCCATCCAATATTCGGCGACGGCGACGGCGATCGGCATGGTGGCGCTGGTGTTGTCCTGGCTGATGCGGCTGCAGCTCGGCTTCCCCGGCACGTTCGACTTCATCACTCCGGAAGCCTACTACCAGTTCATCACCATGCACGGCATGATCATGGTGATCTACCTGCTCACCGCACTCTTCCTGGGCGGCTTTGGCAACTATCTGATCCCGCTGATGGTTGGCGCTCGCGACATGGTCTTTCCCTATGTCAACATGCTGAGCTACTGGATCTATCTGCTCGCCGTGCTGGTCCTGGTGTCGAGCTTCTTTGCGCCCGGCGGACCGACGGGTGCCGGCTGGACGCTCTATCCGCCGCAGGCGATCATGACCGGTACGCCAGGCGGCCAGGACTGGGGCATCATCCTGATGCTCGTCTCGCTGATCCTGTTCATCGTCGGCTTTACCATGGGCGGCTTGAACTATGTCGTGACGGTGCTGCAGGGCCGCACGCGCGGCATGACGCTGATGCGCCTTCCGCTCACCGTCTGGGGTATTTTCACCGCCACGGTCATGGCTCTGCTCGCCTTCCCGGCGCTGTTCGTCGCCTGCGTGATGATGCTGCTCGACCGGGCGCTCGGCACCAGCTTCTTCATGCCGGCGATCGTCGAGATGGGCGAACAGTTGCAGCATGGCGGCGGCAGCCCGATCCTGTTCCAGCATCTGTTCTGGTTCTTCGGCCATCCCGAGGTCTACATCGTTGCGCTTCCGGCCTTCGGCATCGTGTCCGACCTGATCAGCACCCATGCGCGCAAGAACATCTTCGGCTACCGCATGATGGTCTGGGCCATCGTCGGCATCGGCGCGCTGAGTTTCGTGGTCTGGGCGCACCATATGTATGTCAGCGGCATGCATCCCTATTTCGGCTTTTTCTTCGCCACCACGACATTGATCATCGCAGTTCCAACAGCCATCAAGGTCTACAACTGGGTACTGACGCTGTGGCGCGGCGACATCCATCTCACCATACCGATGCTTTTTGCCCTGGCCTTCATCGTCACCTTCGTCAATGGCGGGTTGACCGGGCTATTCCTCGGCAATGTCGTCGTCGACGTTCCGCTGTCGGACACAATGTTCGTCGTCGCCCATTTCCATATGGTCATGGGGGTCGCCCCGATCATCGTGATTTTCGGCGCGATCTATCACTGGTATCCGAAGGTCACCGGTCGGATGCTGAACGAGACACTGGGCCGGTTCCATTTCTGGGTCACCTTCCTCGGCGCCTATCTGATCTTCTTTCCCATGCACTATCTCGGCTTGATGGGCGTGCCGCGGCGCTACAACGAATTGACCGACATGACGGTGATGACGGAATCGGCCCACCACCTGAACTCGTTCATCAGCATCATGGCTTTTATCGTCGGTTTTGCCCAGATTGTGTTTCTGTTCAATCTCATCTGGAGCATCCGCCATGGCCGTGAGGCTGGCGGCAATCCGTGGCGGGCAACGACGCTTGAGTGGCAGACGCCCGAAACACCGCCCGCCCACGGCAATTTCGGCAAGGATCTGCCGATCGTCTATCGCTGGGCCTATGACTACAGCGTGCCGGGAGCCAAGGAGGACTTCATACCGCAAAACGTTCCGGGCTCCTTCGCGCCCTCCAGGGAGCCGGCATGAGCGTAATCCTGGTTTTCCTGCTCGTGATCGCCGGTATTGCTGGGTGGTGGCTTTCCCATCAGCGGCTAATGACGAAGCCGTGGCTCGAGCAAGGTATGATCGGGGATTTTGTCGCCCTGGACCGATCGGCGCTGCCGACCGCAAAGATCGGTCTCGGCGTCTTCCTTGCCGTCGTCGGCTGCCTGTTCGCGCTGTTCACCAGTGCTTACTTCATGCGCATGGCGCTGTCGGATTGGCGGCCGCTGCCCATCCCGCACCTGCTCTGGCTTAACACCGGCGTACTGGTCTTGAGCAGCATTGCGATACAGTGCGCTTCGCTCGCGGCGCGCAAGGGTCAAGTGGACATGGTCAGGCTCGGCCTCGCCACCGCTGGGCTCACAGCGCTCGTCTTCCTGATCGGACAGCTTGTGGCATGGCGGGAACTGAGTGCGGACGGCTATTTTCTGGCGTCCAATCCGGCCAACAGCTTCTTCTACCTGCTAACGGGAATGCATGGCCTGCATATACTGGGGGGGCTGGTCGGGTTGGGCAGAACGAGCGTCGGCGCCTGGAACGGAGCGCCGCCGCACCGGCTTCGCCTCAGTGTCGAGCTGTGCGCCATGTACTGGCATTTCCTGCTTTTCGTCTGGCTCGCCATCTTTGCTCTTCTGGCCGGCTGGGCTTCGACTTTAATCGACATTTGCCGAGGGTTGCTGACCTAGGAGGAACGGGCGGATGGCAGAGACGACACTGACCCACATCGGCCGAACGGGGCCGCGCCCCCCAGGCTGGCAAGGCATCGCCGCCGACTGGTCCTCGGATCAGCGGGCGTTCAAAAACGTGTCCTGGGGCAAGGCCATGATGTGGATCTTCCTGCTCAGCGACACGTTCATCTTCGGCTGCTTCCTGCTCTCCTACATGACCGCGCGTATCTCAACACGCGTGCCGTGGCCCAATCCGAGCGAGGTCTTTGCCCTGCGCATCGGCGGCTCCGACATTCCGTTGATCCTTATCGCCATAATGACCTTCGTGCTGATCTCAAGCAGCGGAACGATGGCCATGGCGGTCAATTTCGGCTATCGCCGCGACCGCCGCAAGACTGCAGTCCTGATGCTTTTGACCGCAGCACTCGGCGCGACCTTCGTCGGCATGCAAGCCTTCGAATGGACCAAGCTGATCACCGAAGGCGTCCGGCCTTGGGGCAATCCATGGGGCGCTGCACAGTTCGGCGCATCCTTTTTCATGATTACCGGCTTCCACGGCACGCATGTGACGATCGGGGTGATCTTCCTGATCATCGTGGCGCGAAAGGTCTGGCGCGGGGACTACGACGTCGGACGGCCCGGCTTCTTCACCAGCCGGAGGGGCCGCTACGAGAACGTCGAAATCATGGGGCTTTACTGGCATTTCGTCGACCTGGTCTGGGTGTTCATTTTCGCATTTTTCTATCTTTGGTGAGAGGCAGGACATGGCTGAAGCAACCGCAAACGGCCTGGGACAGCATGCGCTGGACCGCGCCCATACCCATGATGCGACGACGACCGGCGTTACCCCGGCGGAGGTTCATCAGGAGCACCCGATCAAGCTCTATTTGGTGGTCTGGGCGTGGTTGTTCATCCTCAGCACCTGCTCCTATCTGGTCGACTATTTCGGCCTCCACGGCTATCTCAGATGGTCGCTGATCCTGATCTTCATGATCCTCAAGGCCGGGCTGATCGTCGCCATCTTCATGCACATGGCCTGGGAACGGCTGGCGCTGACATATGCGATCATCCTGCCGCCGGTGCTGGTTCTGGTGTTCGTGACGATGATGGTCTTCGAAGCGGACTACACGCTTCTCACCAGAATGGCGTTTTTCGGGGCCGGGCCCTGACATGCAATCCGGATCCAGGCCGTCCGGTCCTGGAGCCTTCGCCTTGAAACAATCCACGGCTGGTCCATTTCTGTTGGTATCGGAAACGACTGGCCATGCCGGCGTTTCCACATGCGTCGCGAACACCAGCAAGGGGCGCCCAAGATGACCATCGCAAACAGACTGAAGGACTTCATCGATAGGAAAGGAATTTCCTACGACACCGTCGAGCATCACCGCACGGCGACAAGCAGACAATCCGCCATTGCGGCACATGTGCCTGGCAGCATAATGGCCAAATCGGTTGTCGTTCACCACGACCGTGGCTACGCGCTGGCCGTGGTTCCAAGCACGCACAGGATAGAACTCGCGACATTGCAGGATGTCATGGACAAGCCCCTTGGATTGGCCTCTGAAGACGAGGTGGTCTCGTTGTTCGGCGATTGCGACGTCGGCGCCGTGCCGCCGATCGGCGCTGCCTATGATGTGCCGGTGGTCCTCGACGAAAGCCTCGGCGACGCTCCCGAAGTCTATTTCGAGGGCGGCGACCACAAGACGCTTGTGCATGTGAGCGGCAAAGATTTCCGCGACCTGACAAAGGACGCGCGCCAGGCCCGTTTCAGCCACCCCGCCTATTGAAAGCTCTGCCCCACCCTGCCCGCACCGGCATTTCGCCGGTACGGGCACGGCAGGTTTTCAGCTCACGGTCTGGTGGCCGGCGGCGATTCCACAACTTTCCGATAGACATGCCAGGTGGCATGACCAAGGATCGGCAGCACGACTGCCAACCCGGCGAACACTGGCAGCGAGCCGATGATCAGGGCGACGGCGACGATAAGGCCCCACACCGCCATCACGATCGGGTTGGCCAGGACAACGCGCACCGAGGTGTGGATGGCTTCGTAGGCCCCGACATCGCGGTCGAGCAACAACGGGAATGCGACGACCGTGGTGCACAACACAACCGCGGCGAACACGAAGCCGATGGCGTGACCCAGGATGATGAGCGTCCAGCCGCGTCCCGTGGCGAATATTTCACTGATGAAGCTGGACAGCGATTGCGGTGGCGCCGGGCCGAACAGGGTCTGATAGAAAATCTGGGCCGTCAAAAGCCAGGCGATGAAGATCGCAAGCAGCATGATGCCGACCGCTGCAATAGCCGGCAGTGCCGGAGAACTCCTGACCTCAAAGGCGTGTCTCCACGAGGCATCGAGCCCGGCTTCCCGTCGCCGGCTGATCTCATAGAGGCCGATCGCCGCGAACGGACCAATCAGTGCAAAGCCGGACACAAGCGGAAACAGCAATGGCAGCGTGTTGTTGCCTGATGTCCAGACAGCAAGCACGATTCCCGCAAGCGGATAGATCAGGCAGAGAAAAACGATGTGCGACGGCTTGACCATAAAATCATCGACCCCACGCCTGAGCGCATCAAAAAGATCGGAGACACCGATTTTTCGAACTCTGGTGTGTTCCAGCGTCTCGCTGGCACCTGCTATCACGTGAAAGCTTGCCATGACCATTCCTCCAGACCAGGTCCGGTAAGGTCGCGTTTTACTGTGCTGCCGTTCTGCATGATTGGCCCACGCAAACCGCGACCTGCACCATGATCAATATACTCTCATGCGGGGGACTTGTCGCGCTTTGTAGGAAGGCCGGGAGTAAGGGTCCCGGGTAGCCTGACTAGCTCCAGACGCCGTTTTTCGATATGCTCTTCTAGTCGAAGGTGAAGGTCATGGATGGAAGGACAGTTCTCATACTCGGCCTTGGCGTCGTTATTCTGCTGTTGCTGGGATTTTGTGCTCTGCCGACGTGATGTTTTGGAGCAGGTGTCAATAGCCGGCTGACGCGACCACTCGCATTACAATGGTGTCGGCAAGCAGCGCCGCAAAGATTGCGAAAAGATAGACAATCGAATACGCAAACAGCGCCTTTGCCGGCTTCATCTCCTTGTCGGCGACGAGAACCTTCCAGGCCTGCCAAATGAAACCTGCGCCCAATGCGGCTGAAACAGTGCCGTAATATCCGCTCGCGAAGCCAAAGCCCCAAGGGAGAACGCCGATTGGCGCCAAGAGCAGCGAATAGGCGAAGATTTGTTTTCTGGTCGAGTGCTGGCCGGCCACATTCGGCATCATCGGGATACCCGCCGCGGCATAGTCGCCGACCTTGAAAAGGGCCAGCGCCCAGAAATGAGGCGGCGTCCAGAGGAAAATGATCAGAAACAGGATGAGACTTTCAATACCGATAGCGCCGGTTGCAGCCGCCCACCCGATCACCGGAGGAAGGGCGCCTGCCGCGCCGCCTATGACGATGTTCTGTGGCGTCGAGCGCTTCAGCCACATTGTGTAGATAACGACGTAGAAAAAAATGGTGAACGCCAACAGCGATGCGGCAAGCCACCCCACCAGCACGCCGAGCGTCATGACCGACAGTGCGGAAAGCACCAGACCGAAGCCGAGAGCTTCGCCAGGCGTGACGCGACCGGACGGAATTGGTCGCTTGGACGTGCGAGACATCAAGGCGTCTATGTCTGCGTCGTACCACATATTGAGCGCGCCGGCGGCTCCTGCTCCGACCGCAATTGCGCCGATGGCGATTACGGCGATAACTGGATTCATTACGCCGGGCGCCATCATCAGGCCGACGAAGGCGGTAAAAACGGCAAGCGCCATGACTCGCGGTTTCAAAAGCGCAAAGAAATCACCCGCCGTCGCCTCCGAGAGGCGGATGCCGGTATCCTTGAGACGGCTTTCTTCAGTCGACATTCAGACGACCACCGATGGGAACGGCAGCCTAGCCGGCCAATGTCTTTTTTGCAACGAGCCGCCTCCCCACCTGACGCTGCCGGCAGATTGCGGCCGAGGCTATGCCTCGACCTGTTTGCGATACCAAGATCCGGCGGAAGAGCCGCGTTATTTGGAGAATTGCTTCAGGTAGGCAATGACATTGGCGATGTCCTCGTCTTTCTTGAGGCCGACAAACGCCATCTTCGTTCCTTTGACCATCGCTTTCGGATCGTGAAGGTAGGTGGTCAGCGTGGCCTCATCCCATTTGACGCCGGACTTGCCGGCCTCGGTCATCGCCTTGGAATAGCTGAACCCCGGATGCGTCCCGGCCGTTCGGCCGATGACGCCGTTCAAGGACGGACCGATCTTGTTCTGGTCCTTGTCTGCCACGTGGCAGACCTTGCATTTGGCGAAGACCTTCTCACCCGCCGCGGCATCCTGGGCCCACGAGGGGCCGGCAATGACGGTCGCGACGGACATGACGATAAAAAACACAATGGCACGCATGGCATTTCCTCCCTGATCGCCAATTTGCCCTGGCTGACCTGCACAGGCCGACATCTAGTCCGCTGGCATGCGCTCTTGAATGGCAGAACGGATATCCACTGCCTGGAGTTGCGGCACCTACATACCACAGAACCCGGCCGGCAGGTAGAGTTCGATCATTGAATGGATTAATGCGGATAATCCGCGCTCAAGGCAATTTGGTGTTGCAGGTGGTGGCGATCCGGCCGACCGCCTCTTCAACTCCGGCTAGGTCAAACTCGGCTTTGCCGCGCCCCGACAGCAGCCCGAACCGCCAGGACAGCAGCAGCCGGTCCGCGGAAATCAGTCGCCTGATGCCGTCGGCACCGTCGCGGACCAGCATCCTGCTGCGCGGGCCGACCGACCAGCTTTCGTTGAGCTTGCCGGATTGGCCGACAGTCACCGACATGGCGATGGTTCGGCTGGCGGAAACGGTGTCGCTCAGCTGCAGCCATTCGCTCCAACGCGGTTCGCCGGCGGTCCGGCAGGCGATCGTCAATACCGGGCTGTAACTCAATGCGCCGCCGCCGGTGATGAGCTTGTTGGTCGCGTAAAGCGAGGCGGTGACAAGGCCATCGCTGGTCTTGTCGAACCGCCAGTTGTCGAGAACCGTATCAGCCTGAGCGATCCCGCAGACCGACGCAAGCAGGAATGCCGCCGCCATCACGCTTCCGATACCGAAGAACTGTCTCAACGATGCCTCCAACAACCGCTGCGGTCAGCAACCCTGCGCAGATAATCATCAAAGCTTCGTATCGCCACCTCGACCGCCAGATGCGTGAAATCCGTTGCGTCTGCGCCACAACGAAAAAGGCCGCCTCGAGAAGGCGGCCTTTCGGAATTCAGCAGGGACGTTATTCAGCGTCCTTGGCGGCCTTCTTCTTCGGCGCGGCCTTTTTCTTCGGCTCTTCAGCGTCGTCGTCGGCCTTCTTGGCGTCGGCTTTTTTCGCGGCCGGCTTCTTCGCCGGCTTTGCCTTGGTCGTCTCCGTATCCTCGTCGTCGGCCAGCAGTTCTTCCTTGCTGACCTTGACATCGGTGACCGAAATCTGGCCGAGCAGATGGTCGACCACCTTCTCTTCGAACATGGGCGCGCGCAACGTATTCAGCGCTTCGGGATTGTTGCGATAGAATTCGAAGGCTTCCTGCTGCTGGCTGGCCGGATAGCGGCGTACCTGCTCGAACAGGCCGCGCTGCAGTTCCTCGTCCGTCACCGTGACGCCTGCCTTCTCGCCGATTTCGGCGAGAACCAGGCCGAGACGCACGCGGCGTTCGGCAAGGCGCATATATTCGGCGCGCGCTTCTTCCTCAGTCGTCTCTTCGTCGGCGAAGGTGCGTCCGGCGGCTTCGAGATCGCGGTTGACCTGGTTCCAGATGTTGTTGAACTCGGCCTCGACGAGCTTGGACGGCGCCTCGAACGAGTAGGCGGCGTCGAGCTGGTCGAGCAACTGGCGCTTGACCTTCTGGCGCGTCATCGAGCCGAACTGATTTTCGATCTGACCGCGCACCACCACGCGCAGGCGCTCCAGCGACTCCAGGCCGAGGTTTTTGGCCATCTCGTCGTTGATCTCAAGTTCGCCGGGCTTCGACACTTCCTTGACGGTCACGTCGAAAGTGGCTTCCTTGCCGGCCAGATGCGCCGCCTGGTAGTTTTCCGGGAAGGTTACCGTGATCTGCTTCTCGTCGCCAGCCTTGCTGCCGACCAGCTGGTCCTCGAAGCCGGGGATGAATTCCTTGGAGCCGAGTACCAGCGGCTGATCGGTGCCGGCGCCGCCGTTGAAGGCTTCGCCGTCGATCTTGCCGACATAATCGATGGTCACGCGGTCGCCCTCGGCGGCCTTGCCGGTCTTCGGCTCGTAGGTGCGGGCGGATTCAGCGACACGCTTGACCTGCTCGTCGATCTCTTCATCCGGCACGTCGAACACCTGGCGCGTCACCTTGATGTCGGAGAAATCCTTGATCTCGATCGGCGGAATGACCTCATAGTTCAGGCGGAACTCGAAGTCGGCGCCGCCTGCCAGAATCTTCTCGGCCTCCTTCTCGTCCTCCGTCATGATCACTTCGGGCTGCATGGCGGCCTTTTCGCCGCGCCCGGTGATGATCGAACGGGTCGAATCGTTGAGGATCTCGTTGACCACTTCGGCCATGAACGATTTGCCGTAGACCTTGCGCAGGTGCTGCACCGGCACCTTGCCCGGGCGGAAGCCGTTGATGCGGACCTTGTTCCTGGCATCGGAGAGCCGCGCCATCAGCTTGGCTTCCATGTCACCGGCCGGCACGGTGATCTTGATCTCGCGCTTGAGACCGGAGTTGAGCGTTTCGGTGACCTGCATCATAAAACCTTTGTTTCCACCAATGAGGCCGTCAAACGGCCCCTGCCGTTTACAGCCTGCCGGTATGATCTTGCCGGGAATGGCTTTTGGTGCGGGACTTGGCGATCTGTCCGCCCAACGCGGCACAAATCCTCCAGAAATACGCTCCAAAATGTGAATAAGTCTTTGTTTTTCCTACTTCTTATCACATTCTGCAGAAGCGGATCGTCGCGTCCCGTCACATTCGACACGCCTTTTGTCACAGGCGACGCTGATTTTCAACCATCTTTGCATTCCGGCCAATGATGCCGATATCGGCCCTGACATTGACAGAATGATGGCTACATGGGATTGGCCGGGCAATGCGGATGTGGCGGAATTGGTAGACGCCCTGGATTTAGGTTCCAGTGCCGAAAGGCGTGGGGGTTCGAGTCCCTTCATCCGCACCACCCTTCGCTCTTCGAGCTTCGGGTGGCAGGCCACTCGAAGCTCCTCTGAAGCCTTGGCGAAGGAGGATCATTGCCAAGGCCGTAGCGCGATCTAGTAAAGCGGCTCCTCGAACAGTGTCTTGTCGCCGTCCACCAGCGCTTTGATCTGCGCCGTGCCGTTGGCCGCGATCGCCACGCGGATGCCGAACGGCCGCACCCGCATATCGTTCTGGATCGCGATCCCCTCGCCTTCCGGCAGATAGAAGCGCTCGATGCCGTACTCCGGCGCGATCGTCGTTGCTCCCTGGCTGATATCCCAGCCCTCGGAGACGTGTCCGACGATATCGGCTTCGCCGGATGCTGCCGGCACCGGCGCTTGCCCGAACCAAGCCGCGGTCGGCCCCCAATAGCCATCGGCGCCCTGCTTCAGCCTGACCACGATCGACGTTTCCTCGCTGGAAAGCTTGCCGGCCGGAATGTTGCCGATCAGCTTCACCGGTATGCGCGAAATCTCGTAGCCAAGCGAGATATAGTCACCGCGCAAGAGATCGCGCGGATCGATCGGCTCGACCCTGAGCAGGACCTGCTTGCCGTCGCGCAGGATCGCCGCGCGTCCGGCGATGATCCAGCTCAGAAAGCCGATCTGGACGAGCGCCAGGACCAGCGCCGAGATGATCAGTCTTTTGCCGGTCATCATGCCGCCGCTCCTGTCATGTTCGAGGCGTTCATGCGCTTTTCTATGCGGATGATAATAAAGGCCAGAACGGCGAGAAGCACCGCCGCCGCAAGGAAGAAGCCTGCCGTGTCGAGCATTGATTGCAGCATCACCACATAGATGATGGCGAGTTCGAAGGCGAAGCCCGCATAGGCAACCCAGCGCAGCCCCCGGCTCTCGCGGCCGCCCAGCACGATCGCCGCGACGATGCCGGCCAGCGCAACAGCCGAGGCAATGGCGAAGCCGCTGCTGTAGCTGCTTTCATCCGCCAGTTCGAACTGGATCATCGCCAGGCCGGTGAGAAAGCCGATCAGCGCATGCAAGGGCAACCTGCCGCCGAGTTGCAAAACACTCTCGACCGGCCCGGCAGCAAAGATCGCAGCGGTAAAAAGCAGCACCGACGCGGCAACGAGCGGGATGGCGACTTGCAGCGTGTCGTACTCCATGACCAACAGCACCAGGTAGAAAAGGACCGACAGGATGATCAGGTGGCGCGCCGCCTGGCTGCGCGTCCAGAACGAAACGGCGAACAGCACCAGCGCCATGACGACGAAGAGATGCGGAAATTCCGTGCGCCGGAAGTAGTCGAACCCTCTCAGGAACAGCCAGGCATCGGCGATGCCGACGGCAGCGACGGTCAGCGGGTTTGAGCGCAGCGCCACCGCCGCCAGCGCCGTGCCGACGCCCCAGGTGATCAAGGCCGAGGCCTCGTCGCCCGACAAATGATACATCTGGCCGATCAGCGCGATCGATCCGCCGAATGCCGCCGCTGCGACGATCCACAGCGCCTCGCCGATCGCCGCATGGTCGCGCATCTTCAGCACCGCGCCGCCGACATAGCCGGCAAGGATAACGGCAAAAAGTGCCGCGACCCGCACCAGCCGCGGGATGACTTCCCAGTTGGCGGCGATAAAAATCAGGATAGCCGCGCCGAACAGCAGCGCCGCCATCATCGCCAGGATCGAGCCGAAGCTCAGCGATTTGCGTTCGTTGGCCTCGACGTCGCGCGTCAGCGCATCGGCTGTCGGCGCGTCGATCAGGCCGGCCTGCTGCCATCGCGCGATATCCGACCTGACCCGTGACGAATAGCTCGCCATTGCCCCTCCCCTTTCGCTTCGTCCTTTTAGCTCGTGCGCCCAAGCGTTTGACCTTACGGCATTTTCCGATTTGGGCGGAAAGCCGGACGCGCGTTAATGTTGCATTGCACAATTTGCATTGCTGCCATGCACCAATAGCGCTTTTAAATCGATATGATCCCACCTATTTTCACGGTGCACACAAAGACGGAATGATCCGAAAGAAAGACGAAACGAGAATACCATGAACCTGATCCGCAACTATCGCAACTGGCGCCGCTATAGGGACACCGTGTCCGAGCTGAGCCGCCTGAGCACCCGTGAACTGACCGACCTCGGCATCAGCCGCAGCGACATTCACTACGTCGCCCGCAAGGCGGTCTAATCCTTCGGGCCGCAAATGGTCCGACCAGTTTTGAAAAGAGAACGACAATGAACCTGATCCGCAACTATCGTAACTGGCGCGTCTACCGCGAGACGGTTACCGAGCTGGGTCGCCTGTCGAACCGCCAGCTCAACGATCTCGGCATCGTCCGTGACGAGATCAAGATGGTCGCTCGCAGGGCGATCTAACCACAAGAATTTCGCCAGGGTCGACCTCCTCCCCGACCCTGACGGATACGGTCAGCCTTCACCTCCTCCCGAGGGTTGACCACAAAAACGGCGCCCGCCGGACCTCCTCCCTCGGCGGGCGCTGTTTCTAAGTTGTTTCTAAAAAGGGTTTCGCGCCCTTTCAAATGGCGAAAAGAATTTCGTCAAAGCCGACCTCCTCCCCGGCGATGACGAATATGGTCGATCTTCACCTCCTCCCGAGGATCGACCAACAAAACGACACCCGCCGGACCTCCTCCCCCGGCGGGTGTTGTTGTTTTCAGGTCTAGGCACTCCGAAGCTGCTTTGGGGAGAGCCGTCTTTGCGGGACGGCCCTATCGTCAGTCCAGCGCCCCGCTTTTCAGCACGCCCCGTTCCTTCCACTGGCTCAGCGGAAAGATGTCCGGCGCGCCGCCCATCGGCGCATACCAGGAATCCACCACCCATTCCGTATCGCCGCGGTCGCTGATCACCGCCGTCCAATGCGGATAGCGCCCGTCGACAAACAGGCCTCGCGAGGCCTTGTCCTCGACCTTGTGAAACCTGAGCAGTTTTCGCTCGGCAAGATAGACCAGCAACGCATGCGTATTGGTCGATTCGTCGACACAATCCATTTGGCCCCTGATGCGCGAGGCACCGAATTCTGACTGCGGCTGGTCACGAATGCCGATGGCCTGGAAAATGCGTTGCTCGAAATAGCGGACCGCCTTGGAAATAGCGGAACGCTCGGCCTGGGGCGAAGCCGCACCCGCACGCAGGATAGAGCGGAAACGCGCACCGTCACTGGGGCCAAGCGCGAGCATTGTGCGATAGTTGCAACCGTAGCCGTGACATATGGGGATCCGTTTGGGAGCCGTCGCGGCCAGTTCGCCGGCGGCCGCTGATCCGCCTACCGCGGTCACGACTGTCAGAAATGTCGCTCTGGCAAAGACCCCGAGACTCCCACCCATTCGCGATAGTAGACGATTGCAGCGCGTGGCGGCAACAGCGCGGCTCATTCGTGTAATTGCAATCCTCGCGCCAAGCGACTATTTCGGCGCTCATGGACAAGAATCCCATTCACGTCATCGGCGGCGGTCTCGCCGGCGCCGAAGCCGCCTGGCAGGCGGCCGAAGCCGGCGTCCCCGTTGTCCTGCATGAAATGCGTCCCGTCCGCGGCACCGAAGCGCACAAGACCGACGGGCTGGCCGAGCTCGTCTGTTCCAATTCCTTCCGCTCGGACGATGCGCAAACCAATGCCGTCGGCCTGCTGCACGCCGAAATGCGGCTGGCCGGTTCACTGATCATGAGCGCCGGCGATGCGCACCAGGTGCCGGCCGGCGGTGCGCTGGCCGTCGACCGCGACGGATTTTCCGAAGCGGTCACCAGGAAGCTCGAAGCCCACCCGCTCATCACCATCCGACGCGAGGAAGTGCCCGGCCTGCCGCCGGCGGACTTGGACCAGGCAATCGTTGCCACCGGCCCGCTGACCGCGCCTTCGCTCGCCCGATCGATAGCGGAAGTGACCGGCGCCGACGCGCTCGCCTTCTTCGATGCCATCGCGCCGATCGTCCATTTCGACACGATCGACATGGACATCTGCTGGTTCCAGTCGCGCTACGACAAGGTCGGGCCCGGCGGTACCGGCAAGGACTACATCAATTGCCCGATGGACAAGGAGCAGTACCTTGCCTTCGTGCAGGCGCTGGTCGACGGCCAGAAAACCGAATTCAAGCAGTGGGAAGGTACGCCCTATTTCGACGGCTGCCTGCCGATCGAGGTGATGGCCGAGCGCGGCGTCGAGACATTGCGCTACGGGCCGATGAAGCCGATGGGGCTGACCAATGCGCATAATCCGTCCGTAAAGGCCTATGCCGTCGTTCAGCTTCGCCAGGACAACGCGCTGGGCACGCTCTACAACATGGTCGGCTTCCAGACCAAGCTGAAGCACGCCGAGCAGGTGCGCATTTTCCACACCATCCCCGGGCTGGAGAATGCCGAGTTCGCCCGCCTCGGCGGCCTGCACCGCAACACCTACATCAATTCGCCGACGCTGCTCGACGCTTCGTTGCAGTTGAAGTCGCGACCCGGCCTGCGTTTTGCCGGCCAGATCACCGGCTGCGAGGGCTATGTCGAGAGCGCCGCCATAGGCTTGCTTGCCGGGCGCTTCGCCGCCGCAGAACGGCTCGGCCACGCGCCGTCGCTGCCGCCCTTGACCACCGCGTTTGGCGCGCTGCTCAACCACATCACCGGTGGCCATATTGTCTCCGACGACGAGCCTGGAAAGCGCTCTTTCCAGCCGATGAACGTCAATTTCGGCCTGTTCCCGCCCGTGGACACGCCGAAGATCGAAGGCAAGCGGCTGCGCGGCAAGGACAAGACGGTCGCCAAGCGGCACGCCGTGACGTCGCGCGCGCTGGCCGACTGCCGCGAATGGCTGGGGCTGCCTTCCCGGGCGGAAGCTGCGGAATAGTGCCGATCTCCGCTCTTGCGCGTTGCGCGGCGGAGAAGTAGGATATTATCCTACTTTGTATCGCGAGGCCAAAATCCCATGGAATCCGCTGAGAAACTGTCCGTCACCGTAACGCCCGCCATGGCGCGTATGATCCGCGAAAAGGTCGAGGACGGCTCCTACGGATCGGCGAGCGAGGTCATCCGCGCGGCACTTCGCGCTTTCCAGCGCGAAGAGGAAGAACATGCCGAGCGCATGGCCTCGATCCGGGCGCGCGTGAAGGCCTCGATCGAGGACACAAGGCCTGACGTTCCGCTGGACCAGGCAATCACGAGAGTGAAGAGCAGGATTTCGGAGTTGGCGAGGGGGAACGATGATCCAGCGTCTCGCCGTAGTTCTTAGCGAAGGCGCGATCACGGATTTGGTATCGATTGCCGGCTATATCGTCAACCGCGGTGCGAGCGAAGCGGCTGCGGACAATTTCGTCGACAGGATCAAGCTGCGTTGCGGAAACATCGGCAATGCACCGCGTGGCGGCCGGCCGCGCGACGACATTGCACCAGGATTGCGAACGGTGCCGTTCGAGCACTCGGCTATTATCGCCTATGTTGTCAGCGACGATCTCGTTCGCATCGTCAACATCTTCTATGGCGGTCGCGATTATGAAACGCTGATGCGCGATGGCGGGTCGAGTGATCCATCGTGATGGAAGCTACTCGGCCGGGCCGATGCTCGCCGCCGGCAGTCCCGGCTTGGCGGCCGGGCCGGATTTCCTCATTAGCAATCAGCCTTCACACCGCCGGCCAGCCCCGCGTCGCGCGCCGGAACAAAAGCCAATGCCGGCGCAAGGCCGAAAGCCGCACCGCGCCATCAAGCGGTGAATGGCGGGAGCCGTCAATCTTGCTGAGATAGGCGCTCGACAACGCCAGCGGCAGAAAGGCCGGGCGCAGCGAAACCGGCAGAGCGGACGCCCCCTGCGTGAAAGCGGAAAGATGCTCGCGTGCCAGCGCGATCATCGCGGCCACTGCGCGTTCCGCGCCCGGCCCGCCGTCGCCTGTAACGAATTCTTGCGGCGACGATCCCGCCGCCGCCAAAATGTCGGCCGGGACAAAGCATTGCCCTCGCTTGCGATGCAGCGGCAGTAGAAGCAGGAGACCGGTCATTGCCTGCGCACAACCTGCCCTGCCAGCAAGTTCGGCAAGGCGCGGTGCTTCGACCGGATCGAGCACCATCGCCGCAAGCTGGATAAGTGCTGCGGCAGTCTCGCCGCAATAGCCTTCGAGGTCGGTGCGCGACGGCATCGGGTCGTCATAGAGATCGAAGATGCGCGCTTCGAGCATATTGTCGAAAGCGGCCTTGGGCAGGCGGTGAGCGGAAATAGTCGCCCTCAGCGCGTCCGCCACGGGATGGCCGACCTTAGCGCGATCCTCTTCGGCGGCGATGATGTCTCGCCACCATTGCAGCCGGACTTCACCCGGCAGCGCTTCGCGGATGCGATCGCGTATGCCGGCAATTTCGGCGTTGAAGGCATAGAGCGAAAACACCGCGTCCCGCTTGTCTTCGGGCGCGTAGAGCGCGGCGAGATAGCGGTCATGGTCGGCGGCGCGCACCGTCTCCATGACGGCTTTGGTGTTTTCGGCCACGTCAGTCGACGGCGATGAGCGCTGCGGCCACGGCGCGGTCTTCCGCCAGCAGCACATTATAGGTCCGCACCGCCGCCCCGGTCGACATCGGATCGGCGGAAATGCCCGCTTCTTTCAGCGCCGTACGCAGCGCGGCCGGCAACGGCCTCAGATCCCTGCCGCTGCCGACCAGCAGGATCTCGACCTTGTCGGCCTCATTGAACAGCTTGGCGAAATCCGCTGCCGTCAGCGCCAGCGGATCGGCCGGCTCCCAGCCGTATATGCCCGAAGGCAGGCACAGCAGCGAGCCGCGATGCGACATGTCGGCAAAGCGGAAGCCGCCATTGCCGTAAGCCTCGATCGGTGCGCGGCCCGGGAAATGCGCCTCGCGGATGACGATGCCCTTGGCCACTTTTGCGGCAAGCCGTCAGGTGGCTATGGCTTTGCCGCCGCCCACCGGCTTTTCCTCATCGGATGCTGTGGCCTGCGGCCGCAGCTTGAACAGGATAAGCAGTGGCGCGGCGATAAAGATCGACGAATAGGTGCCGAACACGACGCCGAACAGCATCGCCATGGTGAACGAGCGGATCACCTCGCCGCCGAACAGCACCAGCGCCAGCAGCGCCAGGATCGTCGTCACCGAGGTCAGCGTCGTCCTCGACAGCGTCTCGTTGATGGCGTTGTTCAGCAATTGCGGCAGCGACATTCGCTTGTATTTTCGCAGATCCTCGCGAACACGGTCATAGACGACGATGGTGTCGTTGAGCGAATAACCGATGATAGTGAGGATCGCCGCCAGCGACGACTGGTTGAATTCGAGGCCGGTGATGACGAAGAAGCCGATCGTCATGACCACGTCGTGCACGGTCGCAACGATGGCGCCGACCGCGAACTGCCATTCGAAGCGGAACCAGACATAGATCAGGATGCCGAGCAGCGCGACAAGCATGGCAATGGTGCCTTGCTTGGCAAGTTCGCCCGAAACCGTTGGCCCCACCACTTCGACGCGGCGAAAATCATACTGGTCCTGCAGTTCGCCGCGCACCTTGTCGATGACGGTCTGTTCGGCGTTCTCGCCACCCTCCTGGGTACCGACGCGGATCAGCACGTCGTTCGGCTCGCCGAACTGCTGAACCTGCACCTCCCCGATATTCAGTTCCGTCAGTCTGCCGCGGATGTCGGCCAGATCGGCATTGCCGGCCTTGGACTGCACCTCGATCAGTGAGCCGCCCTTGAAATCGATGCCGTAATTGATGTCGATGGTCATGAAGCCGATGACCGACAACACCGAAAGCACGCTGGACAGTGTGAACGTCCAGCGGCGGATGCCCATGAACGGAATTTTCGTGCCGGGCGGAATGAACGTCACAGGCGCCCGCGGCAACTCCTTCGGACGGGCGCGGCGAAGCCAGATCGACACCAGCAGGCGGGTGAAGGTGAAGGCGGTGAAGACCGTGGTCAGGATGCCGATGGCATAGGTGACGGCAAAGCCCTTCACCGGTCCGGTTCCGAGCCAGAACAGCACCACGGTCGCGATCAGCGAGGTGACGTTGGAATCGACGATGGTCGCCAGCGCCTTGCTGAAACCGGTGTCGATCGCCTGGATCACCGAGCGGCCGTTACGCCGCTCCTCGCGGATGCGCTCATAGATGAGAACGTTCGAATCGACCGCCATGCCGATGGTCAGCACGATACCAGCGATACCGGGTAGGGTCAGCGTTGCGCCAAGCAGCGACAGCAGCCCGACAATCATCGCCACATGCACCGCCAGCGCGATGTTGGCGAGGAAGCCGAGGAAACCGTAGGCGACGAACATGAATGCCACCACCAGGATCGACCCGATGATGCCGGCGACCTTGCCGGCATGGATGGAATCCTGGCCAAGTCCCGGCCCCACCGTGCGTTCTTCGATCACCGTCAGCGTCGCAGGCAAGGCGCCGGCACGCAGCAACACGGCGAGGTCGTTGGCGCTCTCAGCGGTGAAATTCCCCGATATCTGGCCGGTACCGCCGGGGATCGGTTCACGGATCTGCGGCGCCGAAATCACCTGGTTGTCGAGGATGATGGCAAACAGCTTGCCGACGTTCTGCGATGTCGCCTGGCCGAACCGCTGCGCCCCTTTCGAATCGAAGCGGAACGAAACAACCGGCTCGTTGTTTTGGGAGTTGAAGGTCGCCTGGGCATCGACGAGGTTTTCACCCGAAACGATGACGCGGTTCTCGATCAGATACGGTACCGGCGGGTCGTCCTGCGAATACAGCACCGAGGATCCCGGCGGCGGACGGCCGTTCAGCGCGTCCTGCACCGGCATCGATTGGTCGACCATCTGGAAAGTCAGCTTTGCGGTCTGGCCAAGAATTTCCTTCAGCCGCTGCGGGTCTTGGAGACCAGGCACCTGCACCAGGATACGGTCGTCGCCTTGGCGCTGCACGATCGGCTCGGTGGTGCCGAGTTCGTTGACGCGACGCTCGACAACCTGGATCGCCTGCGTCAGCGCCGTCGAGGTGCGATATTTGATCCCCGCATCGGTGACGGCAAATTTGAGCAGGCCGGGCTCGGAATCATCCAGCGTCATCTCCTGGATGGAGCCGCCGCTGAACAGGCCTGCGGCCACCGGATTGGTCAATGGTTTCAAGGCTGTCTTGGCAGCCTCGATCTGTGCGGGATCGGTGATGCGGACCTGCACCGTACGGCCCGTTCCGGAAAGGCCGGTATAGCCGATCTTGGCATCGCGCAGCAGCGTCCTGATTTCGTCGCGCGTCGTCTCCAGCCGATCCTTGATCAGATCGTTCGGATCCATCCTGAGCAGGATGTGCGAGCCGCCCTGCAGGTCGAGGCCGAGCGTCATCTGCCGCTTCGGCAGCCAGTCGGGCAACTTGGCCAGCGTGCTGGCGGAAAAAAGGTTGGGCGCAGCGAGGACCACTGTGGCGGCCACGGCCAGCCAGATCAGGATCATCTTGAAGCGCGAAAAATAAAGCATATGGCGTCGTCCGTCAGGGCGTGCTGGCGGATCGTTCCGCCGACAATTCGGTTATTTCTTGGCGTTCTGGTTCGCCACCGGTTCGCCCTTGACGCGCACGTCGGCGAGTGTCGAGCGCAGCGCCGTCACCTTGGTGCCGCCGCCAAGGTCGATTTCGAGCTCGTTGTCGTCGATCACCTTGGTCACCTTGCCGACGAAGCCGCCGCCGGTGACCACCGTATCGCCGCGGCGAACCGCCGCCAGCATCTCGCCGCGCTTCTTCAGCTGCGTGCGCTGCGGCCGGATGATCAGAAAATACATGATCACGAAAATCAGAGCAAACGGCACGATCTGGATAAACATTGCGGACGAGTCCCCGCCGATGCCTTGGGCGTATGCCGGTGTCACGAACATCGAGGTACTCCTGAACTTTGAAAAACAGCCGCAAGGCGGCCCCGCCAAATTTGGCCGGAATATAGTCGGTAACGTTGCCAATGCAACTGCGCCGCCGGGCAAATCGGCTGCTTTTCCGGGCTGGTGAGCCGTGTTAGAGGGTGATCCCGAAAAGCGACGCTCGGTTTTCGCAAAAGATCATGCCCGAACAAATGCTTGGGACGAGTTTCGAAACCGCTGAAATCAGGTAGGTTGGCCTGCCGCACGTCCCGAATGCGAAACAAAAAAGACAAGAGATGACCGACAGCACCATCGATACCCTGAGCCAGAAGCTCGACCGCCTGATCGAGGCGGTCGCCCGCCTCGCGCCGCCGCCGGTGCCGCAAACCGACCTCGGCGAAGCCGATTGCTTCGTCTGGCAGGCCGATCCCGGCTATCTGGAGCCGGTGCGCAAGGTCAACCGCGTCGACATCGGCCTGATACGCGGGGTCGATCGCGTCCGCGACATATTGGTCGACAACACCGAGCGCTTCGCCTCCGGCTATGCTGCCAACAACGTGCTGTTGTGGGGCGCGCGCGGCATGGGCAAATCGTCGCTGGTCAAGGCGGTGCACGCCGCGGTCAACGCTTCGACCAAGCTCAACCTGCCGCTCAAGCTTATCGAGATCCATCGCGAAGACATCGACACGCTGCCGAAGCTGATGGGACTGCTGAAGGCCGCGCCGTTCCGCTTCATCCTGTTTTGCGACGACCTGTCATTCGACCATGACGACACGTCCTATAAATCGCTGAAGGCAGCTCTTGAAGGCGGCGTCGAGGGCCGCCCGGCCAACGTCATCTTCTACGCCACCTCGAACCGGCGGCATCTGTTGCCGCGCGACATGATCGACAATGAGCGCTCGACGGCGATCAATCCGTCCGAAGCGGTCGAGGAGAAGGTTTCGCTGTCGGACCGTTTCGGCCTGTGGCTTGGCTTCCACAAATGTTCGCAGGATGAATATCTCGACATGATCGACGGCTATGTCCGCCATCACGATCTCGCCATCGATCCCGAGACGCTGCGCGCCGAGGCGCTGGAATGGGCGACGACGCGCGGCAGCCGTTCGGGCCGCGTCGCCTGGCAGTTCACCCAGGATCTGGCAGGCCGGCTCGGAAAATCGCTCAAGGATTAGCCGCTCAAGGACTAACAGCAGAAGAAGCCCGCACCTTGCGGAGCGGACTTCCTCGGCGGGCTGAAGGTCAGGCGGCCCGCAAATTGCTTTTCGTCTTCTATTCGAGATAGGTCGAAGGATCGACCGGCGCCGAGTTCTTCCGCACTTCGAAATGCAGTTTCGGCGAGTCGGTGGTGCCGCTCATGCCGGACAGGGCGATTTCCTGGCCGCGCTTGACCTTCTGGCCGCGCTGCACCTCAATCGAGCTGGCGTGGCCGTAGACGGTGACCAGACCGTTTTCGTGCCGCACCAGCACCGTGTTGCCGAATTCCTTGAGGCCGTCACCGGCATAGATGACGACGCCGTTTTCGGCCGCCTTGACCGGCGTCCCCTCGGGCACGGCGATGTCGACGCCGTCCTTGCCGCCGCCGAAGCTTGAGATCACACGGCCGCGCACCGGCCAGCGCATCTTGCCGATGCCGGTTGCGTCCGGCGCCACCGCATTGTCGTCCTCGGCCTGCTGGATGACTTTCGCGTCCTTCTTCGGCGGCGTGTAGGAGGCGAGCGTCTGCGTCGGCGTTGTCTTGGCAGGCGGCTGGGTCGTGGCCGTCGTCACCGGATCGACCTTTGCCGGCTTCGCACCGGCGACGACAGCGGTTCCGCCTGCCGGCACTTTCAGGGTCTGGCCGATCTTGAGCAGTCCATCCTGCATGCCGTTCGCCTGCTTCAACGCGACGACGCCGACGCCGGTCTTTCTGGCGATGGCGGACAGCGTATCGCCTTGCTGAACCGTGTAGGTACCGCCGGCACTGGCCGGCTTGGCCGTCGCCGAAGCCACCTTCGCCGCGGCCTTTCCATCCTTCGGCTGGCTTGCGGCAGCCGAGGCGTCCACCTGCGCGGTAGACTTGCCTTCCCTAACCTTCGGCTGCTGCGGCAGCACGGCCACCTTCTCCGGCGCGTCGGCCGGCTGGTCGTGCCTGGTGCCGTTCGCGGGCTTGGCGTCGGCGACTTTCGGCGCGGCACCGTTGCTCGAATACGCATAGGCCGGGATGACGAGCTTCTGGCCGGTCTTCAGCCCCTTGGTCGCGCTCAGCCCGTTGACTTTCATGATGGCATCGGCCGGCACGCCGTAGCGCCGGGACAGGCCGGAAATGGTCTCGCCATCCTTGACGACGATCTCGGTCGCATGTGGTGCGCCGGCGGCCGTCGCCATGCGCGGCGCGTCGGGCTCGGCGTTCTTGAATGGCCTTGCCGCCGGAGCGACGGTGCCGGTTGCCGTCCTGTCGACACGAGGAGCGGCAGGCGCCAGGGCCGGCGCGGCAGCGGTGCGCACCGGACGGGCGGCAGGCGCCAGGGCGGGAGCCGGAGGCGGCAATTGCTGCGCCGTGACCGGTTCGAGGCTTGAGCGGCTGACCGACTGGGTGTGGCTGCCGTCGATCGGCGCGGCCGCAACATCGCCCGGATAGGGCTGAGCAGCATCCTGCTTGTCGATGATGGCGCGCTGGTTGTTGGTCGAGGCGGTGAACACGTCGTCGACGCTGTTGAACCGCGCCACCTGGGAACTACACCCCGTCGCAGCGCCTGCGATCATGAGGACGGCGCAGCCACGCGCCAGATTGCGTCCGTTTGCCTTCAAAACACTGAATTGCATCGCACTAACCCGCACAGACCCGGTACAACTGAGTGTGATTAAAGCGCGTTAATGTTACCGGTCGGTTAAACCTGTAGAATCAGGCGCAAATTTTCTTAAAATATTCGAGGAAGGCTCTCAGCTTCGTCATCCTAGGGCGGAGCAGGAGCGGAGCTTCCGTCGCGGAGACCCTGGGATCCATTCCGTGACGTTGGCCGAAGAATGCGGCGGAGCAGAATTCTGCTGCGCCCTAGGATGACGAAACACCCGGCTTCGGCTGCCCCCAAGCGGCCGACGGTTAGGATATCAAATCACCGCGGCGACGCCGCGCAGGATCGGCTGCAGGCGCACCAGGCCGATATCCTCGCGTTCGAAGCGGCTGCCGACCTTGGTCAGCTTGGCCAGCACCTGCTCGCCTTCGTCGGGTCCGATCGGCGCGATGACGATGCCGCCGCTCGACAATTGGTCGAGGAGAAAGCGCGGCAGGCTGTGGAAGGCCGCCCAGGCGACTATGCGGTCGAACGGCGCTTCGTTGGCCAGCCCGTTGGAACCGTCGGCCTGGCGCACGATGACATTGCCGATGGCGAGTGCCTCGAGGCGCTGCCGGGCCTGTTCGGCCAGCGTCTTGTAACGGTCGATGGTGACGATCCGAGCGGCAAGCCGCGACATCACCGCCGCCGTATAGCCGGACCCGGTGCCGATCTCGAGCACCCGGTTGCCCGGCTCGATGGCAAGTGCCGCGATCACCGCCGCCTGCAGGTCGGCACCTTCGATGGCCTCGCCGCATTCGATCGGCAGCATACGGTCCGACCAGGCGATCGAGTGAAAATGCGGAGACAGAAAGCCGCGCCGCGGCGTCGCCTCGAAGGCGGCGATCAGCGCCTTCGGCACTGTGCCCCTGCCTCGCAGGCGAAGCAGGAAGGCAGCGAAACCTTCGCGCTCGTCGACCGTTGCAGCGTGGTTCAAGTTCATGCGAGCGCCTTGGCCAGTTGATCGCGGATTTCATGCGCGGTGAGATCGAGCTGCAGCGGCGTCACCGACACCTGCCGATTGCGCAAGGCATGGAGGTCGGTGCCTTGCTTGCCCTCGACCGGCTCGCGGCCGAAGCGCAGCCAGTAGTAAGGCAAGCCGCGCCCGTCGCGCCGCTCGTCGACCCACAGGCTGTGGACCAGCTTGCCCTGCGAAGTGACCACAGTTCCGGCGATCTCTTCCGGCGCACAATTCGGAAAATTGACGTTGAGCAGCACGCCGTCCGGCAACGGCATGGCGACGAGCTTTTCGAGCAGCGCCGGCGCCAGCGCTTCGGTGGTCTCGTAGGGAACGACGCGGTCCTCGCCGACATAGGAATAGGCCTGGCTGATGGCGATCGATCGCACGCCGAGCAGCGCGCCCTCCATGGCGCCGGCGACGGTGCCCGAATAGGTGACGTCGTCGGCGATGTTGGCGCCGGAATTGACGCCGGACAGGATCAGGTCGGGCGCTTCGGGCAGGATCTTCTTCACGCCCATGATGACGCAGTCGGTCGGCGTGCCGCGCACGGCAAAGTGCTTTTCGCCGATTTTCCTGAGCCGCAGCGGCTCCGAGATCGACAGCGAATGCGCATAGCCGGACTGGTCCTGTTCCGGCGCCACCACCCAGACGTCGTCCGACAGCGTGCGGGCGATGCGTTCGAGTGATGCAAGGCCCTCGGCATGGATGCCGTCGTCGTTGGTCAGAAGGATGCGCATTATTTCGATTCGATCTTTTGCAGACCGCCCATGTAAGGCCGAAGCGCTTCAGGAATGGTTACGCTGCCGTCCTCATTCTGGTAATTTTCGATGACGGCGATCAGAGCGCGGCCGACGGCGGTGCCCGAACCGTTCAGGGTGTGGACGAAGCGGTTGCCCTTGCCGTCCTTGTCCCTGTAGCGGGCGTCCATGCGCCGCGCCTGGAAATCGCCGCATACCGAGCACGACGAGATTTCGCGATAGGCATTCTGGCCCGGCAGCCAGACCTCGATATCGTAGGTCTTGCGCGCGCCAAAGCCCATGTCGCCAGTGCACAGCGTCATGGTGCGGAAAGGCAGGCCGAGCCGCTTCAGCACCTCCTCGGCGCATTCGGTCATGCGCTCATGCTCGGCAACCGAAGTCTCCTGGTCGGTGATCGACACCAGCTCGACCTTGTAGAACTGGTGCTGGCGCAGCATGCCGCGCGTGTCGCGCCCAGCCGAGCCCGCCTCCGAGCGGAAGCACGGCGTCAGCGCGGTATAGCGCAGCGGCAGTTTTTCGTGCGGCGTGATTTCGTCGCGAACGAGATTGGTCAGCGGGACTTCGGCGGTTGGTATTAGGCCAAGCCTGCCGTCCCCATGCCGAACGAAGAATAAATCCTCCTCGAATTTTGGCAGTTGCCCGGTCCCGAAAAGCACCTCGTCGCGTACCATCAACGGCGGCTGGATCTCCACATAGCCGTGCTCGGTCGTGTGCAGATCGAGCATGAACTGGCCGAGCGCGCGTTCCATCCGCGCCAGGCCGCTTTTCAGCACGGTGAAACGCGAGCCGGAAAGCCGTGCTGCCCGCTCGAAATCCATCATGCCGAGCGCTTCGCCGATCTCGAAATGCTCCTTGACCCAGTTCGGCCGCGTCGGCACCTCGCCGACGACGCGCTTGACGACGTTGTCGTGCTCGTCCTTGCCGACCGGCACGTCGTCGAACGGCACATTTGGCAGCACTGCCAACGCATCGTTCAGCGCCTTGTCGAGCTCGCGTTCGCGCGCCTCGCCATTCTGGATGAAGGCCTTGATCTCGCCGACCTCGGCCTTCAGCCTTTCGGCAAGAGCGGCATCGCCCGAGCGCATGGCATTGCCGATCTCCCTCGATGCGGCGTTGCGGCGTTCCTGCCGGGTCTGCAGCTCCGTCAGATGCTCGCGCCGCGCCTCATCCGCGCCGATCAGGTCGTCGACCGTGGACTGCGCCGCCTCAGCCGACCACGAGCGCTTCTGGAGCGCCTCGACAAGGGCCTTCGGGTTGTCGCGAATCCATTTGATGTCAAGCATGGTCTGTTCGTCCTCAGAGGGCATGTCGCCCAAAATGCGCAGCGGTTGTGGGGCAACGAGATGCCCAAAACAAAGACCAGAGGGCGTAAACCGCATCTTTCGTTGATGCAAGATGTCAGGCCGAGTTCCTTCGCGCCCCCCTCTGTCCTGCCG